>NZ_VOQB01000020.1:0-117966 GCF_009377275.1 Shewanella sp. YLB-07 | reverse complement strand
GCTTTTGAAATGAGCTTCTCACATGGGGAATATAGATAGCGTATGCGCAGCATGCATCCTTTTATATGCTAGTAGGGGGAAGCTCTTGCCCGAAGCCGGGCCATTGGAAGGCGCCTCCGCTTTTTACGTCTGCAATTTGTCATTTCCAGGCGCACTCCTGACTTAACAGTGACTAAGCCACCTTATTAAGGTGGCTTTTTTGTACAGGAAGTACTTATCCTTGAACGCCAAGGGTGGCGTAGGAAAGGGTTTGCGTCTGGGATTTAATAAAGTTTTGGCTGTTTAGCTCAAGCTTACCAGTACAGATATCAGGTGGCTTATCCACTTAAGCACGCACGTGCAATGCCACTTTGGTTTATAAAGAGTCGATGTCGGTCGATAAATACTCCTCGGTAACTGCTCCTGCGTTACTCTCGATAATTGCTCCTGCATTATTCTACCTTCGTCCATCCTTGGTCTCGTACCTCCTATATCCATATAGTCGTTCAATATCGACACTTCCGCCATTCATGGCGGTCGCCACGCCGCTGAGCGGGGTCCCCAGTTTCATGACTACGTCATTACGCGCTACGACAGTGCAATGTACTGCGTACATTAAGCACACTGTCTCCACCCCCATGTGAGCCTAGGCCATTTCCAAGCGCTCTAGTTTCTATGAACCTCAATCGTATTCCAATTTTTAAAGCTTATGCAGTAGATGTTGTGGTCCCAGGCTGGCGCCTCCGCTCTTTGTTCTTGCGCATCCAGAACACCTGAATTTCACCCCCATGTGTCAACTTCGTGGACTATGCGAGGTCGCTGATATGCTCCTGCATAAGTGACACTTCCCACATCCATGTGGGTCGTAGGTCATTTCCAGGCAATAGTGGTATCAATAAAGAACTTCCAAGCCGGGCAATTGTCCTGACATCTACGAGAGCCAAATACTCTGGATTCAAAGAACCAGTTTCTTCCCTAAGCTCTAGGCATAAAAAAGCCTACATTTATTTGTAGGCTTGAGTGTTTTTTTGCAAGGAAGTCGTTAATCCATCGAGAGTTCTTTTAGCTTGCGGGTGAGGGTGTTACGTCCCCAGCCGAGTCGC
This sequence comes from Shewanella sp. YLB-07, assembly GCF_009377275.1. NCBI lineage: Bacteria > Pseudomonadati > Pseudomonadota > Gammaproteobacteria > Alteromonadales > Shewanellaceae > Shewanella > Shewanella sp. YLB-07. The sequence goes on along the minus strand of NZ_VOQB01000020.1, from coordinate 116,884 downwards.
TTGGCGGCTTCCTGCTTATGCCCATTTGTGTGGGCCAGTGCCGTTTCCAGTAATATGCGCTCGAATGCGGGTTGTACTTCGGTGAGGAGATTATTTTCACCTGCGCTGAGTCGTTCATCAATCCAAAATTTTAATGACTCTTGCCAATTCGCTGGATCTCCCGATGATTGATTTTTGGCTTGGTTTTGCTCCTTAAGTAGTTCGGGAGGAAGATCTTGAGGTAGTATCTCTTGTCCCGATGCCATAACCATGAGCCAACGACAAGTATTTTCAAGTTGGCGGACATTACCCGGCCAAGGTAGTTCCGAGAGTTTTTTGGCTGTTTCTGCAGTTAGGATCTTAGGTTCGACTGCTATCTCTTTAGCGGCCGATGAAAGAAAATGTCTGGCGAGTTGAGGGATGTCTTCCCTTCGTTGTGACAATGGGGGGAGGTGAACCTTAATCACATTTAGCCTATGATAGAGATCTTCTCTGAAACCTCCCTTTTGTACTAACAGCTCTAAATCTTGATGGGTAGCGGCTATTATTCTAACATCGACTTGTACTGGTGAGTGGCCGCCGACACGATAGAACTGACCATCTGCTAACACTCTGAGCAATCGGGTTTGAACATCCAGAGGCATGTCACCAATTTCATCGAGAAAGAGTGTGCCACCATTAGCCTGTTCGAATCTGCCCTGTCTGACTCCTGCTGCACCGGTAAAGGCGCCCTTCTCATGGCCAAAGAGTTCAGATTCGATCAGATCTTTGGGGATGGCTGCCATATTGATGGCGATAAAGGGTTTATCTTTTCGTGGACTGTGTTTGTGTAGCGCACTGGCGACTAGCTCTTTACCTGTGCCTGACTGTCCGTTGATGAGTACGCTAATAGAAGATCGTGATAAACGACCTATCGCACGAAATACCTCCTGCATAGCCGGTGCTTCACCAATAATTTCGGGGGCTTTAACTTGTATCTCTTCTACCGTATTTATAGTTTGGTCTGTAGAGTGAGTTAATGCTCGTTCGACTAAGGTTACGGCTTCATCGATATCGAATGGTTTAGGTAAATATTCGAAGGCACCTGCTTGATATGCACTCACCGCACTATCCAGGTCTGAATGAGCGGTTATTATGATGACTGGAATATTAGGATAGTGAGCTTGAAGCCTCTCTAATAGAGAGAGTCCATCCGTGCCTGGCATGCGTATATCTGAAATAATCACCTTAGGTTGTGACAGTTCTAGTGCTTCCCATAGAGACTCTGCGGCGGCAAAGCTTGCCGAAGAGATCTTCGCCCCTTTCAATGCTCTTTCTACGACCCAACGAATAGAGCTGTCGTCATCGAGTACCCAAACTTGCTCCGTCATACTGCTCTCCCGTGATGCTCTTCAATTTTTATTGGTGTCGTGCTTGTTGTCATCTTTTTACCGCTGTCTTTTATGTGGTTTTTATTGGCAGCAAAATTGTAAACTCGGTTTCTCCTGGCTTCGAATCACAGTCGATTCTTCCACCATGCAATCTGGCAAAGTTATGGGATATGGACAAACCTAAGCCTGAGCCTTGAGCCCTGCCTGTTACCATAGGATAAAACAAGGTATCCATGAGCTCAGGTTTGATGCCTGGGCCATTGTCGATTATAGACAAGGCAATCACGATTTTATGCCTCTGGGTACCAATAGTGACTTGGTGTTGGGTGCGTGTCTTTATGGTTATATTGCCACCAATACCTTCCAAGGCCTGAACCGCATTTTGCATAATATTAAGCACAGCTTGTTGAAGTTGCTCCGGATCCATATTTATATCTGGAATTGAGGGGTCGTAGTCTTGCTTGAATTGAATGTTTTCCGGCAGTGCCATGGTGACAAGCTTAAGCACTTTTTGAATTACTTCATGAATATTATGCAGTGTATGTTGGGTGGGTTTTTGCGGCCCAAGCAAGCGATCGACGAGATTTCTTAATCTATCGGCTTGCTCGATAATCATGTCGGTGAACTCATTTAATTCGGGGTCATGTAGTTCACGAGAAAGCAGTTGGGCCGCCCCCCTTAGTCCACCTAATGGGTTTTTTATTTCGTGCGCCAAATTACGCACTAGATATTGTGCTGCCTGTTGCTGCGCGTCGAGAGTCAATTGCTGATGAATTCGGCGTTGCTGATCTACCTGTCTCAATTCGAGCAGGCCTAAACCTTGCTCATCTTCTAATGGGGTTAAGGTTATATCCACAGTATGATGTTGATTATCAAGTGTCACTAGAGGTGCAGTGTTGACAGTTAACCCCTGATTATCCCTGATTGCATTACTGAGTATTTGTGTACTTACGCCTAAGACTTGAAAGTTATCTGCAAGAGAATGCTCAGTTAAGCGATGGCTGCTGACGCCTAATAACTGCTCGGCTGCAGCATTGGCATAACATAACCTAAGATCTACATCTATGACCATGACTGCGGTAACAAGGTTATTGAACAGGTGTTTCAGATCCATTAGAGCTCCCAGCAAATTCGATGCACCATCACAGTGCACCATTTTGGTGCGCCGTGCAATACCCTTCACTGAGTGTTTTATATCTAGATTATGGCTAACTATCTAAAATAAATGCCTTTTCTAGTTTACACCGCTAAAAGGTGTTGGTGTTCCCTGGCGACTAATGATAGCTCTGTGAAGGTATATCTTTCTTGGAGGTGTTGATGCAAGTTGTTTGCCGTTTTGTGCTACAGCCTTGATAACAAAGTTATGCTCGCCTCTGTCGATATCTTTGAGGCTAAATATAGGGCTGGTTTGTGGAGTGCCAACAACAACCCCATCCATTAGAAGTACCAATACATGTTTGGACTCCAAATCCGGGGAAATTCTAGCCATGATGGTGATCTTGCCTTCGTTATCCCGAATGGTTTCCTCTTCGGCTGGAGAGGCGATACTCAACTTATACTGAGTTAAGGATTCGGGATCGTCATTGCTAGCTGAAGCGTTAGCCTTAGGTATCTGCAACTTGATCTGGTTTTGAGTATTACTCTTAAACTCGACGGCTTCAGAGTTTTCGATGGGTTTATCCGAATAATGTATCTTGCCGTCTTTATCGACCCACTTATACACAGTGGCTTGGGCGAATAGGGTAAAAAATAGCAGGAAAATGGTAATAGATAAGCGCATAGAAGTTCCTTTGTTACATATTTGTATGCTCTTCAAGATTAGCTTTTTTTCAGGCAAAAATCATGAGTAAATTTTCTTAGCGTAATAGATTCAAGATTTACCATGGATACTTCATCGAAATGACTAGCTTAGTTATGTCGATGAAGTATCTCGCAGTGGGAGTTCTTTTGAAGCCGATATGTTCCTAATGAAGTAAAATTGATCGCTATTGTGCACTTTCAATCGACTTGTCTCCGTATCGCTTACCATTTATGCGCTCGATGATCTGTGTCGCATTGAGGTCATGGATCACGTTGATTAAGGTCGCTGGAGCATCGGTAACTGCGCCGATTATCACTAGGATAGGAATGACCTCAATAGGCAAGCCAAGTGTGGTGACAATAAAGATTTCACCCAAAAATGCGCCACCGGGCACGCCACCTATAACGAAGGCTGACAGCACTGAAATCATAATCGTGATGGCAAATACATCTGGGGTAAATTCTAAGCCTAGAAGTGAATAGATGAAGACGATCTTAAGTGCGGTTGTCATCGAGGCGCCGCCCTTATTTAAATTGACCAGTAGCGGCAAACAGATATCGGCAATTTCTTCTCTGATCCCCATCTTACCCGCAGCACGGATATTGACCGGTAGGGTGGCAAGGGAAGAACTGGTGCCTAAGGCGGTTACCGAAGGTTCGATAGCATGTTTCCAGAATTGTCTAACCCCCTTAACGCCACCACCGAGCCAGGCATAGAAAGTGGAGCCTAAGGTAAAATAGGTAACAGCAGCGATAAAAAATAAGCCTATAGCGCGGGCGAAGGTGCTGAGTAGATGTGTATCCTGACCCGCCATAGTCGAGGCAAAGTAGGCACCTAAGCCCACAGGGGCCGCAACCATCAGAATGGAAACTATCTTCATGATGACAGTATTAAGGCTGTCGAGCATACGGGAGACTTTAACCCCATCTTCACCCGATTGACCTATGGCAATGCCCGAAATCACAGACATAATAATGAGAGCTAAAATATTCGATTTTGATAATAAGCCGACAAAATCATTAGTGGTAAGCAGTCCAACAAAATCCATGCTGCCTGAGCCCGTTTCGACGCTCTGATGAAGGTCCAATATGACACCTTGAGCAGGGTCAAAGGCCAGTGCTAGCCCTACTATGGACAGAGCGGGAATAATTGCCATCACAATCGATACCAACAATATAGTGATAAGGATAACGCCGAGCTTTTTTAAGTCTGTCATGCGCGCAATTGATGAGGTCACGCTGATGGCGACGAGTGGCACAATTATCATAAACAGCAAGTTAAGGAAAACTTGCCCTATAGGTTTGAGTTTAAGGGCAAACTCGGGGGCGAAGACTCCGACACAACCACCGATAAGTAGAGCTGAAAGTAAAATGATGGACGAGCGATAGGGTTCAAGTTTTTGCCACATACAATAGATCCATTAATTTTATGTCAGATCACAGACTTACCATGACTTAGAGGCTCCAAACTATAATAAGCTGCATCAAAGTGTCAACTTATCAGCTAATACCATTCCATATAAGTATCTGGTCAGTTCAGAGACTCTCAGTTTTTTCAATTCAAGGCGCATTGATGAGGAAATGACTATTCCATTTTAAGTCAATCATATCAGTGACATAATAACTAAAACAGGCCTGTAAAATCACAGGCCTGTTTTAGTCTAACTCATTGTCAGCTTTAGACTCACTAACGTCCTCTCCTGCCTTCTCTCATCACGCCGTGCTGGCGGGCATTGCGAGAACGATTTAGTCCTTCGCGATCTATATTGCGATTATTCATCTGCTGATTAATATTATTCGGTCTGGCTGGCATAGTCGTAGGCATATTTATATTGCGATTATTTAAACCAGTATCGATTTTCTGACGCACCTCAGGCGTGGGAGCCCAACTGCCTCTATCACGGCTCTGCCATTGCCCCTTGTTATCTCGAGCAAGGTTGCCATTTTTGTCGGCAAAGACATTATTGGCACGATTAGCATTATGAGTCGCTTGCTTAAACTGATTATTGAGCTTAACAGGATCGGCATTACGCTTTCGGTTCTCCGGGCGATTATAGAGGCTGTTCTTGCTCACTCGATTGCCTGAAATATTGTTATTTTTAACCAGCTTATTGGAGATGTTGGTTCGGTTACCTATGCTAATGCTATTACCAATATTGATATCGCCAGTGTTAATCACCACAGGTCGACGATAGCCACCACCATAGTAACCGCCGCAACAACGACCCGGATAGTAGTGGTTACCCCAGCCTGCATTCCAGCCTACACCTACACTGAAGAATCCATTACTCCAACTGACGCCGACATTCCATCCCGTCCATGGGTTGTAGCCAACATGTAGCCCCCAAGTGGGTGGGCGAGGGTAGTAGTATCGGCCCCAGTAAGGTGGGTAATACCAGCCAGTGCCGTAGACGGGCACACCGTAGTATGGGTAGGACCACATATATCCAGGAGTGTATCCCACGTAAACCACCTCAGGCGTGGAATCATATATTTCTACATAGGTGGTGTTGTAGACTGGTGAGCTTGGTGGGATCTTGGCTAACTCTTCCGTGGGGACTTTATCCGCGACTTTCCATGGGCCATTTGCCGAGCTGGCGGTGAACCAAACCCCGTTGTCGACCGCGTAATATTGGCCATTAATCTTCAAAACCTGAGTGCCAGTGTTAACGGCATAAGCTACTTGGGTTCCAGGAATTGATTCGAACTTAGGCTCACCATCATATGTAACGTTAAGTTTTGCTTCGTTACGTTTAATGGCCGCTGTTTGTGGGATTTGTGCATCGAGCATCGCCTGGTCGGCTTCCGATGTGCCGGCAACGGATACTCTTAAGCCGCCTATATCAGACTCTGGCGGAATGTCATTAAAACTAGCAGGCAGCTTATCGGCGCGGACAAATATCCAGGGACCGGCCTCTTTCTTGGCTTTAAACCAGCGCCCAGAGAGGAGCAGATACATGTCGCCAGTCGCAGTCTCTCTTATCCATGCCGTTTCAGTATTACTCACATAAAGTAGTTTGCCTTGAGTTAGGCTCTTCCACTCAGGCTTGCCGTCTGTTGCCACTAGCTCGCTGGGTTCATCGACGGCTATCACAGCCGGAGCATCGCCAGCCATAGAGCTTGCCTGATCTGATGTGGGTATCATCTTCACCAGATCTGCTGGGGGGTAGTCGGTAATCTGCCATGGTCCCATTGGGTTATCCGCGACGTACCAGAAAGCCCCACTGCTGAGATAAACCTTGTTAGTTTTAGTACTGCGAGCAACAGCGAAAGGCGTATTTAATGCTCGCTCATAGGGACTGTTTTCTATCTCCCTAAATTGTGGATGGCCATCATATGAGAGTAAAACGCTAAGTTGCTGACGGAAAAGAATATTGGGGGCATCATTTTTAATGGCCTGAAGGCTTTTCTTTTCTTGTTGGGCATTGGCAAGACTGGCGGATAGTCTGTCCATAGATATCTCGAAGCTGCTTGCAGCCAACGCTTTCTCTACCACTTGGGTAAACCTTTGTTCATCAGCCTCTGTTGAATCTGGCCACCTCACCCGGGTGACTCTTACATTTCTGACTGTCGCGTTGTTATTATCGGTATCAATACGTGCACTAAACCAAAACGCACCAAATATGGGATCTTCTGTGTCGATAAGTTCGAGCGACATCGCCGCTCGCCCTTGAAGAATATTACCAGAAAGAGATTCGGGTTGAGGTTGATAAACAACAATAGTGCCTTCTTTGGCTGTTACCTCCTGTGGCCATTTTATGGTGTTGGCGCTGACATTGAGTGTCCCTATTGAGAGGAGGACAATAGCGGCGAAGATAACGCGTAAATAAACTGATATTTTTGCAGGCATGACTGCTCCTTCTATCTGAGACTTATCATAAGCTAACATAATTGCTCGATTTAGAAGCGATTTTTTATTGCTTCTGAGTAGTCTGTATTACTCTTATTAATCGGCAGAGTGAGATGAAGTGGCTATGCAATAAAGCTAGTGGCAAGAAAAAGGCCCTAAACAAGATGTTTAGAGCCTCTAAATACCAGCTGCTTAACTTGCAGCTATTGAGATTACAAGCTGTAGTAAAGCTCGAACTCGACAGGGTGAGTTGTCTGATTAACACGCTCAACATCTTCAGTCTTCAGCGTGATATATGAATCGATGAAATCGTTGCTAAATACTTCGCCGCGAGTCAGGAATTCACGATCCGCATCCAGACACTCGAGTGCATTTTCAAGTGAAGTTGCTACTGTTGGAATTTCAGCAGCCTCTTCAGGAGGCAGATCATATAGATCTTTGTCCATGGCTTCACCTGGGTGGATCTTGTTCTGGATGCCATCCAGGCCAGCCATCAGCATAGCCGAGAATGCCAAATATGGGTTAGCCATTGGGTCACCGAATCTTAGTTCGATACGACGTCCCTTAGGGCTTGGAACCAAAGGTATACGAATCGAAGCGCTGCGGTTAGCCGCAGAGTATGCCAGCATTACAGGCGCTTCGAAATGTGGGATCAGACGTTTGTACGAGTTGGTGGCCGGGTTGGAGAAAGCGTTGATGGCGCGAGCATGCTTGATAACTCCACCGATAAAGTAGATTGCCATCTCGCTCAATCCGCCGTATTTGTCACCGGCGAATAGGTTAGTGCCATCTTTGGCCAGCGAGATATGCACGTGCATGCCGCTACCATTGTCGCCAACGATAGGCTTAGGCATAAAGGTGGCCGTCTTACCATAAGAGTGAGCCACGTTATGAACGACATATTTAAGTACCTGAACTTCATCGGCCTTGAGCGTTAGCGTGTTGAAGCGAGTCGCGATCTCGTTTTGACCAGCAGTTGCCACCTCGTGGTGATGTGCTTCTACGACCTGACCCATCTCTTCGAGAACCAGACACATGGCTGAACGTATGTCTTGTGAAGAGTCGACCGGTGCAACAGGGAAGTAACCACCTTTAACGCTTGGGCGGTGACCCGTGTTACCGCCTTCATAGCTAGTACCTGAATTCCAGGCTGCTTCTTCGGCATCAACCTTGTAGAAACAACCTGACATATCGGCGCCATATTTAACGTCATCAAATAGGAAGAACTCTGGTTCTGGGCCGAGCAAGACTGTATCTGCTATACCGGTAGAACGTAGGTACTCTTCGGCTTTCTTGGCGATAGAGCGTGGGTCACGGTTATAACCTGTCATAGTGCCAGGGTTAAGGATGTCACAACGAATGTTGGCTGTGGTCTCGACTGTGAAAGGATCCAATACGAAGCTTTTAGGGTCTGGCATCAACACCATGTCTGATTCGTTGATTCCCTTCCAACCATTAATAGATGAACCATCGAACATCTTGCCGTCTTCAAAAAAGTCTGCATCGACCTGATGCGAAGGGATTGAGACGTGCTGCTCTTTACCACGGGTATCGGTAAAGCGTAGATCAACAAACTTAACTTCTAATTCTTCGAGTTGTTGTAAAACTGATTCAGCTGACATTCTAAGTCTCCGAGTAGGGTAAAGGGTAAGCCCTTATTTAATTCTAAACTTCTATTAGCGCTTCTTATGCGATTCTGACTTTTAATAAGCTAGACTCGTGCCAAAATCGTAAGCTTATGATTTTTAAGAGAACAGAAACGATAGGCTGCTCGCAAAAATGAAAGGTTGCACTGTAATGGTGCGCTGAGTGGTCGATCTTGGTGCGATCACCATGATGGTGCGAAGACAGACAAAACATATTATTCATAGCTGACTAAAAAATAATCCTGTGCGAGAGCCCTCGGCTAGAGTAGAATGACACGTTTTTTATTGCAACAGCTATTATTAAGGCTGTTTCAAATATCCCACTATATAGATGGTAAGAGGTTTATCAGTGTTAGAGAATTTACGTAACATCGCCATTATTGCACACGTCGACCATGGTAAAACTACCTTGGTAGATAAGTTGCTGTCGCAGTCTGGAACCCTTGAGACCCGAGGAGAAGCCACTGAGCGGGTGATGGATTCAAACGATCTTGAAAAGGAACGTGGAATCACGATTCTTGCAAAGAACACTGCCATCAAGTGGAATGATTACCGTATCAACATCGTGGATACTCCAGGTCACGCCGATTTCGGTGGTGAAGTTGAGCGCGTTCTTTCTATGGTTGATTCAGTATTGCTTCTTGTCGACGCAGTCGACGGTCCAATGCCACAGACTCGCTTCGTGACTAAGAAAGCTTTCGCCCTAGGCCTTAAGCCTATTGTTGTTATCAACAAAATTGACCGTCCTGGCGCGCGTCCTGATTGGGTTATCGACCAAGTTTTCGACCTGTTCGACAACTTAGGTGCTACCGATGAGCAGTTAGACTTCCCAATCGTTTATGCTTCTGCATTGAACGGTTTTGCAGGTCTGGATCCTGATATCACCGAAGGCGACATGACGCCATTGTTCGAGACTATCGTCGAGAAAGTTTCTTCACCAGATGCTGATGGAGAAGGTGATTTACAGATGCAGATCTCCCAGATCGATTACAACTCCTATGTGGGCGTTATCGGTATCGGTCGCATCAAGCGCGGTAGTATCAAGACTAACCAGCAGGTTACTATAATCAGTGCCGATGGTAAGAAGCGTAACGGTAAAGTTGGCCAGGTATTAGGTTACATGGGTCTTGATCGTAACGAAGTCGAAGTCGGTAATGCCGGTGACATCGTGGCTATCACAGGTCTGGGTCAACTACTTATCTCAGATACTGTTTGTGCTACGACTAATGTAGAGGCGTTACCGCCGCTATCTGTTGATGAGCCAACGCTAACGATGACCTTCCAGGTCAACACCTCTCCATTCGCTGGTAAAGAAGGTAAGTACGTAACTTCACGTAACATCCTTGAGCGTCTGCAGCAGGAATTAGTTCACAACGTTGCATTGCGCGTTGAAGAAACTGAAAGCCCGGATCGTTTCCGTGTTTCAGGTCGTGGTGAGCTTCACCTTTCAATCTTGATTGAAAATATGCGTCGTGAAGGTTACGAGTTAGCCGTTTCTCGTCCTGAAGTTATCGTTAAAGAGATCGATGGCGAGATGTGTGAGCCATTCGAAAACTTGACTGTCGATGTTGAAGAGCAGCATCAAGGTAGCGTTATCGAGAAGCTTGGTATCCGTAAGGGTGACATGAAAGACATGCAGCTAGACGGTAAGGGTCGTGTACGTATCGATTTCGTTATCCCAAGCCGTGGTCTAATCGGTTTCCAAACTGACTTCATGACTGCCACTTCAGGTTCTGGTCTTATCTACCATTCATTCGACCATTACGGTCCAGTGAAAGGCGGCGATATTGGTCAACGTGCTCGTGGCGTATTGGTCTCTAACGCAACTGGTAAAGCACTGACATTCGCATTGTTTAACCTTCAAGCTCGTGGTCGTCTGTTTATTACTCACGCCGCAGAAGTTTATGAAGGTCAGGTTGTCGGTCTTCACGCTCGTGCAAATGATTTGACTGTTAACTGTTTGAAAGGTAAGCAGCTAACTAACATGCGTGCATCGGGTACCGATGAAGCACAAGTACTGACTCCACATATTGACATGACACTTGAGCAAGCGCTTGAGTTCATCGATGATGATGAGTTGGTAGAAGTAACACCGCTGAACATCCGTGTTCGTAAGCGTTACTTGAGTGAGAACGAGCGTAAGCGTCACAACCGTAAGTAATTTACTTGAGTTGGTTATGTTAGCCGAAACGTAAGGTTTCGAGTTTCGTAAGAAAAGCCCTGAGCATGCAAATGCTCAGGGTTTTTTTATGTCGGGAACATTTATGCCAGTACCCAGGGATGGACAAGTACTGGTATTTGTATATGGCCATAAATGTTCCATTCATTTATTGGCATTCGCACCATCCATGGCGGTCAGATGTACTAGAAGGGGATAAGTATCTGCGGACTGGCAGATAGTGTCAGTTTCATAGGGCTAACCTTATGGACATTGGATTACTTAATAGGAGAGTTAGGCTTCATTGTTGTCTATCTCCTGCCGTGGGTGCTGTACAGGATGTACGAATGTCGTGATCACATGGATGTGAATGAACGACCTTAAGTGCAATCACTCCTGTGTCACGGCGCCCTCTCTATTGACAGAAAGGGTCCCTATAGTCTCTGCGACATCAAACAACCTCCATGTTTAAGAGCCAGTTCGATAAAATATGTCCATATACAAATGCCAGTTCAGCTTCCATGCTTCTCGTTCATGAGCTTATGGCTTTGCCATATTCACCCTATCTTTCGCTCGGAGAGTTTCACGCTGTGAAACCTCGCCTTGCTGTCGAAGGTCACAGCCGCGTTCACACCAGAGTATTTACTTCTTCGATTTCAGCTCTACGGGTTTGTAACTCGTTTCTGGACAAAACGTTTTAGGTTAAGGTACTAGAAGGTAAAGAGTGGTAATAGGAAATGTATGCTGATCGGATATGCAGTAACGCCTTTGTAACGGGCAGTTTTGTGGCGAAGCCACGATTAAAGCTGTCTAGCCGAAGGGCGAACGTTGACAAACTTGTTATACCTGCAGCTGCTCAATATGCTTATTAAGTACATATTTTTGTATCCCACCTGCGACACAAAACCTCTATTTGCTCTTTAACTTTCTCGGCGTTGCAGGAATGAAAGCTTATAGTGAGCGCGGTGCCAGCACCCACAACCTCTTTGAATCCAGATAGGTTATAGATGCACTGGAAGAATATATTCTCATCTTCCTCGCCGTAGAAAACTGGCCCTTCGATTGTTAAATCATTCATATTATTAGTACGCATCACGCCCTGCCAATAAGTGAACCATCTACTGGCGGGCGATTTGCTCAGCGAATGGCATGACAGACTTGGTGAGTCTGAATTCAGCAGCTTGTTATAGGTTTAGTTAAACGGAAACCAGTAATACCAGTAAAAAAACCACCACAAACAAAAGCATATCCGGCCAGCTAACCTGCTTAGTTTTTTTATACGCCTCAATCATTCGAGCGCAATCATTCTTTGTAAATTCATGATTACAGCGATAGCAAACAAAGTCTTGTTTACTGACATACGTACCACATTCAACACACCTGTAAACATGAGATAGGCTATTTAATGCTCGGTAACTATACAAACTATTGTTCTTACTCATATGGGCTTACCTAGGTACATATTTGTATAGTGCTCATGCGCGTATATTTAGCAAAACGCGCATGCACATTTAATAAACTTATCATTTAATCCTCAACTTAGTAAAGCTATTGATTAAAAAGTACTTTATCAAATTTCAGCAGGAAAAACGAGCACAACGGATCGAAACTGAGCATTGATATTGGTGTTGGTGTCTTGTCGAAAGTAACCAATAAGTGTGACTTATAGATTAGTAAAAGTAAGTCAACTGCCCTGTTTCTTATCAAGACCGTTTATCGCTTGTAACTCATAACTGGGCAGAAACGAGCTACAGATTGAAACTAGAATTTCTCAAGAAAGCCGAATCGAAGAGGAAAATAACCAAGTGTAGATGCGGCTGCGAGCTTCCAAAACAAGGATGTTTTGGTAGAGCCCACATGGAAGTGTTCACGGCGTCTCGCAGAAGTATCTGCACATCTCCCGCTGGGAGGCGGTAGATTGCCATGAAGGAGCGACCCTCAATAAGCATACCCAATACCAAATAAGCCAGACGCTAAAACTCAAAAAATGAAATCAGCCTTCATTCGAAGGCCATCCATTTTGAAGGCTAGAGTATCAATGCCCAATTGAACCTAAGTGCTGTATCAGATAGATGCGATCCTCATCGGGTGTTTGGCTATGCCAAAACCCGCCCACATAGGTGCCTAATGGGATGAGGAACATAATGAGTAGCAGGATTATGGTTAATCCCCTTGCGGATAGCTTAATCCCATTGCGGGTGCTGAAGTGTAGCGCTTCCTTCTTGGGGCAGGCCGATACGCAGCGCATGCAGGCCTGGCATTCGTCGGAGCGAATATTCCTCTGAGTGTGGACTGAAATATTGGCCGGACAGGCGCGGGTACATTTGTCGCAGCTCATTTTCTTTGACTCGATCAAGCAGTGTTGCGTGCTTCTGCGTATCTTAAATGGGCTCAGGAAGCTGATTAAACCTAATAAGGCACCATAAGGACAGATGTAGCGGCAGAAGCCCTGACGTCGCCATGCAGAGAGTCCCAAGATGAAGGCAAAGCAGGCTAAGGTCACTAACCCCGGGGTGATGAAGAACAGGCCCATCTTGAGATCGGCTATCTTGTGGTAGTTTCCCTCCAGATAGTGCGGGATAGATTGAACAGGCATGCTAATGATGATGTAGAGCAATGCGGCTAACAGCAGATATTTGAGCATACGAAGGGGCCAGTCTAACCAGGCTGGTGGTAGCATCTCATTCTTAATGAAGCGTTTTCTCAGCCTATACAAGTATTCCCCCGCGAGCCCCAAGGGGCAGGCCCAACCACAGAAGGCGCGTTTGCATAGCAGTCCAGTCAGCAAGACCACGGCTAACATCACGGCAGCGGCTGGATGAGTCTGATTCCATAGGCCTAGAGTCAGTATGGCCTTGAGTTCTATGCCTCCGGCGATGGGTAAAAAGGCGTCGCCGACATCTGGCCTCATTAGCCAAGGCGTGATGCCGGCTTTTAATAATGCTGTGTTTATCGCAAATTGAACTCCGACTAACAACATAGATAGTGCCAGTAGATGTTGAATTGTATCTCGCAGGGTATTTATTCTCTGTTCACCTCTGGCTAGCTCAGGTTTAAATTTAGTGAGCAGAAAGATCGAAAACGCGGCGATAGCACTCGCGAGCATCAAGGGCCAATACAGTGAGCTTATACTGGCGCCAATAGCTAGAATGATAGTGGCCAAGGCTCCTGATTTTTTCCCACTCCAATAAAGTAAGCTTGCGCTATAGGCGAGTGCAAGCATTAAGGTTAATGATTCTACAAAGGTCATAATAATCTGATGTGAGTGACAAGGTGTATCAGTCAGAGGTTCGATTTTAAAGTAAGTTCTTCACATAAAATGCTTTTGTGTGTCGCCTCTAAATAACAGCTGGTGTTTGAGGCTAGGCTAGGAGCTGTATCACAAAATTATGATTGCATGGCTTGTGTATATTGGTATCTGGGGTAGGGAAGAAAAAACGAGTATATAAAAGCTACAAAGGCCCTGAACCTATATGCTCAGGGCCTTTTTGTTTATTTATACCGATTGGTATTACTCGATCCTAAAACCTAGTTTCCTTCCATGGAAGCTATAAACTTGTTGGACTCTTCGATAGACTTGTTCATCTCTTTGATTAAACCTGATATATCGGTCTGCAGGCTGGCAAACTCACCCTTGATGGCTCCGATTGCCTGAGCATTCAAGTTATGCTTCAGATAAAGCATATTGTCTTTCATTGCGGTTAATACTGGTGCCATCTTGCTCTCGGCGCGCTTCATGGTGCGAACTAACTGCTCGTAGGAGCGCTGAGTCTCACGCAACTTGCTCTCACTGCTACGGCGTAGGCTGGCCTTGCTTATTTCGCCTATCTCAGTTTGCCATTCATCGAACAGAGCATCGGCCACATCTTCCACTTTTTCGATGCGGTTGCTGACGTCATCAGCCGCATCCTGAGAGGATTCATATTCATCCTTGGCCTTGTTATAGGCAGTCTCCAGATCGCCACCATCATGGTTAAGCAGGGCCTGCATCTCTTCGAGTGCCGAGCTAAATTGCTTCTGCGCCTCTTCCTGAGACTCTCTGGCATCCTCTACCCGGTCGACCATGATGTCACGCTTGTGATAACCCACTTTCTCCATGGCACCATAATAGGCACTCTGACAGCCCGTCAGGAGTAAGCTGGTGGCCACGATGGCAATTGATATGTATCTCTTCATTTTTGGATGATCCTTGTCCATAACTGGAAACTGAGTTCGGTCGAATCTAAACGATTAATCGGCTTTGAATCGTGCGGCGTCAATGATGCTCCATAGGTGAGCGATACCGCCTATAATTGCTGGGAAGATCAGCCACCACATGGCATAGCCTACGATAGTTATTATACAGAAAAGCAATGCTGCCATGATTCTTCCCTGTACCAACTGCCCTAAGCCGGGAAAAAAGAAGCTTGCGATGGCGGCAATCACGTTACCTGCCGAGCCTTGTTGTGACATCTATTTATTCCTTACACTTGTAAATCTTAGGTTATAAGCTTTATTGTACGAATATACGTATTTAATACCAAGTCTTCAAATCAACACAATCAAGAGATCGCAGTGATAAATAAGATAGATGGAACACATTTTCGTACCTTGGGGCTAAGCATTTGGCATTTCATGGTACATCTAAAACAGAGATTAGCGGAAGATCAGATCAATATTCGTGCGGGGCATCTAGCCTATGTCACCTTATTGTCTTTGGTGCCAATGGTGGCAGTGACCATGTCTATGTTGTCAGCCTTTCCTGTGTTTAGCGGGATTAGGAATCAGATAGAAAGCTTTATCTATGATAACTTTCTGCCAGCTGCCGGTGACAGTGTTCAGGTTTATATCAATGAATTTGTCGACAATGCTTCCAAGGGGACGGCTGTGGGTATTGCGGCATTGATGGTCGTGGCGATAATGCTGATATCTAACATAGATAAGTCCCTCAACAGTATTTGGCGCACCAAGGAGAAACGTTCCATGGTGGTGTCATTTTCCATGTATTGGATGGTATTGACCCTTGGCCCTGTATTGATGGGGGCAAGCCTGGTGGCAACGTCCTATGTGGTGTCACTCAAGGTGTTCAATGGCGCCGATCTCTCGGGTGTTGTCCCCTTATTGGTTGAGCGTTTACCTATGTTTTTCTCGGTCGCTACCTTCCTGCTTATCTATATGGTTGTGCCTAATACTAAGGTTAAGTTTTTTCATGCCCTGCTAGGGGCGATTGCAGCGGCACTATTGTTCGAGTTCGGCAAGAAAGGCTTCGCCTTCTATCTGACTCAGTTCCCGAGCTACGAGGCGATATATGGTGCGTTGGCGACAATTCCCATCCTGTTTATCTGGGTGTACCTCTCTTGGATGATAGTCTTGATTGGCGCCGA
This sequence comes from Shewanella sp. YLB-07, assembly GCF_009377275.1. Lineage (NCBI taxonomy): Bacteria > Pseudomonadati > Pseudomonadota > Gammaproteobacteria > Alteromonadales > Shewanellaceae > Shewanella > Shewanella sp. YLB-07. Next base: position 100,718 of record NZ_VOQB01000020.1, on the reverse strand, counting down.
AATAACGGCGGCCTTGCCGGAATATCTGGATAAGACATTGCCAACCTCTTCCGAGTCGTCACCGGATACTGCATCTGCTAAAGATGCGATAAAGACCAGCATTTCCTATACCAGCCATATCTTAGAAGTTGGGCCAGAGAAGAAGGTCGAACAAAAAGTTGAAGATAAGGTCGCAGAGATATCGACAGAGAAAGTGACTAAGCTATGACGTCATTACCCACATTTATTCGCCGAGATTGGCTAGATGTGGGTGATGGCCATCAGCTTCATTTGGCGCAATACGGCGATCCAGATGGTGTTCCCGTGCTCTATCTTCATGGCGGACCCGGGGCGGGTTGTATGAGTGACGAATTAGCCCTGTTTGATGGTGATAACTGTCATGTGTTGATGTTAGACCAGCGGGGAACCGGGCGATCTAAGCCTCTGGGTGAGATAGAGAAAAATAATGTATTAGCCTTGCTTAAAGATCTGGAAAAAGTACGCCTATGGCTAGGGATCCCGGCCTGGTGTTTAGTCGGGGGCTCCTTTGGTGCCACCTTAGGCATGCTCTATAGTGGTTTATATCCTGAAAAAGTGCTGTCTCAGGTATATTGGGGACTGTTTATCCCCAGTGAGGATGGCACAAATTGGCTGTATTCGAATAAAGGCGCTGCTAACCTGTTCGCTGATGAGTATTTGGCATTTACAGCTCTTACGCCTTTCTGTTCCAATGTAGATCAGTTATTTAAAACATATCGACTCGGATTGAAGCATAATGATGCCGATACTCGTCATCATTATATTCGTTCTTGGCTAGCTTGGGAGTCTGCGCTTGCTATGCCTGCAAATGAGATGTCTGGCTCCGATGCATTTATGAGTAAAAGTTTAGCCGAAATAGAGCTCCATTATGCCAGTCATCAATATTTTGGAGCTTATTCATTAATGCGAGAAATATCAGCTGGGATTCAGGCTCCAAGCATTATATTACAGGGTGAGATGGATTGGGTCTGTCCCACTCAAATAGTTGAAAATTTCTTAACTCAGTTTGGCTGTGACACCATAAATTACTCTGTGATTAAAAGTGGGTATCATGGATTAGCCGATGATAAGATGTTTCGGGAAGTCGTCTATGCCATACGGGAAATGGCAAATAATATAAAGGAAGTATAGATAAATGAAAAAATTGATTATCGCTGGCTTGGCCATCACATTGAGTGCCTGTGCGGCGACGGAATCTAGCGATGGGGCTGCGACTGCCGTTGTGGCTCCGGAGAGTGTCACCTTAGGCGGCATGACGAATGAAGAAGCGACTAAAACCTTATTCGAGGCATTGATCCATAAGAATTATTTGGCGACTATGGCGAGTCCGAATAGGATTGCCCTGCAGTTTGATGATAACCAGTTTTTGCTGCAACCAAGCATTAACCCGAATGGTATCGATCGCATCATGATGAATCGCTTCTATGCCGTGCATCCCAAACTGAGGGGCAGCAGAGAGCTGCTTATTTTAATCGGTACTCTCAACCATAAGCTGAATTTCGCAAAGTTCACTCTCAGAGATAATGGCGCCGTGATTCAGGTGCAAGGCGCTGCGACCTTCGTCAACACCATAGAGCTGGAAGAGATCAGAAGATTTATGTTGTGGACAGATGAAGGTCTACGTCAGGTCGGTCACTCTCTACCAAAAGGCTCGGAGCAGCTAATCAAGCCTATCCCGGTAATGCAGCAATCTCAGTCTTTGTGATCCACTTAAGTTCCTAGTTCCTAGAACCTAGGAACTTCTTACATAAGAGTAAATTGAAACGTGATAGCCCTAATTCAGCGTGTAAAGCAGGCCAAGGTCGATGTCGATGGTGAAACTATCGGTGCAATCGATAAAGGTTTATTGGTACTGCTTGGTGTAGAACGTGAAGATGATACGGCTAAAATGGAAAAATTAGCCACTAAGGTGATGAGCTATCGTGTCTTTTCCGATGAAAATGGCAAGATGAATCTAAATCTGCAGCAGGCAGGAGGCTCCTTGCTGGTGGTCTCTCAATTTACTCTGGCGGCGGATACCGGGCGTGGCTTGAGGCCTAGTTTCTCCGGGGTGGGTACGCCGGAGCAGGCAAGAGTGCTATATGAAGAATTTATCGCATTCTGTCAGTCTAAAGGTGTGGCAACTCAGACCGGTGAGTTTGCTGCCGACATGCAGGTGAGTCTGGTCAATGATGGTCCTGTTACCTTTAACCTTACCGTATAGGCTAGGTTTTGATGGCTAATTCAGATCAATGTGCTGAGCAGAAAGACTCAGAGAAGCTGGGAAACATAGACAAGCTCTTGTCTGAGTTGCAGCAGACCTGGCATAAGACCATTCCTGTCAGCGGCTTTATGGGGATCATACCCGTGGCATATTCTGATAAGGAGTTTCTCACCACGGCACCACTCGAGCCTAATATTAACCTGCATCAAACCATGTTTGCCGGCAGTATCTATACTCTGATGACGCTCACTGGCTGGGGCATGGTGTGGTTACAACAGTCTCTTGCTGGCTTAAGGGGTGATATCGTCCTAGCCGATGCCAAGATAAGATATTTAGCCCCCATAGAGACGGCACCCGTGGCTAAGGTGACTTGGCCTGATGTGGATATGTCCGTGTTATCTAAGGGCCGCCGACTCAAGGTAAGGCTCGAGGTTAAACTCTATTGTGGTGACACATGTTGTGCGACATTTGAAGGCCTCTATATTAGTCAACCTAAGGGCGAGTAAGTCTGAGCTGAGTTACTCTGAGCTAGATAAACTTGGCTAATCCGTATATCTATAGCTGCTGTTATTTCAGCCAACCCGTCACACTAAACCTTTGTTTATGATTCTCGACCACTTCATGTTCGATGAGATGGCTTTTAAAGATCACGGTTTTACCAAAAATAGGCTCGACCTCGATCACCTCATCGTCGAGGTGCAGCTTTAGTTCGCCACCATCTCCCTGTTGCCAGGTGTCATTCAGATAGGTGATAAAAGAAAACTTTCGATTGGAGTCATTCTTGAAGCGATCTATGTGTTTCTGGTAAAAGGTGCTTTTCTCATAACAGGCGTAATGAAATTCAAAGTCAGAAATTCCGGTGAAGCAGGCTCGGTTCAGATAGCTATAGAAGGCATGTACAGCTTGATAATAAGCCTGTTCACAGGGAACCTTGGAATTGGTGTCGATCCAGGATATTTTATCAGAGCGGATAAGATCATTGATTGAGCTGTTGGCACCATTGCCGATCTCGGCCCGTTTCAACTCTTCCTCGGTATGCTTTTTGAGGAGTTCAGTTTTCAATTCGAATAATATCTTAGGCTCGATCAGACCATCGACTACCACATAGTCCTTGGTAGCTAACTCATCTATGATGTGTTCGTAAGTTGCAACTGGAGTCATAATTTCTCTTCTAAAATAAATAAGTTACTCATAGATATGAATAACCTTGATCGATAACTAATAGTAATGGCTCAGGCGTACGTTGGTAAACGTCGAGCTAATACCAGATTTTACCTTAAAACCGACACTTTTTTCTATGATGTATATCCTAAGCTGGATACTTATTATCGACTGGCATTATATCGATTATTTATAATCAAAACTCATTTTCCATCCCAAGGTTGAAACCCGCTTACATCGATACAGTTCTATTTTTTAGGATGTTTTGATAGATTTTATCCGCTTTTATTCTTTTTTATGGTTTATTAAACTAGCTTCATCGAATTGAGAGATGATTTCTCAATCACTGGATCAGCTGGAGTTTATTATGTCTAAAGTTTTAATATTGAAATCGAGCATCTTAGGTGGCTACTCGCAATCGGGTCACTTGATTGAACATTTAAGTCAGCTTTGGACGGAGCAGGGAGCCGATATCACGGTTCGCGATCTGGCGGCTGAGCCTTTACCGGTTCTCGATGGTGAAATAGCCATGGGATTAAGAGGTGGGGATGATCTTTCTGAGCGTCAGCAAGAGGTGTTAAATCTATCTAACCAGCTGATTCAAGAGCTTAAAGATCACGACACCATAGTGATAGCTGCTCCTATGTATAATTTCTCCATTCCGACTCAGCTTAAGAACTGGATAGACCTAATAGCCCGCGCCGGGGTGAGCTTTACCTATACCGAGAATGGCCCAGAGGGACTGATCACAGGCAAGCGCGCCCTACTGATCACAACCCGTGGTGGGGTGCATAAAGACAGCCCTGCGGATCATGTTGTACCGTATTTGAAGACAGTGCTGGGCTTTATCGGCATCGAAGATGTTGAAACAGTCTATGGCGAAGCGCTGAGTATGGGCCCTGAGGCGACAGAGAAAGCCATGAGCGAAGCAAAAGCTGCATTGAATGCTATAGCGGCATAATTATACACTTTTGTAAAAAAGGCGCCTAAGGGCGCCTTTAGTGTTTATAGCTATGGGTATTAGTAATATTTCTTTAAGTATTTTGAGGCATATTTACGCAGCTTCTTCTCGCTACTGCTTTGTACCAATAGCTCGATAGTCAGTTTATATTTCTCATCACCTGTGGTGGCTTAAGCTTAAGCCGATGATCAATAATAATGTTCTCATTAGACTTCCTATCTATTCCATCGTTTAAAAATCAGTGATGTGTTGATCCCACCGAAGGCGAAGTTGTTACTCATCACATGATCTGTGTCGATATGGCGAATGTTATCTCGGATGTAATCTAACCTGCCGCAAGCGGGATCGATCTCGGTCAGGTTTAGTGTTGGCGCGAACCAGCCTTCATTCATCATCTCTATGCTGACCCAGGCTTCTAGTGCACCGCAGGCACCTAAGGTGTGACCCGTGTAGCTCTTGAGGGAAGAGATTGGCATGTTAGGACCAAACACTGAGTTGGTGGCTTGAGTCTCGGCTATATCGCCTCTATCTGTCGCTGTACCATGGGCGTTGACATAGCCGATGGCATCGGGAGCTAATTGGGCATCTTTCAATGCGTGTCTGATGGCGACTTCCATGGTGGTCGCATTGGGCTGAGTTACATGTACGCCATCAGAGTTAGTACCAAAGCCGACGACCTCGGCATAGATTTTAGCGCCTCTGGACTGAGCATGTTCCAGCTCTTCGAGCACTAAGGTGCAGGCACCTTCACCGATAACCAGACCATCACGATTCTTATCGAAGGGGCTGGGACTCAACTCAGGTGAGTCATTCTTGGTGCTGGTGGCAAATAGAGTATCGAAGACGACGGCTTCGGTGGCGCATAGCTCTTCGCCGCCGCCGGCAAGCATCAGGTCTTGCTGACCATATTTTATCGATTCATAGGCATAACCTATTCCCTGGCTACCCGATGTGCAGGCGCTGCTGGTGGTGTGGACCCGGCCCTTGAGACCGAAGAAGACGCCTACATTGACAGCAGTAGTGTGGGCCATCATGCGAATGTAGCTGGTGGCGGTGATGCCTGACATGTCACCATCCTTGAGCATGTCGCCGAAGGCTATAATAGGGTCCGTACTGCCTGTAGATGAACCATAGGCTATGCCCATGGCGCCAGAACTGACAACCGGGTCATCGAGTAGGTTTGCATCTATAAGGGCGAGTTCACTGGCTCTAGTTGCCATTAAAGAGACGCGTCCCATGGAGCGTACCTTTTTACGCGAGTAGTGTGCCGGTTTCTCGAAGTCTGTCACCGGGGCCGCTAAGCGGGTGTTGAGACCATCATATCTATTCCATTCGTCGAAGCGAACCACGCAGTTTTTCTGAGCTTTTAAATTTCTGGCAATAGTCGGCCAGTCCTGGCCCAAGCTGGATATGCCCCCTATGCCGGTGATCACTACACGTCTGGACATTAGATCATGCCTCCGTTAACCGAGATAACTTGCCTGGTGATGTACGCTGCATCTTCAGACATCAAAAACTTAGCGAGTCCCGCGATTTCAGCAGGTTTACCCATGCGGCGCATAGGCACGATATCCTTGATCATATCTTTGGGGAAATCTGCGACCATATCTGTCTCTATAAGTCCGGGAGCGATGCAGTTTACGGTGATCTTACGTTTAGCCAGCTCAAGAGAAAGGGCCTTCGTCGCGCCTATGATGCCGGCTTTCGAGGCGCTGTAATTGACCTGACCTCTGTTACCTGCGATACCTGATACCGATGCCATAGTTATTATGCGGCCGCCTTGGCGCGTCTGAATCATCGGCATTATGGTGGGATGAATCACATTGTAGAAACCATCTAAATTGGTATGTACTACCTTGTCCCATTCATTTTCTGTCATGGCGGGAAATGCGGTATCACAATTGATACCCGCATTGAGTATCACGCCATAATAGGCGCCATGCTGCTCGATATCGGCTGTGATGGCGGTTTTGACCTGCTCGCGATGGGCGATATCAAACTGTAGGCAAGAAACTGTGACACCCAGCGCAATAAGCTCGCGCTTAGTCTGTTCGGCCGCTTCGACATTGCTGTGAAAGTGCAGGGCGATATCGAATCCGGCCTCTGCCAACTGTAAGGCTATGGCTTTCCCTATGCCGCGGCTAGAACCTGTGATCAGTACTCTTCTGTTTTCGTTGTTCATTTTTGCTCTTCCTGCTTGCTCTCAGAGATATAGGTTTCGACATCCTGAGGCTGAAATACATTCACATTCGCTGTTGCGACTAAGGTTTGCCGATGGAATATCTGACAATCGAATACCGCCAGTCCGGACTCCTCTTGGTAGAGTCTGGTGACTCGAGTCTGATAACTTTCCCCCAGCCGGTACTCTGGTATATGCATCTGAAGCTTACGTGTGCCAAGCAAGAAACCGACGCGGATAATATCGCCACGGGACTTAGCTTCCACACCCGCGAGGGCGGCAATGCTCTGAGCCATATACTCGATACCAACGTAATTGGGTACGGCGTTGAGCTGTGTATCGAAATAGGGGCTGAGTTCGCCGATATCCACCTGGGTCAATAGGCTGTCAGTTTCATAGCTGATGAGGTGATCGATCAAGATCATAGGATCTCTATGGGGGATTACATCTGCAATCGCCATCTGAGATAGTTCTTGGGGTGACATCTGTTGTGGACTCATTATTTATTTTTCCCTCGCTGGTTTCTGGCGAGAATGAGGCTGGCGTTACTGCCGCCGAAGGCGAAGGAGTTGCTCATCAAATAGTTAAGTTCAGCACTCTGACCTTGGCTGACTAAGGGAAGTGACGGATCTTGTGGATCTTGAACGCCGTCCCATATCTGAGGTGGCAAGGTTTGTTGGCTGCTTTCCTGGCTCAATAACAGGTAACAAAATGCTGCTTCTATGGCGCCAGCTGCGCCTAGAGTGTGGCCTGTGATTGGCTTGGTGGAGCTACAGGGCGGAGGCGTCGAGCCGAAAACCTGCTTAATTGCTCTGCTTTCCATGGCATCATTTTTCTGTGTAGCTGTGCCATGTAGGTTGATGTAGTCGATGTCTTCAGCAATCAGATTGGCATCTTTCAGTGCCGACTGGATGGCAGCTATGGCGCCGCGTCCTTCGGGATGTGGCGCAGAGATGTGATGGGCGTCACTGGACTCGCCAATTCCGGCTAAGATCACACTGCTGGTGTCGTCAGCTGTTAGTTTTTCCAGTGTAAAAAGAGCTGCGCCTTCACCTATGTTGATGCCATCCCGGTTAATACTGAAGGGTTGGCAGTGACCCTTAGAGACAGATTCCAGCGAGCTAAAACCGTTAAGGGTTAGCTTGCAAAGACTGTCGCCGCCGCCGACGATCACCAGATCGCACAGATCCGCTTGCAGTAGGCGTCTGGCACTGGCGAAGACCTTGGCGCTGGATGAGCAGGCGGTGGATACTGTGTAACAAGGGCCGGAAATGTCGAAGTAGTGACGTAAAAAATCACTGCTGTTACCTAGCTCTTGCTGGGAATACTGATATTGTTCAGGAAAGGCCCCGGTTTGTGATCTTACCTTTAAGGCATCTTCACCCGCGCCGATCCCGGATGTGCTGGTGCCTATGACAATACCTATCCTTTGAGGGCCCCAGTCTGCTATTGCCCGGGCAACTCTGTCGGCAATCTGCTCTGCTGCACACAGGAGCAGTCGATTGTTGCGGCAGTCATATTTGGCCAGGAGCTTGGGTATCACAGGCAACTCGAAGGTGACTTCTCCCACTAAGGTTTCGGCATCGGGGATGATATCGGTTCGATTCTTCATCGCGCCAGTATCTCCCCTCGAGAGTCGGGGTAGTACGCTTTCAGCAGTCTTGCCCAGAGGCGTACACAAGCCTAAGTGTGAGATGGCTATTTTAGTCATTGTCTCTATTTATCTTCACTTTTTGATAGTGTGGGCCATGAAAAATATCAGCGACCTAAATTGGCGTTAGTGTTAACTCAAATTTAGCTTGCGGTATCTTCAGCGCTATTTCTGCCTGCCAAGGGTCATCATGACTGTACTCGATATTTACAATACTGTCATTCTGAGTGCCTGTGTTTACATTTATGGCCGGGTTGGAGCCAAGAGCATATATTTTTCGGCATCTGGACGCACCACAGTCACTTGAGGTTAGTTTTGCTCCTTGTAAATGAGCATTTACAGTCTCTTCGGGCCAATATATTAATTGAATAAGTGCCAGTAGATACTCGGCCTTGAACTCACTTCCCAATAAAACACTCTGTTCACTGGTGAGCGTGCTGCCGTCATAGATCAAGGTGAACAGTGCCTGACCCAAGGGGGCCAGTCCGACTAAGGTGAGCCCATTGGCGTCAATCTCGACTTGTGTCATCAGCTCATGTTGAGACGAATCGACTCTAATGCCTGCTTTTTGCGTTGCCGAGCGTACCCAGGTCTGACTCGTTTGGTCTAAGGGGATAGGTGCCAGACAATAATTAACGTCTTTGGCCAGAGCTACACAAGTTTGTCTCTGAAACGTCTGACTGCAGGCAGACAGCATGAATGCCAATAGGATAACGGCACTCAGTGCTATCACACTCTTTAGTTTGTGTTTAAGGCTTATAAGCAAGGTCAGTGAAATCACTATGAAACCCTTATCTGCATAATTCGACAATCATGTTTAAGCGACGCGCCGAGTCACTCACGAAGGGGTTGGTTTCATCCCAGGCGTATCCGGCTAAGATGGAGCAGATCATCTGCTTGATCTTATTATCGGGAGCATCGAAAAATATGATCTCCTGGAAACGGCCATCATACCAAGCCTCGACATAGGTTCTAAAAGTATCGACGCCGCGCATAAGAGGCTTAGCGTACTCGTTATCCCAGTCCAACTCTTCACCATTGAGTTGTCTGACGACACATTTAGCCGCCATGGAGGCTGATTGCATAGCGATAGTTACCCCAGAAGAAAAAACGGGGTCGAGAAACTCTCCGGCATTGCCCAGTAAGGCAAATTTGTCGGTAGCAAGGGTGGTGACATTAGCGGAATATCCCTTGAGCAGTGAGCATTCCCGTACTACCTCGGCATTGGCTAAGAGTCGGTGTAAGTTTGGTTCCTGTTTTATCATCTCCATGAGCACTGTCTGCAGATCGGCTTCGGCATCCCCCAAGAGATGTGGCTCGGCTACAACGCCTAATGAACACCTGCTGTCACTCAAGGGGATCAACCAGTACCAGATATCTTTATTTTCAGGATGAACACTGATTAGAATCTTCTGCCGATCGAAATGGACATTTTCCTGGGCACTGGGGTCGATATTATCCTGAATATGGGTAAATACGGCGGTGCGGCTCGGTAGGCAAGAGGGCTTCTCCAGATCTAATAATCTAGGTAGCACTCGACCAAACCCACTGGCATCGAGTAGGTATTTAGCCTGAATACAATAGTCTTCTCCCTCGCGGTCTCTTATGGTTAGTATCGGGTCTTGAGTCAGATCTATGGCTTGAACCGATTCACCGAAACGTATCTCTACCCCTTGGGACTCGGCCGTATCTGCCAGTAGTTTATCGAAACTTGCGCGCTCTACCTGAAACGTAGTGCCGGGGCCACTGGAAAATTTATCGGTGAAATCGAAGTGGGTATATTTGCCTTTAGAGCTGAAGGCGGCACCATTCTTAAACTGAAAACCTGCATTGTTAACAGCCTCGAGCATGTTGGCTTCTTCGATGACACTCATGCAGGCTGGTAATAGACTCTCACCGATAGAGAAGCGGGGGAAATCTTGCTTCTCTATGACTATGACTCGCTTTCCTTGCTGGTGGAGTAGGCTGGCGGCAATGCTACCCGATGGACCGGCACCGATAATTGCAACGTCGTAACTTGCTCGTATGCCTGGGTTTGAGTGGGGTGCTTGCATCACTTAACAGTCCTTGTAAACGTTTGAATAAAGGGGGAGAGCATAAAGGTGAAACCTATCCCTATCAGTAGGGTTAATCCAAAAAAGTGTATTGCTGGGGTACTGCTAAATGCCAGTAAGCCAAATGCCAGTATCGTAGAGCTAGCCGACATAAACACAGCCATCATTACGCCTCGACTCTGTTGTTTAGATTCGGCGAAGAACACACTGTAATCTACGCCGATACCGAAAACGAGGATCAGTGCCAGGGAATGGAATAGGGTGAGTGAGGCACCCGTTATTCCGAGTATGGCTAAGGTGAAAATCGCCGATAGTGCCGGTACGGCAACGACCAGGCAGGCTAACTTTATACTGAACCGGCTGCAAAAAATCAGTACTGCAGCCAGCATGGCCACAGCCAGCAGTATCAAGGTCAGCTGACGATACTTGCCCATGACCTTAGATATATCGCCGACCTTATCGACCAGCTGCACATGAGGGTAATCTGCGAAGAAATGACTGAGTTTATCTATATCTGAGATCCCGCCGATTAAGACTATGGCACCGAATTCTTCTTGACCAGCTGAAGGTGCGATCCATAAGGGGGCGAAGAGTTTTCCTGCTTGCGAACTTAAGAATGAGCTGGCATCGATATAATTCCCCTTGGCTGCCAGATACGCCTGTTTAAGCTGAGGGGCTAGCTCATCATCCAGACCAAGAGTGTCAATAACCTGGTTTAGATTCTGCTGATAAATCTCACCCTGAAGGCGATAATTGTTCTCTTGCCTGTGATGACTTGGGAGATAATTGCTCAGGCTGAATGAGTTACCAATTAGCTGTTGATTAAGCGCATTGTTTAATCTTGGGGCCAGCTCCTCTAAGTGCTGTAGCAAAGCTTGCTCGCTGTCGCCCCTGACTAACAGAAATTGATTATCCGTGCCACCACTGAGCAGAGCTCTCAATGTGTTCTCTTGTACTTGTACCTCAGGTGGGCTCTGCTGCAGGTTGCGGATATCATCATCGCTTGTCAGTCTCAGTATGCCAAAACTTGATACCGATAAGCAGATGATAACGATTAAGCTCAAGCCTTTAGTTGGGAGCTTTACCAGTAGGGTGTTAATTCTTTGTAGATATAGGTCTGCTAATTTGAGTTGCTTCTCGCCCTTAGGCAAGGTGCCCGATGCCAGTAATGGATAGGCAAGTACTAAAGTGATATAAGCCGAGATGAGGCCGGAAGCACAGAAAACGGCAACCTGTTGCATGCCGGGGAATGGTGCAAAACCTATGCTGGAGTATGCTAAGACGCTGGTGATAAGGGCCAGAGTGATCGCGGGAAATATGTGTTGGATAACTTGGGTCGCACTGGCATCAGGCTTATTCAAGCGCTCACAATAGAAATGAAAACTATAGTCGATGGCGATGCCTATCAAGCTGGTGCCGAAGACGAGCGTCAGCAGGTGCAGCTCAGAAAACACCCAGGTGGTCATGACGACGGCGACTAACATGCTAGTCGAGATGGTCAGTAAGGCTATGGTCAGTGGCATCAGGGAGCGAAATGCCAGCCAGACCAATAGGCATACGCCTATGAGTGAGGCCAGACCCAAGCTGGTGACTTCACTCTTAGCGAGTTGGGTTGCGGCGGCGGCATGGAAAAGTGCACCTGCTCTGAGTATCTCTATATCTGTATCTTGTAGCGCTAACCGCTCGAATGCCTGGGTGAGTACCGACATCTGCCGATCTTGCACCTTAGGATTGAAGGCGCTGCCGACTCCTTTTGCCATGACGATGGCAGCCACTTTGACCTTTGAATCTTCTGCCGGCAGCCTGGCAATCAGAATACCTTGATGTACTTCTAATGCTTGTTTAGGAGCTAAAGCTTGCAGGTTTTGCGGATAGAGTAGCAGGGGATCATTGGCTAGCAGGCCGCTGGTTGCGTAGCTAAATGCGTTATAGAGTTGCTGTTGAGCTTGTCCTATGAGGCTATCTAGCTTGCCGCTCTCTAGTGTTTGAGCCTGATCTGGCGTTAGCAGGCTAAACCTATGGGGGAAATAATAGTTATTGAGAGACTCGGCCTGATTGATATCGGCGCTCTTTATGTCGACAAAGATGCCTTTCCCCTGTTCATTGAGTTCTGCCATCACCCCTTGTGCAGCTTGGATAGCTTGTGCCTGGTTATCGGCAACAAAACCAAGGTAGATGGAGTTTGATAGCTGTTCTTCTACCCGCGACAGGGCGATATCTGTGAGGGGATCTTCCTGAACATTTGGCAACATGGCTAAAATATCACTCTGAACTCTAGCGCCACCTTGCCAGAGTGAGCAACCGATAATCACAATGAGGGACATCATGGTTAGCCAGATGGAGAATTTAAATTTTGCCGAATATTGGCTCAGCAGAGTGGCGAACTTATCGATCATGATGCCTGCTTAGGTTTAAGTTCGGGCTCGGTGATGGCTTGAGAAGGCTTGCCTTGTTCCTGAATGAAACCAGGTGAAACTAGCTCTAACTCCGCCTCAGTCAAGGGAGCATTGTTGATCTCTTCGAATTCGATTCTGCTGGTGTCCCCATTAGCGCTAACTAATGTGAGCGCCGAGATCTGATTGGTACCTTCTAATATCATCTGAGGGATGGCTTTTAGCATCAAGGGATCTTTGGGGATCAAGCCAAGTGTCCAGGGTGCCTGTGGATCTGCTGCCAGCAGGTAAAAGCTAAAGTGCTCATCTAAGGTCTGCAGTTCTCCACCGAGTAGGGCTTTTAGCAGGGTTGGCAAGGTCTGCGCCAGGGCGCCGGCTCCTTGATTACCGCGGGTTTGAGAGACCTGTTGCTTACCCGAACTATCGATTTGAATTAATGCATCATCCTTGAGTATTAAGGTGGATTTGAAGGGAGCCTCTTGACTCCAGACCAGACCCAGTTGGGCATCGAATATAAAACTCCCCTTGCTAATCAAAGGTTTTTTAAGCACCTTGAGACTTCGGTATTGAGTAAACTTTCCCTTGGCATGTTGGCTCAATTCGAGTCTCTTGCTGAGTTTCTCTATCTGTTGATTGTTTACTTCAGCTTGAAACAGAGCCTCAAACTTGGCTGTTTGTGCACTGACAACAGATAATTCACTGGTGTTAGCCTGAACTGGGCTGCTGGCCAAGAGTGAGAGTAACAGAGTCGATAGTAGTAATAGCGCCGGAGTTAGTCGCTCTCGAGAGCTGAAATTAATGTCTATCATCGACCGTTCCCCTCAGTACTTTTAGTTTTAATGCTTTCAGTTTGAGCGCTGTCGATATCAAGAGTGGGAATGAACTGGGCTAGCTTCTGCCTGAATACGGTCGGAGTCACGAAGCACAGCTCATTGTTTTTATCTACGGCGGCTTGGATGGTATAACCTTTAGTGAGACGTTTATTACTGGCTAGATCTCTGACTTGGTAGTTGATCTTCAGGCGGTTTTCCCACTCGACCAAGGAGGCTATCACCTTCACTTTTTGATCGAAGGTGCTAGGTTGCACATATTTTATCTGTAGATCTACGATTGGCCAGGAATAGCCCGAGGCTAACATTTCACGATAGCCATATCCGAACAGATCCAGCAGCTGACACCTAGCCATCTCGAAATAACGCAGATAGTTGCCATGCCAGGTGATCCCCATGGAGTCGACATCATGAAAGGGGATCAAGATTTCCAGCTCTGTGGTTAAGATGGATTTGCTGGACATTGAGGTCATGAACAGACTTCCCACTCACCAGCCTGGATTTTATCTACCGTCTGTCTAAGCACAGACTCTAGTGGCCTGTCTTCGGTTAACAGCTCGAAATCTGCCTTGACCTGATCTAAGGTTTTCGCCAACGAAGAGGTAAGTGAAGACTGGCACAGTTCATCTTGTGATATACGTAAATTGATCCCTTGAGTCATAGCCAGCAAGGCCGCTGCTGCTACCTGCTCGGTCAGCTGTAATACCCGCATGCAATCTCGCGCGGCTATGGTGCCCATGCTCACCTTGTCCTGATTGTGACATTCGGTGGAGCGGGAAAATACGCTGGCTGGCATGGTATTCTTCAGGGCTTCGGCGGTCCAGGCGGATGCACCTATCTGTACAGCCTTGAAGCCATGGTTGATGGAGCGTCTGGCTCCGGTCGCCGCCGATAAATTAGCGGGAAGACCGTTGTTGAACTTAGGATCCATGACCAGAGCCAATTGACGATCGATAAGATCGGCGATGTTGGCGACTGTGTTCTTCATCGAGTCCATAACGAAGGCGATATGACCGCCGTAGAAGTGACCACCATGAAGTATGTGCTCACCTTCTGCATCGACAATTGGGTTGTCGTTGGCACTGTTAAGCTCGGTCTCGATAAACTGGCGCATGAAGGGCAATGCATCTTGCATCACACCTATAATATGCGGTGCGCAGCGAATGGAATATCTGTCCTGCAGCCTGTCGGAATTGCGCGGATGCTCATGGTGATTGAGATCTGTGCGGATCCAGGCGGCTATCTGGTTCTGTCCCGGATGAGGCTTGGCGGCAAATAAAATATCGTCGAAGTGGTTCGAGTTACCCTTCAAAGTGAGGGAAGCCATGGCAGTGAGGCGACTGGCCAGACGACACAGGTACTGACCCCTGTCAAAGGCCAGACAGGCGAGTGCTGTCATGACGGCTGTGCCGTTCATTAAAGCTAATCCCTCTTTGGGACGTAGCTTTAATGGCTTGATGTTAAGCTTGGCATAGACATCGGCAGTCGGCTGACGTACGCCTTGGTAGATCACGTCGCGCTCACCCACAATCACGGCGGCAAGATAAGATAAGGGGGTGAGGTCACCACTGGCACCGACTGAACCCTCTTCGGGGATCACAGGAATAATATCTAAGTTGAGTAGCGTCTCTATGCGCTGCAGCAGTTCATAGGTCACGCCAGACTTTCCAATGGCCAGAGAGCTGAGACGACAGGCCATAACTGCTCTGGCTTGTACTGTGCTCAGGATGTCACCGAGTCCACAACCGTGAAAGCGAGAAAGATGCAAAGGCAGTTCGTGAACCAGATCGAGTCCGACCGTGACAGTACACGAGTCACCATAGCCTGTGGTTACGCCATAGACGACGCCTTCTTCATTGAGCAGGCTATCGATGAAGAGAGCACCCTTCTGGATATAGGTCTGAAAATCGCCTGTATCTTTTAATTTTGCCTTAGCGCCTTTGGCTACAGCCACCACATCTTCCAGGGTTAATGCCCTGTGACCAAATTGAACAATCATGTCCGTTGGGTTTGGTTGATTATTCTGAGTCATCTATTTATCTGTCCTATCTTTACCCTGAGAGTTGGCGCGTTGGATGTCGTCATCGTTATGCCAAAAATCAAAAAAATTAAACCATTGCAAGGGTTCTCGCCGTGCAAAATATTCGAGTCGAGCACTGTAGTGATTGACGGCTTCTTCGAGCCTTTGCATGCGGCCTTTTCTGGGGCCTTTGAGTGTATTTGAGAATGTTTCCAGGTGGACCACATAGCGGCCCTGTTCCCGTAAGCAGAACATAAGGTAGACAGGACAATCGAGCAGACCGGCAAGAATAAAGGGCCCCTGAGGGAAGGGGGCTGGTTCTCCCATGAAAGGGGCATATATGACCCGTCCTTGGCTGTTGGACGAGGTCCTGTCTCCTGCTATGACGACCAGTTCACCGTCTTCTATCTTCTGCTGCAGTAGCATAGAGGTGCTGGGACCGAGTTCGCTGACCTGGATCAGGTTGACTGAACTATCCGGGTTCAGCTGTTTCAGCACCCGGTTAAAGTTCTCGGCATTGTCTGTCAGCACCATGACGTTCACTTTCACCTTTTTTTGGTGAACCGATATCGCGCGGCATAGCTCTAAATTACCTAAGTGAGACACCAGTAATACGGCGCCCTGACCGGCTTCGAGCTGATCTGCCAGCAGGGCTCTATTAGGAAAGTCTACCTGGCTGAGTTGGATGCGGTCGCACCAGGCATCGATGCGATCTAGTGCCGCATTACCAAAGCCAAAGAAATGTTTGAGGCCGTGCTGCCATCCCAAGTCACCCTGCAGTTGAGGGTGCTCGGGATCGAATTTTTTCACCTTGTTGAGAAACTCGAGGGAGGCCTTTCTCGCGTTGTGCCCGGTGAGGAAGAAATACAAGATCACCGGATACATGATGGCGCGACAGAGCCAGTGGCCACCGAGTTTATAGCTAGATGCCAGCAACTTGATGCCCCAGTAACTACCTCGCTCGCCTATGCTTGACCAGTGAGAGTCTGATTCATCTCGATTGCCGCCTCCTAGAATCTTGCGAGGCAAGCGTTTTAGCATGCCGAAGAAAAGGCGGGTATGCATGGCTGAAATACGTAAATTATCCCATAAGCCCTGAAAATGGCTGATGCCGTCTTCGGGGTAGATGACTCGGGTCGGAAGATGAATGATTTGAACGCCTTGCCAGTGCAAGCGAACCATGATTTCGGTATCGAAATCCATGCGTTCGCCCAAGGCACTGGTGAGGAAAATCTGCTCGGTTACAGCCAGAGGATAGACTCGAAAACCGCACATGGAGTCCTGGATATCGAAACTTAAGGTCTCAACCCAGACCCAAAAATGGGTGAGGTAGCGGGCGTAAAATCTAATCTTAGGCACAGACTCATCATATTGAGGTAAGCCGGATATGAGTGCCTCTGGTTTTTCTTCGGCCTGAGCAAGCATGGCCGGAATGTCGTCTAAATTATGTTGGCCATCGGCATCGATCTGTAATGCATGGCTGTAACCATCCTTGTAGGCGGCTCTCAACCCTGTGGTAACCGCGGCGCCTTTGCCCCGGTTAAAGGGGTGGTGCAACAGGGTGACCCAAGAATAACGATTGGCTAGAGATGTCAGCAGGTGGCGAGTGGCATCATCGCTGCCATCGTTAACTAAATAGCAAGCCAGCTCAAGATGTGCCAGTTTCTCGAGGGTTTCCTCGATGGCGACAACATGGTTGTAATTGGGGATGACTAATGCAACTTGCATCAGTTGACCTCACAAATAGGTGTTGATTGAGTCGCGAGTGCAAGACGGCCAGATGCGAAGCGTTTGTCGCCATCGAAGTAACTGAAAATTAACTTGGTCTTTGCCTTGTTCTCGCTGATCTCCAGGGTCACTTCCGAGTCCGGTAACATCAATTGCTGAAACTTGAGCACCTCTAAGGTGGCAATATTTCGTGGGTAGCCGAAATGCTGACAACCTAAGCGAATGGCCCAATCCAGTTGAGTCACGCCTGGGAGCACGGCTTGATCGGGAAAGTGACCATTAAAAAATGGCAAATTTGCGGCTATGAAGAGGCGAAATATGATGGCATCGCCATCACTGCTCTTGGATAGGATCTGAGGCAAACTGGATTTAATCATGGTCGAAGAGCTCGGTTAGCTTTGCCTGAATGCGTTTCCCTTGTTTGTTGACGGGCAGCAGATCCGGATAGCGCCAACGTCTGGGTAAGGTCACTCGTTCAAATTGGCTCAACAGCTGGGCCTTGAGCAAGTTGTTCAGGCTCAGCTTGCCTTCACTCTCGAGGTGGGCCTTGCCATGTTTCGATAGTTCGATGACGGCGCCCAGTTGCATACGTGGCTGGTTTAACATAACCAAGGCGGCATGACTGACGAGGGGATGACTCTCGAGTAATGTCTCCATCTGCACCAGAGAGACACGTTTTTCTTCGATCTTGATGATGCGATCCAGGCGTCCTTCCAGTCGAAACAGCCCAGGTTCGATGAGGGTTATCTTATCTTCACATCTAAGCCAATCCTGGTCTTCTAAATAGGGGGACTTGACGGTGAGGGCGCCATCTTTGGGGTCTTGTGATATTTCAACATTGGCAAAGGCTTGCCATGGTTGATCTTGTCTCATCTGGCGTCGATAGCCGATACCACCGGTTTCCGTGCTACCGAAAACTTCGATGGGCTGACGTCCATAACAATGGGCTATGCCTTGAGCCGCGTCGAAACTCAATGGACCGCCGGAACTGAAGACTAAGCTGGGTGATCTCAGCTGCTTCTCGTTGTCCAGAGACTCAGGCAAACGGGACAACTGAGCCGGGCTGCTGATGAGACATAGATTAGGGAACAGGCTGGTGTAGTAGGTCAGGGTCTCCGGATATTCGATGATATCACTCAAGAAGGGACGCCCGGCGGCCAATGGCCAGAGGATTTTGAACAACAAGCCATAAATATGTTGATGTGAAACCGTCGATACCACGCTACATTGAGGCAAATGTTTGGCGAACGTGTGCTCTAATACGGTGACTTCGGCGTCTAATTGAGCGAGTGACTTACGGACGGCTTTGGGCTGGCCACTACTTCCTGAGGTATACAGCACCAACTCGCCCCATTTCTCACTAGTCGGCCATTGGCTTGTAGCCGATGAGAGCTCTTTTTTAAGCATGACTAAAGCCTTACCTTCACATAAGGCCTTATCTGAAATCACGCCATCGAATTTATGGGTCAACTCACTCAAGCTACCCGCTTGGGTATTAGCAGGTAAGATGATCTCTTTTCCGGCAAGTAGTGCGGCACATAAACCGACAGCAAACAGGTCACTGGAATCGCAGGCCAATAACCAACGTCGGCAAGGTGATTGGATCAGCTGCCGATGCACACTCGCAACCTGGTTGGTGAATGCACCGCCAGTGATAATATCATGATGGTTAAAACTGATAAGCTGTTGGCTCGAAGGCCCCTTGGATAACCAAGATTTGAGTAACTCTGTCATGATTTATTCAACCAAATAGTTCTATACAACCACTCGCCACCCAGTAGCGAACCGATAAGCAGATAGGCGATGAGCCCGTTATACAGTGTCCAGATCTCTAATGAGGCGTAGTGTGCCGTGTATAAAGCCACTGACCCATTAAAAACAAATAAGCCACACCATATCTGGGTGACTTTTTTCAGGTAAGGAATCGCCTCGTCCGGAAGTTCGGGCTCCTTCAATCTTGCTAGCCTCTCTATCATGCTGGGGCCTAACTTTAGAGAGTAAACAAACAGCATCAGCATGCTGAGGTTTATGACCACAGGATAATAGAGTAACCAGTCATGCCGTTTGGCAATAAAACTCGCCGCCGTTAACCCTATGCCTACTATGATAGGCAAGATCATGGCTTTGACTTGTTGCTTCTGAATCAATAATCGTAGAATTAAGATGAAACAAAGCACCATAGCTATGGTGCCAGCAGGCAAATAGTTGAGTCCGAAATAGACTGCTAAAGGGTATCCCAGCAGCAGAATACCTGTGACTATTTGCAAAAATAACCGCATTATTCTTCGACGAGTCCTTCGATGGCTGAAACCACATCGTCTACGGTGCGCACGGCTTTAAACTCTTCAGGTTTGATCTTCTTGCCTGTCATCTGTTGTAGCTTGATGACGAGATCGACAGCATCGATACTGTCCAGATCGAGTTCTTCATATAGGGAAGCTGATGGTGATATATCAGCCTCATCGATCTCAAATTCATCAACTAAGATGCGAGTTAAGGCTTGCAGTATTTGTTCACGGCTTTGCATAATATCTCCTAAGCTCGCTGTGATTCGATAAAGCTGGCCAGACTCGACACGCTATGAAAATGTGCCTTAGTGGCGTCTGAATTGGCTTCGATTTTGACATCGAATTGCTTCTTGATTGCCAATCCAAGCTCCAGGGCATCGATTGAGTCTAGTCCCAGGCCTTCACCGAATAGCGCCGCCTCGGTATCGATGTCATCGATAGTGACATCTTCGAGATCCAGGCAATCTATGATTAATTGTTTTATTTCGTTATGTAGTTTCATCATCTTCTAAGTTCGTTTTAAAGTAATCTTCCAGATCCCGTGTCAGTTGACGTGCCATTTTCGCATCGCCACCGGCAATCGCATCATACCTGATATGGTCGATGGTTTCGCCTACTTCGACTCGCATGCCTATGGTGCGACGGGGTATTTGATACCAAGCTTCTTGTTTACTCAAGCCTGGTGCATCGGTACGAAGAACCACAGGCAATAAATCTGTCTTGGTTCTCAGTGCAATATTGGCGGCGCCTCTGGCAAAGTTGTTAATGCTGGTGCCTAAGACTGTGCGTGTGCCTTCGGGGAAAATAATTAAATTGGTCCCGCTTTTTAGCACATGTCTGCAATCTTCGAGTAGTAATTCGGCGCCTCGATTGGGGATATAGCCGGCACAGGCGACCACACCTCGCATGAAAGGGTTTCGCCAAATCCCTTGTTTAACGATACAGCCCGCGTTGGGCATCAAGCTTATCAACACTACCACATCGACTAGGGTGGGATGATTAACGATCACCACTCTTCCTTTAGCCGAGGCGAGACGCGCTATATTATCAGGACTAACCTTGATGACCCCAGTCCAGCTCAGCATATAAACGAAACCGCGAAACATGATGTGCACCGTTTTCTGTACACGGCGGATTCGCTCTAATTCTGTGCCTGGCCAGAATCTCAACAGAGGTAAGATGGTTAATGAGCTCAGCAATCCGCCGATACCAAAGGTGATATAACAACTGACGCCCCCAATCCATCTGGGAATATAGGCTAATCCTGTTAATCTGACAGCAGGCGTGTCAGTCAAAGCTGAGTTGCCAATGATAGTTACCCAAATTACCGGCTAGAGGCCTGGCAACAGACAAACTGTGTACTAGCTCACCATAACTAATATTTTTCACTTCCCGGGTCTGACTGAGCGTTAATTGCGGTTTTGCACATGTCTCATCGTATCGCTTGAGAACTAAGGCGAGAGAGAGGGGAAGGCCAATTTCATCAACAAAATGTGTGTATATGTCAGGCACAGGCTGATCGCCGAAGACGAGTAATACCGGCGTTGAATCTTCATAGAGTTGAGCATATGCTTCGATAAGCGCCTGTGGCAAGCTTTCTTCACCTGCGGCGATAGAAGTCGATGGTGCTCGATTATCCGTAAGAATACTGTAAATACCGCTTGCTGTGTTGTGCACTGATTGGCTAAAGGCCGTCGGAGAAAGAGGTTCTTCTTCTACTATGTTATCCAGTAAGCCTATGGTGCGATGTAACTCTCCGTGCCTGGAGGCAAAAATTGTGCGGCATGAATTAGCTGCATCGGCCTGAAATGCGGCCTCGAGTTGCATCTTAGTCAAGGCGCTATAGCGTCGTCGCTTCATCGCAGGGACTTGAGCTAATTTAGGTGCATCAGGCACAGAGGAGCTTTGGTGATCATCGGAACTTTGCCAATGCTGCCAATCTTGGGGTTGCTGATATCGGGGGGACCAGGCTCCCCAAGAACAAATATTAAACCTTAACTGCAACGGAATGCCTCTGACACTACTAATAAAGATTGAGAATATAACCAGTTAAATCAAGGGATGACCTAGTCAGTTCCCGAGCCAGTTAATTGTCATTTTGGCGTTATTCTACACTAGATTAACTGAGATGATGAAGTGTTTTGAGATACAGGTGTTGTTGATATGTATACACTTGTGTAGTCTGAAGTGTTAAAACCCGCAGTCAGAGCCGCGGGTCAGTTTGTTAGGGTTAGCCTGCTAAATACTTTTTCAGCTTACGCAGCGCCGCTTTCACTTTCTTAGTGTTTTCCGGACCCATGCGGACCAGGAGTTTCTGAGCGTTGGGTAGTGCTTCGAGCTGAGGGTCGACAAATTGATAGTTTACGCTGACACCATCTAACTCAATGGGCTGCTCTATGACAGGTGCCGCCAGCATGATGTCGATCGCCTGTAGTAACCTCTGATTGAAGCTCATCTCACCATAGCCTAACTCCTGGAATGCCTCTCCCAGCAAAGGCGTTAACTCCTTGTAGGTCGCTGCGAGTTGCTGTTCATCCAGGTTGGCGACGAAATTGGCGTACAGATCATATCTGTGATAGCTATCGGGATTAAGATAGGTCTTGTTGGTTATGTCAGAAACGGTGAAGATTCTGTCGGGTGCCTTCAGTGGGCTCACTTTTCGTGCCAGTTCACCTTGGGCTAAGTTATCGACGAAGACCACGAAATGTCTGACCAGATCTTTCTCGACTAACAGAGGCTCGATCTTCATGCCATCGGCAATTTCTACCGTTTTTTTATGTACATAGCCATCGCTGTTACTTAACGTTGGCAGAGGCTCCACTTGAACTTGAGGTTCTACTTCAATGACTTCAGTTTCTACTATCTCTTCGATCACAGGTTCCGGAATATCAGCAACCGTTACCAGGGGCTCTTCAATGATGTCTGCTATTTCAAGAGGCTGCGGCACAGGCTCAGGTTCACCGGCTTGGAAGTAATAATAGGCACCTCCTGCAATGATCGCAGCAACCGCAACGGCAACAATGGCTAAGGTATTGGTATTCGCTGACTTCTCTTGTGGCGCGATTCTATCTTCTTGATTGACTTGCATGTAATACCTTTTATAAATAGGACTCGGTTACAGGAGGTGACGGTTCTAATACCATTCCATATAAGTATCTGGTCAGTTCAGAGACTCTCAGTTTTTTCAATTCAAGGCGCATTGATGAGGAAATGGTTATTCCCTTTTAAGTCAATGCAACACAGAAGTGGAAACATTGAGAGCCTCACGCAGTGCGGGTTTCAAAGCCCTTTATGCTACGTTGAATGTTCTCGATATAGAATAACTATTAGCTTCAAACATCCGCCTTGCCTACAGCGCTTTGAACTCCCGCTGAATGATCAGATACTTACTCGGAATGGTATAAGGTGGAGTACCAAAAAGAGGGCTTCTCCATTTTGCAAAATTTAGCGGCCATGTCTATAGGTATTGGCCGAATTAAAGAATAATTAATCGAATAAAAATTAACGGATTTATGCCTGTTCTCTAAGCTTGAACGTACTGCTCTCGATCACCTAGCCAACGTTGCACTATGCCATCGACATTATCCGGGACCTGCTCCATGATATGCACGGCTAGCTTCTGAATGTGGGGGATCAGCGCCTGGTCTCGAACCAGATCGGCAATTTTCATATCGGCAATGCCAGTCTGCTTGGTACCTAATACTTCGCCTGGGCCTCTTATTTCCAGATCCTTCTGGGCTATGATGAAGCCATCGTTGCTACTCCTAAGTACCCCCAATCGCTTGGTTGCCGTCGGTGACAAGGGGGCCTTATACATGAGTACGCAGTGACTGGCGACGGCGCCTCGCCCGACTCGTCCCCTGAGTTGATGCAATTGAGCCAGGCCTAAACGTTCCGGGTTTTCTATGATCATCAGGCTGGCATTAGGAACATCGACTCCCACTTCTATGACTGTGGTGGCAACCAGAAGGTTCAATTCGCCAGATTTGAACTCGGCCATAATGGCCTGTTTCTCGGCGGACTTCATGCGCCCATGGATCAAGCCAATCTTGAGTTCGGGTAGTGCTAATGTCAGCTCTGCGGCGGTATCTTCTGCCGCCTGACATTCCAGAGCTTCGGACTCTTCGATCAAGGTGCATACCCAGTAGGTCTGCCTGCCATCATGGGTGGCGGCATGGCGAACTCTCTCTATTACTTCATCGCGCCTCATATCGGCAACGGCTACGGTTGTCACCGGAGTTCGCCCGGGCGGCAGCTCGTCGATCACTGAAGTATCGAGATCGGCATAGGCGGTCATGGCCAAGGTGCGTGGAATCGGCGTGGCGGTCATGATCAGCTGATGAGGGTGGAAGCCCTGGCTGATGCCTTTCTCTCGTAAGCCAAGTCGTTGATGAACGCCGAATCTATGTTGTTCATCGATAATGATCAGGGCAAGATTGTTGAAGACTACTTGCTCCTGGAATATGGCATGGGTGCCGATAACGATATTAGCCGCACCGGACTCAATATCTTGTAAAGATTGTGCTCTGGCCTTGCCCTTTATTTTACCGGCTAGCCAGCCGACTTTTAGCCCGAGAGGTTCAAACCAGAGAGCGAAGTTATCGGCGTGTTGCTCGGCTAACAATTCAGTAGGGGCCATCATAGCTACCTGATAGCCATTTTCTATGGCTTGTAATGCCGCTAAGGCTGCCACTAACGTCTTCCCCGAGCCAACATCCCCCTGAACCAGGCGCATCATAGGTGAGTTTTTTTCGAGATCGCTGCAGATTTCAACGCCGACTCTTTGTTGCGCCCCAGTGGGGTTAAATGGCAGTGCCTTCAGGAAAGGGTTGAGTAGTTTGCCCGTTGCGACCAGGCTCACAGCATGGTCGCGATTGCTGCGTTGACGTAACTTGAGCATGCTCAGGTTATGGGCCAGAAGTTCCTCTTGGATCAAGCGTAGCTGCGCCGGGTGGTGACCTTGTTCCAGATCGAACAGGGAAACCTGGTTATTGGGTCTATGTAATAGCTGTAAGGCCGCATTGAGACTCAGATTGTTCGGTTGCAGCTGAGGTGGGAGTAGTTCCTGCAAACCGCCCTCGTCGAGCATGGCTAAGGCTTGGTCTGTCAGTTTTATCCAACTTGCCTGCTTTAAGCCTTCGGTTGTCGGGTACACAGGCGTCAGCGTTTCACTCATCACCAGATCGGCATCTTCGTGAATCAGCTTGTATTCAGGGTGAATGATCTCGGCCTGATGTTTGCCGCGACGTATCTCACCATAGGCCCTGATGCTTGTACCATTGACTAAGCCATTCTTCTGCGCCACAGAAAAATTAAAAAACCTGAGGGTTAAGTAGCCAGTGTCATCTCGTACTGTACAGGTCATCATGCGCTTACGCCCCTGGATGATCTGACTGGACTGGATCACGGCTTCTATGGTGCCGTAACTGCCTGGATAGAGTGAGGCTATTGGGTATATCTGAGTACGGTCTTCATATCTTAGTGGTAGGTGGAATAGTAGATCTTGTACCGTGATGATGCCGAGCTTAGCCAGACGTTCGGCCATCTTCTTGGCAACGCCCTTAAGATCTGTGACAGGAACAAGATCGAGTCTCTTCACGCCCGCTACCCATTTTATCAGTTGAATGTTATCTGAGCGAAACACTCAAACACTGTATTTATATACATATACTATCAGATAAACCCATGATGGCAATGTTAGGGCCGATTTAACCCTTTACAGCCAGCCCTTCTGCCTCGCGATCCGGGCGGCATCGATTCTGTTCGTGGCGTTGAGCTTGCCGATGGCCTCCGAGAGGTAATTACGCACAGTGCCCTCGGCGATGAAGAGGCTGGTGGCTATCTCGGCGGTTGTTTTTCCCTCTGCGGCTAGACGAAGTGCACGGCGCTCTTTGTCATTGAGGGGATCAATTTCATCTCCTATGGCCATGATAGCCAGTTCAGGGTCGATGACCCGCTTACCAGCCATCACCTGTTTTATTGCATGAATAAGGCTGTCAGAGGGGGCATCCTTGAGTAAGAAGCCTCCGGCACCAGATTCTATAGCGCGTTTAATGTAACCGGCTCTGCCGAACGTGGTGAGAATGATCACTTTAATTACGGGTTCTTGCTGCTGGCACCATTTGGCCAGTTCCAGCCCGGTTAATCCCGGCATTTCAATATCGGTTAGCAGAAGATCATAGCGGTTGGCTTTGAGTAGAGATAGGGCTTCATTTCCGTCACACGCTTGAGTGATTTCAAATTCACCATCTAAGCTCAAGAGTGCAGCCAGTGCGCCCCTGACCATGGCCTGATCTTCTGCCAATAAAATTTTCATCCCCGAGTGACTCCTTATGATGCTTGCTGAGGTGGGAGCGTGATGGTGAATCTACTTTGCTGATCCACCATGTAATCTAACTTCCCCTGAACGTCTTTCAAGCGCTCTCTTATGCCTTTCAAACCATTACCTTCGACAATTTTTGCTGCTTTACCGTTATCTGTGATGCTTATGGTGAGCTGGTCTGCAGATCTGTCAAAAGTAAGGCTGCAATGATCGGCCCGACTATGGCAGATCACATTATTGCAAAGCTCTGTGAGACTTAAAATAACTTGAGTTTCAAGTTTAGAATTGAGCTGGGGAATATCTCCCTCCAGACTCACACTTAATCCCTTGTCTCGCAAAGTTTGGCAGAGGTGCATTACGCTGGAACTCAAGCCTTTATGTTTGTAGCCTGAGACGGTTTGCCGTACCTGACTCAAGCTATCTCTGGCTATTTCGTTTAGTTCTCTTAGCTGCACCTTGGCTTGCTCAATCTGATTTTTGTCTAAGAGCTTTGCGGCCAACTCTGCCTTCAAGGAGATGCTGGATAGGTTGTGACCCATGATGTCATGGAGATCTCTTGCGATACGCTCTCGCTCCAACATGGTGGCCAGCTGACTGATTTCGGCTTTACTCTTTTGTGCTCGACAATGAGCTTCGACACGCTTTTGCTCGGCGACGCCGAATAAGCCCACTCCGGCGATCAGTAGTCCACCGTAACTGATAAAGTAATAATGATTTATTTCCAGTAAAAATGTGAGCGTAGCAAGCAGTGCCACAAAGCCTATCAGACTGATAAAAGCCGTTCTCAGTGAATAGTAGAAACCGATGAAGAAGCCGGCGAATGTGAATAGAGAAAGGGAGCCGGTATTGATCGGAGTAATCGCTATGCCCAGAATTATCATGGCTAGAATGGGATAGATAGCTTTATCTTTCGGGCTACGATATGCCCGGAAATAACAATAAATGAAGGGGACCAGAGTTAGCAGGCTTATGGCTATTTGCCATATAGGCTTGTCACCTATGAACAGAGGGATTAGATAGAAGACTAGGTTTACCAGATAAACCCAGGCGAGTTTATCCTCTGGTGAACGCTTCTCTGAATCGACGATAGCATTAAGGTTATTCATAACTCTTTCCTTTGAGATAAGGCCGCTCAGCTCATCACTAAGCAGCTTTATTTGGGTTACTGACTTGCATTCTTGTCTTGCTTGAGTAAGAAGTGAGCCCAGCCGTAATCAGGCTGTACATTAACCGCTTCGTGCCAATCGTCTATCGCACCTTGTCTATCTCCGCTACTCTGTTTTGCCAGCCCTCGCCAAGTATACGCCTCGGCGTGACCCCAACAGATGTTATCGCAAGGATTCGCAAAGAGATCAATAGCCTTACTGCTTAAGCTAATAGCATTTTCCATGCTGCCACCATAGGCTGCCGGCGTATTAAAGGTCGATATTGCTTCGGTGAGCACCACTCTAGGGTTATCGGGCTCTAGTGTTTGAGCTTGGGAAAGTGCTAGGCCAACTTTAGCACCATAGACACTGGCTTTCATTGGGTTGAAGCCTATCTGCATGCCGTAAACGGATGCAAGCAGGGCGAGGTTTTCAGCATTGGATGAGACTTGATTTAATGCTTCAAGACCTGATTGAGCACTGTTTAATGCTGTACTAGCAAGTACTGGTTGGCCGAGTACGTTGGCGCTGATAGCGAGGCGGTAATTTGCATATGCTTGAACATAATCTTGGCTTTGCTGACTTAAGGTTTGTAGCTGCTCTAGATTCATCCTGTTAGCTGCGACATCGATCTGTTCGATATCGGTGGCCATAACCATTTGGCTACAGAGTGCCAACATGCCGCTAAGGCTGCCTAATAGTAAGATAGTTTTCATGATGATCTCCTTGAGAATGAATAAAGTCCCTGTATTGGGTACAGGACTAGTATCAGAGAGATTGCAGGTAACTTGCAGGCACAAAAGTCATAAGATCATGATGACAATTGTCATCATGATCTTATTCTCAGGGTATAGATGAGTTGAATATTAGGCTGAGGCTTGAACGATTAGATAGCCCATATAGCTGAGGTAAGCGATTAGCAGTATGGCACCTTCGCGGCGGCCTATTCTGAATCCTGTCCAGGCGAAGGGCAGCAAAAGCAGGGATAGCGCCAACATGACGATAAAATCGAAGTCTTGAATACCGGCGGAGGCAATAGGATGAACCAGAGCGGTTACACCTAAGATACCCAATATATTGAACAGATTAGATCCGACTATGTTACCTATGGCTATGTCACTCTCTCCTTTACGCGCGGCCACAATAGAAGTGACTAGCTCAGGCATGCTGGTGCCTATGGCGACTATGGTTAACCCTATGATGACTTCACTGATCCCAAATGTCCTGGCGAGATCGACAGCACCATCGACGAAGAGTATTCCGCCGCTGACGAGCATGGCGATCCCTATGATAATAAACAACACAGAAAGCATAGGTTTTTGTGGGCTATCATCTATCTCTTCGCTGTCACCACCATTGCGTGAGCTGATATAGCTGAAGCTGAGATAGCCGACTAATAAGCTGAAGAGCAGGGCGCCATCCCAGAAGCTGAGCTCGCCATCGACGAGTAAGCCCCAGAAGAGCATAGAGGCAGCGATCATGATGGGGATATCACGCTTGACCATCTGTGACTTCACCTGGATTGGACGTATAAGGGCAGTGATTGCCAAGATGAGTCCTATGTTGGCGATGTTAGAGCCGATGACATTACCTAAGGCTATGCCGCTATTGCCAGCCAGGGCAGATTTTAAACTTACAGCTAGTTCGGGGGCACTGGTACCGAAGGCGACTATGGTAAGGCCGATAATCAGAGGTGCAATACCTAGTCTGAGGGCGATAGCGCTGGCGCCCCGCACTAAAGCTTCGGCACCTAAGGTGAGGATCACGAAGCCACCTATGATATAGAGAGCGATTAACATCTTAGTTCCAATTATCCTGTGGTAAATTTTCGATTAGCTAGCTTAAAGTTTTTTCACCATAAGGCAAACATTAACGTCATATTATGTCATTAATGTTTCTATAGGTTTCAGATTGGGACCTTAAATGTAAAAGCACGCTGGACGCGTGCTTCTCTATTATTTTGTATTAAGCAGTGAAAATGGTCAGAGTTAGTCTATTTCATCTTCCCAGCGTATCTTGCCGCCACGTATGCCGTCGACCCTGTCAGTGAATCTTTTTTCCAGTACATGACGCTTAATTTTCAGTGTCGGAGTCAGCACATCGTTATCGACATCCCAGGCATCCTTGACGACTATGATGGCATCTACAGTCTCATGGGATTCAAGATTGGGGTTGATAGTGTCCAGCGTTGCCTTAAGTGAGCTACGAACCTCTTCTCTTGGTTGCAGGGAGGCGCCTTCAGATAGTTGCACCAAGGCAATCGGGTGGGGCAGGCCTGAACCTATGACACAAAGCAGTTCAATATGGGGATCTTGTGCCAGCTTACGCTCGATGGGCACGGGGGCAACATATTTACCCTTAGAAGTCTTAAAGTTATCTTTGACTCTACCGGTAATTGACACGCAGCCATCGCTGTCGATGGAGCAGAGATCCCCGGTAAGAAAGTAGCCTTCTTCATCGAATGAGGCGGCGGTCAGCTCATCTTGCTTATAGTAACCAGTCATCAAGCCCGGGCTTTTAACCAAGAGCTCGCCGCTGTCGGTTTGTTTGAGTTGACAACCTTCGACGGCGCGGCCGACTGTGCCTATTTTTCTGGCATCGAAGGGATAGTTGATAATGGAGTAGGCGCTATTTTCTGTCATTCCCCAGGCTTCACTGATATTGAGACCTATGCTGTGATACCAGTGTATGAGTGATGGTGGAATAGGCGCTGAGCCCGATCCCAGCAGGCGACAATGTTCCAGGCCTAAGCCTGAATGGATCTTCTTCTTAATGATGCCGTTAATAATAGGAATTTTCAGGAGGAAGTTCAGCTTACTGTTGCCTATCTTGCCGATAATATTTTGTTGGAACAGGCTCCAGAGTCTGGGGACTGAGAAAAATACCGTAGGTCTGGCACGTTGAACATCGGTAACGAAACTATCCAGACTCTCGACGAAGGCGACGCTGCTGCCGGAATAGAATGAGGAGCCTTCCATCGCCACACGTTCGGTGATGTGGGCCAGAGGCAGGTAAGAGATTAATCTGTCGTCGACACCTGTCTTAAGATCTCTTACCACCGCCTTACAGGTCCAAGCATAGCTGGCGAAGGTCTGAATAGCCCCCTTAGGCTTGCCGGTGGAACCTGAAGTATAGATCAACGTCATTATCTGCTCTGGGGTGGCAAATGGGGCATCTAACAGGGGCTCACCAAGTTGAAGTAAGCCTTCCCACTTATATTGAGCCGGCATAGTGTCGTAGGGCATGGCCATTCTTAAGATATCACCGCCAACCCCAGCTTCCTGGTCGGCCCAGTAATCTAGCTTACCAATAATGATTGCCTTGGCTTCGCTGTGCTCCAACACGTAACGTATGGTATCTGCGTTGGCAGTTGGGTAGATGGGCACACTGATATAGCCGCCATGCATCAGGGCAAGATCGGTGATAAACCATTCGGCACAGTTTTTAGAGAGCACGGCGATTTTATCACCTGGTTTTAGGCCTAAGTGTCTCAGCGCACCGGCGAGCTGCTGCATCTTCTGCTGTACTTCGCGCCAGCTAAAATCTTGGTATTGACCATTGATCGGTTGTCTCAGGTAGGTCGAGTCACCGAGTGTGTCGACCCAGTGGTCGAGCATCTCTACAGGTGTTTTGATCTGTGATTCCATCGGCAACTCCATACTTGTGATTGTTAATTCCATTCCAATCGGCAAACATTTGTTTTTATAAGGCTTGTGTTTGCTGTTGGTATTAATTTGAGTATGGCGAAAATTGTGATCTATGACAAATGGTTTGAATAACTGTGAGATGAATCGATACAAAATCGGGCTAGCCTTGGAATGAAGGCTGATGACATTTTCTGTTTTAGCTTCTGGCTGAGTTGGTATTGAGTAGTAGTTTGAAGGTCGATTCTTCATTGTAACCTAACGCCTGCAGCGTGCTTAAGTGCAGCTACTTCTGCGAGACGCTGTGAATATATCCCTATACGCTCTGCGATTTCATCCCTGAAATCGAAGCTCGCAGCCGCATCTACACCTGGCTGCTCTACAAGAATGGGGTCTCTTCGATTTAGCTTCATTACTAGGTTTCGTAACTCATGTCAGCCCCTTTCCTTGTTATCTTCGCCAGTAAGATTATCTTTCTACATCACTTTTGCCATACATTTGTTAATGTATGGCAAAAGTTTAAAAGGATTATTAAGATGGATCTAGATAAGAAATTTATGCTTCGAGCATTGAAGATATCTCGGACAGCTTTGCCTGAATGCCAACCTAACCCCCCTGTAGGCTGCGTGCTAGTTCTCGATGAACAAATAATTGCCGAAGGTTATACACAGAAAATTGGTGACAACCATGCTGAGATCGAAGCTCTCAGTGTTTATGATGGCTCTATGGAGCGAGTGACTGC
The DNA here is from genome assembly GCF_009377275.1 of Shewanella sp. YLB-07. Lineage (NCBI taxonomy): Bacteria > Pseudomonadati > Pseudomonadota > Gammaproteobacteria > Alteromonadales > Shewanellaceae > Shewanella > Shewanella sp. YLB-07. The sequence continues at coordinate 69,379 of NZ_VOQB01000020.1, read as the reverse complement.
ATACGTTACTCTTGAACCTTGCTCATTTGTTGGTAGAACTCCCGCATGCGCTTCTACTCTTGTAAAATCAGGTATTAAGAGAGTTGTAGTTGCCATTTTAGACCCTGATCTTAGGAATAATGGAAAGGGTATTCAAACGCTAGAAAAGGAAGGCATAAAAGTCGATATTGGTGTTGCTTCTAAAGAGGTTAGTGAATTTATCTTTCCTTATCTTGGAAAGTCATAACTAACCTTTCTGTCCTGAAGTGAGTCACAAGCCAGTAGAACTCAAATCGAAGAAATAAATACTCAGGTGTAAACGCGGCTGTGACCTTCCGTGACAGGGTGAGGCTTCACTTAGTGAAGCTCTTCGAACGAGAGGTGGCCTTTAAACATGGAAGTTGTTTGAAACGGCAGAGCCCACAGGGCCAATTTTGTTCCATACAAAATTTGGCATTTCCTCCGTCCATGGAGGTCAGAGTGCTTGCGGCGAGTCACAGAAGTGTTTGCACATTTAGCGAGCCGCAGGCTATAGATTAAATTGAAGCTTAGTTAGCCAAAAAATTAACCAAATACCAAAACCGCCAAATGAACCTAACCCCTAAAGATATTTAACTAACTTGTTATCCGACAAGTAGACCAAATTTTTAGTCTAGAACAGCCCAGAGAGCTGGATGAACTAGCGCGAATAGCTATGCTGGGTGAACTAGCTTGAGTCACTATACCGCGTGGAATTCGGGAGAGCGCATTTTTGTCCACCAGATGTCATCGGCGACAATTTCTCCTAGATCATTGACGCCTGGGTAGGGAATGTTCTTGCGTTTGCAAGCCTTGGCGTAGATGGGGTGGCCTTGTTCAAATAGCTTTATCTGACAGTAGTCATCATCTAGCTTGCGACTGCCGTACATGCCAGCGGCTTGTCGTTGGCGCTGGGCCTCATACATGATGAGTGCAGATGCTACCGAGACATTGAGTGATTGCACCATGCCTATCATGGGAATAATAATATGCTGATCCGCTGCCGCTATGCCTTCGGGGCTCACACCATCATGTTCATTGCCTAAGATGATGGCGGTGGGGCGGGTATAATCTATGTCACGAAAATCGACGGCATCTTCCGAGAAGTTGGTGGCTAATATTTGCATGCCCTGAGCGCGAAACGCAGCTTCGGCATCATGCATATGATAGTGCTTAATCGTTTTCACCCATTGTTGGCTACCGGAAGCGGTATTACCTGAGACACGCATCTCTATATCTGGCCATACCGCATGAATTTGATGAATACCTACGGCATCTGCGGTGCGGATCACGGCTGCTATGTTGTTGGTCTTATGAACCTTATCTAAACATAGGGTGAGATCTGGCTGACGGTTATCCAACATTTCATTGATACGTGCTAAACGTTCTGGGCTCATGGTGTTACTTCTTAAATCTGTAGCTGCATTTATGCAAGGAAAACAAAAGGGCGCCGAAGCGCCCTGATCGAGAATAGAAAGGGATTAAACTTCCATTACTCCATCCATCTCCACAAGTGAGTCTTTCGGTAGCTGTTTCACCCCGATAGCCGCACGAGCCGGGTAAGGCTGAGAGAAATAACGTTCCATGATCTCGTTGACCGTGGCGAAGTTGCTCAGATCTGTCATGAAAATATTAAGTTTTACGATATCACTCAGAGAGCCACCGGCCGCTTCACAGACCGCAGTCAGGTTGTCGAAGACTTGCACGACTTGAGCTTCAAATTCATCGCTAACCATCTGCATAGTCTTTGGATCTAATGGGATCTGACCAGAAAGGTAGACTGTGCTACCCACTTTAACAGCCTGAGAATAAGTGCCGATCGCCTGTGGTGCTTTATCGGTTGCTATGATGATCTTTTCTGCCATAACGCTCTCTCTAATTAGTCTTGATGAGTTAACTATCGATTACGGGATGTTCTGAGTACTTCGGGCAGAACCCTGATACGTCGCATCACGTTTGCTAGATGAATTCGGTCTCTTACTGAGATTCGCAGGTTGATCAGGAAGACTCTTCCATCACGCTCTTCGGTACTCAGGCTGTGAATATTGGCACCTTCTCCGGCGACAATTGAGGTGATCTTGGCTAGTGCACCTTGGTGATTCACTATCTCTACCCGCAGATTCGCCTGGAACTCGACGCCTTCGGCATTATCCCATTGAACCGGGATATATTTGTCTGGTTCACCTTGATAGCCACGGATATTGGCACAGCTTTCCATATGAACGACCAGGCCTTTTCCAGGACTTACGTGGGCAATAACCGCATCACCCGGAATGGGGCGACAACAGTTGGCGAAGGTGACAAGCATGCCCTCGGCGCCACGAATAGGCATCATGTGGGAATCATTATGTTCCTGAGGTACGACTTTATCGCCCACTAACCTCTGCGCGATCACTATGCTCATCGCATTGCCCAGGCCGATATCGGCCAGCAATTCATCTAAGGTATTATGTTTAGTGTCGTTTACGACTTTATCGATCTGCTGTGGATCGATCGAGTCTAATTTGGTTTCGCCTAATGCATGATTGAGTAGACGTTTACCTAAGATAATCGCGCCGTCTTCGGTGAGGCTCTTGAGTAGCTGACGGATCTTAGCGCGTGCCTTGCCGGTCACCACGAAGTTTAGCCAGGCCGCATTTGGCCTCGCACCTTTGGCGGTGATGATCTCGATCGTCTGCCCCGAGATCAGCGGCTGACTCAAGGGGTAGGCTTGACGGTTAACGCGAGCGCCGACACAGGTGTTACCCACATCGGTATGAACTTCATAGGCAAAATCGACCGGGGTAGCCCCAACAGGAAGCTCGAGGATACGACCTTCAGGGGTAAATACGTAGATCTCTTCCGGGAAGAGCTCGGTCTTGAAATTTTCCACAAATTCGAATGAGGTGCTGGCGCTCTGCTGCAGTTCGAGCAGACTCTGCATCCACTTGCGGGCACGAACTTGGCTCGTCGTGCCTGGCTGCGCCGAGTTGCCTTTCTTATAGATCCAGTGAGCAGCAACTCCTTTATCCGCCATCTGATCCATATCTTCGGTACGTATTTGTATTTCGACCGGTACACCATGTGGGCCAAATAGCGAGGTATGCAATGACTGATAGCCATTGGCCTTTGGAATGGCGATATAATCTTTGAAACGGCCCGGGCGAGGCTTGTAAAGGCCATGCATGGCACCCATGACTCGGTAGCAGGTATCTATGGAATCGACGACGATGCGAAAAGCATAGATATCCATGACTTCCTGAAATTGAAGCTCTTTATTCCGCATCTTATTGTAGATGGAGTAGAGGTTTTTCTCGCGACCGTTGACGGTACCTGGGATCTTGGTATCTTCGAGGCGAGTACGTACCGCGGCTTCTATGCTTTGGATTAACTCTTTGCGGTTACCTCGAGCGGCTTTTACTACCTCTTTCAATACGCGATAGCGCATAGGGTAGTATGCCTGGAAGCCTAAGTCTTCCAGCTCTATCTTGATATTATGGATACCGAGACGATTGGCTATAGGAGCATAAATTTCCAGAGTTTCCCGCGCAATACGGCGACGCTTATCGGGCCTTAAGGCTCCTAGGGTGCGCATATTGTGAGTTCGGTCGGCTAACTTGATGAGGATAACTCGGATATCTTGAGTCATGGCCATCATCATCTTGCGGAAGTTTTCGGCTTGTGCCTCTTTCTTATCGCGAAATTTTAGCTTATCGAGTTTGGAGACGCCTTCGACCAGTTCGGCGATTGATTCACTGAAAATTTCAGCCAATTCATCTTTGGTGACCGGGGTATCTTCGATGGTGTCATGCAGGAGGGCGGCCATAAGCGTCTCATGATCGAGACGCATATCGGCCAGGATGCGGGCGACCGCAACCGGGTGGGTGATATAGGGTTCACCACTTGTGCGCATTTGACCTTCATGGGCATCACGCGCCACCTGATAGGCCTGCTTGAGTAATGCTACCTGATCAGGTTCTAAATAACTTGATGCAGACTCTTTGAGACCTTCAAACAGATACAAGTGGTTGTACTCCTTATATTATGTTGTTGCGACCTTCGGCAATCGCAGCAACAGCAGCAATTTCTGCTGCTTCACGTTCACGAACAGTTTGGCGCTCATCGGCATCCAAAGTGTCAGCTGTTACTAGACCTAATTCGATTTCGCGCAGGGCGATAACCGTAGGCTTGTCGTTCTCTTCTTCAACCATAGGGTCTTTACCCTGCACAGCGATTTGGCGAGCACGACGCGCTGCAACCAGGATCATATCAAAACGGTTGCCGATTTGGTTTACGGCGTCTTCTACAGTTACGCGAGCCATGTGTGGAACTCCAGTGTTAGGATGAAAAAATGACGCAAAATTGTACATGATGGCGGCTAGTCTGCCAACAGATCTTTAATCATATCATTTTGTGCATGAATTTGGCCAGCACCTGTTAGGCGTTGACTGCGGATAATTGCGACTAAGTCGGCTAAAGCTGTGTCGAAGTCATCATTAATGATGATGAAGTCATATTCGCGATAATGAGATATCTCTGATGCAGCTTGAGCCATACGGCCGGCGATGACTTCGTTGCTATCTTGGCCACGACCCGTTAGGCGTTTTTCTAATTCGGCTCTTGAGGGGGGAAGAATAAATATTCCAATGGCTTCGGACATCACTTTCTTGACCTGTTGTGCCCCTTGCCAGTCGATATCGAGAAAGACATCTATGCCATCGGTTAAGGTTTGCTCGATCACTTGTCGTGATGTGCCGTAGTAGTTGCCAAACACCTCGGCCCATTCGAAAAAAGCATTTTTGGCGATCAAGGATTTAAATTCTTCAGTTGTCACGAAATGATAGTGCTGTCCATTGACCTCACCCGGACGAGGTTTGCGGGTCGTATGCGACACAGAAACTTGTTTATCGGCGGGCTTATCTTGTAGCAATGCCGAAATGAGAGAGGATTTACCTGCGCCGCTGGGCGCCGATACGATAAATAGATTTCCGCGTGCGGTCATGGGGTAAGCATCCAAAAATGTAAAACGAAATGTGGTTCCCGAGCATCGGGAAGCCGTACATTATACGCTCGACTGTACCTGTGACGCCAGTGGCAGTTTAATCTGAAACCGTTGAACGTTTTTTTGAGCGAACTCATAAGTGAAACAAGTTTAATGCCACTTTACTCGCTTTATTCAAGCTGGCACTGACTTTGAGTAATAAATTGGTTAGTCTGTATACGGTTAATTTGACCATTTTAGGTGTATTGTGCCTAAGGGATGTGAGGCCTATTGGCCGTTTCATTTTTACTCTTAACTCATTGAGGTGAGAGTATTTAATTTTATTAGGTGTTTTTTCATGCAATATCAATCACTTTTTTGCTTCAAGGGCCGAGATAACGGTGCCAGATTTGCGGTAATTAGTGCCTCTGTGTATTTTATCTTAGCACTTGGTTTTGTGCTCCTTGGTCAAAGTGCTGCCCTCTTAGTGTTAGGCTGTTTACTCGCTCCGGTTCTTGGCTTGAGTGCCTATAGGAGGATGCGTGATGCGGCGCGACCAACTTGGTATGCCTGCCTGATTTTAATCCCCCTATTGCTGTTTTCAATGACACTCGTCTATGCCGCTAGCCTGGCGCTAGCAGTCGTTATTCTTGTTATCGCTGTTTTACTCAGTCTGTTTTTTGCCCGGCTCGCCCCCGTTGGCAAGGCTACATTTTATCATCAAGGTTATGTGGGCCCGGCAGTCACAACTGGATCTAGCGCTAATCGCAGAAGGGTAGAACCTAGCTTAGGTGGTCATGTGGGCGTTGCAGATTTAGATGAGTATGACGCTGAAGAGCCTCATGCATATGAAGGCGTGAGTGAAGAGGATGATCAGCAATGGAAGGCATCTTCTCCTCAGAAATTTTCGGACTCGATGGCACTTAAGCAGTGGACTAATTGGGCCAAACTGAATAAAAAATTATTGTTAGGTGTCGTAGCCGGTCTGGGTGTTTTAGTGCTTATAGGAGGCCTGTTGGAGGCATTATCTTCTGATAACCAAGTCGCGAGCGAGCTTGTTCAAGAAAGATCAAAACAGGTACCAGTGCCAGTTAGAGGAGAAGCAAAAATCCCAGACGGATTTAGCGTGCTGCTGGAAAATGATGTGCTGATCATTCGCTGGTTAGGAGAGAGGCGTGCAGAAGGTGAGATCTGGTCCCTTGCATCTGCACAGGGTGACAGCAGCTGTGCCAATTTGAGTTTTAACGATGGCAGTAATTATCGACCTATGCTGGTGGAATATATGCCTGATACGTCTATCGAGGCGCGTTTTTCGCCGTTAGATACTCAAGGTATAATCTCGGACATCGCAATGCGTGGCAGCATCAAGTTATGCGGCTATGATTTCAGCCTCAAGGGGAGTCAGTCCGCACTGGCTAAAAACGCCGCATTTATCCCCTATTTATAGCTGGAATAAATGTCACTTAGACTTTAGACTGCTTGGCTGAGCTGGGTTTACAGTATACTTGTATTTTAATATCTAGAAATTTCGTATATGGCAGTTGAATTAATGAGTGATGACGATGCGCCTCTGACCTTGGTCATTATGGCGGCAGGGCTTGGCAGCCGATTCGGTGGCGATAAGCAGCTAGCTAGCTTAGGTCCTAATGGCGAGACCATGCTGGAGTTGTCGACTCTATCTGCCTTTCAGGCTGGATTTACCCGAGTCGTCTTAGTGATTCGGCCCGAGCTTGAGGCTCAACTTGAGCGTTTATTTGAAGAGCGCATCAAGCCAAGAGTGTCATCAAGTTTCGAGTATAGCTTCTGTTATCAGCGGATGAATGATCTGCCTGATGCCGCATTAGCCAAGGCCCAGGATTTAAACCACAGGTTAAAACCTTGGGGGACGGCCCATGCACTTTGGACTGCCCGCCATCAGGTTAAAGGCCTAATGGCGGTCATCAATGCCGATGATTATTATGGCGATAGTGCATTTAAGCTGCTTGCCAAAGGTTTGAGAGCTGCGCCCAATGATTGGATGCTGGTGGCCTATCCACTGCATCTGACTCTGTCCGATCATGGTGGAGTTAATCGTGGCGTATGCCGGGTAGAGCTGGGGAGCTTAACCGGGGTGGCCGAGTGGACCGATATTCGCCGGGAACATCAGGGTTTAACGGGCGAATTTGATGGGAAGCGTCGAGCGCTAGACAGTGCTTCACCTGTCTCCATGACCTGCTGGGGATTTTCTGTAGATATATTTTCCATTATAGAGTCTGAGCTAAATCGATTCATCTTAGAGCATGGTTCGGAGGCTAAATCTGAGTGTTATCTGCCAGCCGTCGTGCAGCAGAGTATGCATGCCATCCATCATCAAGATGCAGAGCGTGATAGCAAGTCAAGCAAGCGGATCCGAGTGGCGATGGCACAAGAAGCTTGGTTCGGGGTAACTTACCCTCAGGATGTAGCCTGGGTGAAAGAAAAACTCTCAGGAGTTTTACATAATAAGAGAAATGGAGTTATTGAGTGATCGATTTTGTCAGGCAGTCTGTGCTGCCCTATTTTGGTATTCGGACCAGCGATGCCAAAGTTTCCCCTCTGGGGAATGGTCATATAAATGATACTTTCCTAGTCCGTTGGAGTGATGGTGAGCTCGTTCTTCAGGGGATCAATACTCAGGTATTTAAGACACCGAACGCCTTGGTCGAAAATGCTTATAAAATTTCTGAACACTTAGCAAGAAAGCGTAAGAGCAGTGACTATTCGCTTAAAGTTGTTAAGCCTGTACGTACCGATAAAGGTCTGCTGGCTGTCGATCTCGGTGAACAAGGTTTCTGGCGTGCCATTAACTATCTTCCCCATAGCCACAGCATAGATGTGGTGAGTTCTGAAGATGAAGCCTTTTCAGCCGCCAAGGCATTCGGACATTTCTCATCGGCATTAAGCGATCTTGATGCGACTCAGCTTGAGGATGTTATTCCCCAGTTTCATCACCTTCCCGGGCGCATAGACCAGCTTAAAGCGGCGGTAAAAAGTGATCAGCATAATAGATTAGAAACCTGTTGTGATTGGGTTGACTTCGTATTTTCTCAGCAAGATATTTTGCAAGAACTTGCCGAAGTTTCGCCAATATTACCTCTTCGAATATGTCATAACGACACTAAAATCAACAATATGCTCTACGATAAGCGTGATATGAGCAGTTTAGCTATCATAGATCTTGATACCTGCATGAAGGGACATCTCATGTATGACTTCGGTGACATGGTGAGAACCTTTACCTCGCCAGAAGAGGAAGACTCGACATCTCTTGAGAATGTTCATGTCCGCGAATCTATCTTTGCCGCTATCTGCCGTGGTTATTTGAGTGAACTCGAAACTGTGCTGACTCAAGATGAGAAAGCCAGTTTATGGCTGGGTGCCAGGGTGATCTGTCTGATGATAGGGGTGCGCTTCCTGACCGATCACCTTAATGGTGATATTTATTTTCATATACACCATGAGAATCATAATTTAGAGCGTGCGGCGAATCAATTCACCCTATACAAGAGCCTGCTTGAGCAGGAAGTCAGGCTTAAGACTTATTTTAATTGAGTCTTAGTTTATGTGGCAAATGTGTCATTGGGGCGGAGTAGCATGGCTTCGCCCATCTTGTTATAGCTGCTCGGTTTCTGTATCTCTTGTACCAGAAAATCATGCCTCAATGCAGGTTTGAGTAATTCTGAAAACATATCCGTTTGATGATTGTCATTGTCGAGCCAAGCATCGAGCAGGTGAGAGCCTTGGGGTAATATGAGTGGGCTGGCCTTACTGTGATATGGCATCATATCCGGATGGGGCGGGTTAGTTATTATCGAACAGGATACGCGATATTCTCCGGTCTTGGGGTGGTGCCATTCACGATAAAGAGCCCCTAATGTCAGCGCCGAATCTTGGGCGATAAAATCATAATATTTTGTACTCGTCCCTTGCTTCTCTGTCTCACCAAACCCCTTTGCTAAGACAACACATCTGCTTTCTCTGTAGGGGAGGTAGCCTGCGGAACCTTGCTGATTCAGCTTGTCATAGCGAGTATTAAAAGAGGTGAATGAGCTAGGTTTGAAACTGTCATAGGTTGTTTCTTGTAATAGCCACCAGGTAGCTGTTTGCAACCGCCTGATCCCATCAATTTCACGCACTATGCTAATGTCATTGGTGGGCATCTTGAATCGGCTAAATTGCATCTCATTTGGATTCGCGATAGACAAATCATGCATGAGTGTTCGCATAAAAAGATCGTCGATAAAATTGAGTCTGCCGCACATAGGTTTCTCTATAAATGATTTAATTCGATGTCTGGCTAATCATTACAGGTAAGCTGTATTTTTGTCTACGCAAAAAAGAACCGAATCATAGTGATTCGGTTCTAAACTTAGTCTGTAAAGATTGTTGAATTCTTTGAACTAGTCTCTTAGTCAATTAAAGGGTGAATAGCTGTAGTTTTCCACTCCATACTTCGCCAGCGGTGCCGTCCATAGGTGACCATTCGATATCTTCGGTAAAGCCCTTAACCGAGAAGTGATCACCATCTTGCATGATTAAGCTGATAACAGCTCTTAGGTCGTTAGTGCCTTGGGAGTTTGCTATTTCAATGATAATTTGACCGTTGGCATTCACCACCCAATCAAACTCTTCCACTACGGCTTGCCCATCTTCATGGTCTGTTAACAAGCCTGTGCCATTAGCGTTAAACGCTAATGTGGTTTCAATAACCCCGTTTTCATTGAAACTTTTTAGTCTGTGGTCGGCTAGTACATCCGCGACAAAGGATAAGGCCTCTCCTTCACGACAGGCTGCGACAAACTCTTCATATTCAGCCATAGAGCGTAATGTATCTAGTGCGGGTTGATCGCTTGCATCGTTCCAGTCTGAGTCCCCCTGGGTGCAGACAGCAATGTTGTTAGTGGGTTGTTCGAGTGGAAACAAGGTTAATTTCTCACTCCAGACTTCTCCGGCAGTACCATCCATAGGTGACCAGGCTATATCTTCGACAAAGCCTTTAATCGAATAGTGGTTGCCATCTTGTCTGATTAAACTGATCACGGCTCTCACATCATTGGTCCCAGCCGAATTCCCCATCTCTATGATGAGCTCTCCAGAAGCATTGACGTCCCAATGGAAATTTTCAACCATGGGAGGCTCGGCGTCGTGTTCAGTTATGCTACCTGTGCCATCGGCATTGAACACAAAAATAGTTTCTATATTGCCGTCTGAGTCATAACTTTTTAATCTATGATTGGCTATGACATCGGTGGCAAAGGAGAGTGCTTCACCATCGCGGCAGTTAGCGACGAGAGCCAAATATTCTGCAAAAGATCGAGTGGTTCCCTCTTTAGGGCGATCGTTGACTTCATCCCAATCAGAATCACCATCACGGCAAATAAAATCGCTATGATCCGGCTCAGGTGGAGTGATATTCTGCAGTAAGGTGAGATCGACATTGTTCAAAATGTCATTCTTGGCGGTTAAATTATAGACCCACTCATCGTCATCAAATTCTTGTCCTGCTTCAGCAAATTCACCTCGACGAACAGCGCCTTGATATTCTACCAGTAGCAGTACATCATCCTGGTCATCATTGTCTCCAAAATCCTGGATAACCTCCGGCATGGTTAACAGGAATAATCTTTTTCCATGTATCGTGGCTTCAAGCCAGCTACTCGTTGCAATCAAGCTGGCTATATTGACAACTTCTCCAGAGTCGCTCTCGGCTTGCCACTCGATTTTGTAGAAGTTAGCGGTCCCATCAGCAAGCATCTCTGCAATCACTGAGCGATTGCCATCCCAGGCGACATGAGGACCTACAATATTTTCGACCATCCCATCTGAGGCTATGGCTGATACTAAACTATCCAAGGTTATGGCTGGTCCATCCATCTCACTGCCGGCTGTATGGGCCCAGACACTGTTACACATGCCTTCGACCATATGCTCAGGCTCGCAATCATTCCAATTGAAGATAGAGTAGACATCATTGGTGTTACTAAAGCTCAGTTTGAATGCTTCGGCGCCTTCACTGAACGTCGTTTCTTCAGGTAAAGCTTTATGCCAAAGTTCGCCATTATTCTCCTCGAGGAAAAGTTTTATATTAAGACTGACAATAGAAAGTTGCTCGGCAGTGAGGGTTTCGCTGAGTATGGGCAGATCATTATTCACTAAGGTGATACTGCCATCATCGTTGAGATCGCCAATGGCAAAGTTATCACTACCCATAACCCAGCCTTGTTCGGTAAGGATTAAATCTTCATTGTCCCGGCTGGAATCATCAGTTACAAATACCCCCTCAACTAGCTTGAAGCGGGTTTCGGTAGTTGTCTGTGTATCTGAGTCATATAAGATAGTGGCATATCTGAGATCGATCATATCGCCATGAAAACCGCCTTCGAAGATATTGATACCATCGGTGGATACTAATTCAGTTAGGTTGGCTGCGGCAGCACTTGCTTCAGCATCCCTGATGGCAACCTGGTCTTCTAAATTCTCGGTAGGTACAGTGCTGGCATCTGTGACCACTTCTGAGTCTAAAACATCGTCCGGATTAAATTCACCACCTTGCTCTTCGACAAATTCAACTTCATTGACGATGATTTCTAGTGCATCTATGATCTGGTCGACAATTAAACCGATCACATCATCTAAGCTAATTTCTGCCGTATCGGCAGCATCCTGAATTGTTGCTAAGTTGTTGGCGATGATCTGGGCGGTCACCTGTGCGATATGGTGTAAGCGTTCATATTCTGCTTGCTCATCGCTTCCAAGTTCATCGTTGAGCTGTTGGGCAACATAATCTTGGGTGAGATCTAGGCTAGTTCCCAGAAGACTCTGCAGGCTTGATTCTGCATCACTAAGCTCACTGCCTTGTTCGACTTCATTTTGTACCATAGTGGTCAAAGGACTGACGAATTCATATCCTACAGGGGCTGACATGGTATAGGGCTGTGTAATTGCCTCTCCGGTATCTTCGTCGACGACACCTACTGTGACTTCAACCAGCAAGGGGAAGTTGTCTATCTGCTCTTGTGTTGCCCCGGTAATCGTGAAATCTCCCCCGGCAGTGCTCGTCGTGCTGGGTTCATCTGGGTCACAGGTTTTATTAAGGTTCAGGTCTAAACAAACCGTGGCACCCACTAAATATCCATCTGCAACTTTACCGGTTTTAGTTATAGCGGCAGGTTCGGGAATGGTGGGGTCGGGATTGCTGTCGTTGTCACTGCCGCCACAGGCACTGAGGATTGAACCGGCTAAAGAGATTAAGAGTAATTTTTTTATATTCATCAAGTCGCTCCATTGATCTAGATGGGATAGGTCAATATCCGTTGAAATCAGACGTGTGTTCATATGACTTGTAATTAAACAAGCCGTCGTTATGAGCGCGTTGCCGGTGGGAATAAAGATCGGCTTTTTATTAGAATTGATAGCTAGATTAAAAGTAGTGCTTGATGGCCGATAGCGCCAATACTTAGAAGTGGACTTGACTCGTTTTGAGATCGGATTAGTCCGATGACGACTTAACCTCTATGGACTGGGTTGATAGTAAATTCGAGTCTAAATAGCGAGATATAGGAGTGTAGATTCAATTGATAAGATATTCAGCTTAAGAGGTAAATAGGCAAAAAAACGGCAATGAGTGTCTAATGCCAGTACTCGATGGGCTTGCCAGTAGGAAGAAACGGCTTACTGTTGAAAGTGTTTGGGAGGCTTGTTGATTATGATGTTAATACGTCACGTATTTTTCGCGCTTTCTCTTGTCCTATACCCTCTACTTTGATGAGCTCTTCTGCTGATGCTATGAATACGGCCTCGATGTTATCAAAGTGATTCAACAGGCGTTTTGCTAATTTGGGGCCGACCTGAGGAAGGCTTTGAAGTATGAAAAGTTGGCGGTTTTTTTTACGTTTAGGTTTTCTGCCATTGAGTTTTAATTCTGTTTCTCTGCTATATAATTGTTTGGCGCAAAAGTAGAGTATTTTAGCTGATTCAGCCTGAGACAAACTACGTAAAATAGGCATGTTGAAGTTGATTGAAATAGAACACAGCGCCCCTATCAATGCTTCTCGAGTAATATCATAAGATGCAATATCACGAGATGAACCTTCTATAAGCAGTGCTGTATTGTGGTCGCATGCAGATAATCTTGCTACCTGTGAAAATAGCCTACCGTCACAAAGAGAAATTACCAGGTCGAGGAGTGTCTTTCTTTCGATAAGCCAGTTACTTATCTGATAATCACCTAGGGCAAGGCGTTTTTTCACAAGACATAGATTGTCATGGAGGGATAATTGCTCCAGCAATATTTCCGCGTGTTCCCTGTCGTCATAGGCTATCTCAATTAGGTTTTTATTCATCCTGAATACTTAATCAAAACTTTGACTATTACTGAGTTTAGCTTAAATATGAATAAGGAAAATTCTATTTACCTCCTTTTTATACGCTGTAGGTGTATATCTAATTAAGGGTGATAACATGATGGCCATCTAACGAGTTAATCTGAGTGACCTTGATGGCGTTGTTTTTAAGTCTGTCCAATTCCATGTGTAAAATGCTTAAGCAACCTCTTGAGCGAATGACAGACGCTGATAGCAATAATCCTGGCGTGCAGCCGATTAGCACCAATGCTAATCGTGTGAGCTGGCAGGGGCAGGTTATTCACTTATCCGGCCGTCAGTGGCAGCCCTATGATGATGGCAGTTGGTTAGTGGTGTTTATGGAGTCCCATAGCCGTTACTGCATGATGCTTCACTATCCTCTTAAGCCTGACTGGGCGCAGTTACAGCAAGATTTTTATAGTCACTGGAAACTACATGCCATTGGCTGGTTACGAGCCAATAGGTTTATTCGAAACGATGATCATGGTATGCAGGTACTCGATAATATTGAGCATTACTTTGAACAAACTAAGGTTCACTGTTTTCGTAATTTAGATCCCAGCATAGGCGCCCATATTACTGAGGTTCAGCACTATTTACATTCATTGTTTGATGACTACAAGCCGCGAGATTTTGACAGCGAGGAGGCGTGGGAACTGAGCATGTTTATTAATCAGCAACCGCGAAAGATCAATGGTCAGCGCAGTAAGAAACACCAGTTTATCCCAGTTGACCGCTTTATCGATGATGTCCTATACCGCTTTGCTAGTGGTATCTGCGACCAGCATTTTCCGGATATCAAATCTGGCGACTTTCCTTGCCCTTACTCAGATAAACCGATACTTCGAATATTGAACGGATATTAGAAAATAGTGAAAATATTCACTTTTCAATAACGTATGAGCTCATGCCTATTCAATCGACATGTAAAGTAAACATGTCTGAGTGTTTTTGTCATATGTATAAAAAGCGCAGAAATCTATACATGTTTAGCGTTGGATTAGAGTTTGCCGATCATTCTTATTGCCCGCTGGGATATTGATGGTAACTCATTAGGTTAGAACGATCATGAAGGTGACTAACTCAAAATAGCTTAGTACGTATCTCAAAGATGCACGGCTTAATATGAAGCTCTCGCAAAGCAAAGTGGGTAGTAAGGTAGGCATTCGTCAGGATACGGTTTCAAGCTTTGAGCTGAATCCAGATTCTACTAAATTAGAAAACGCTGTTTAAAATTTTTTCTGCCTTGAATCTTGAGCTAGATATTAAAGTTAGGAACCCTGAATTGACTGTTCAGCCTCATGATGAGAAAAATACAGCCTCTGAACAAGAGTGGGAGGAGGGGGAATGACCCTTCTATATGTTGATTCCATCGACATATAAATATTACGTGTCGATGGAATTGATTTTTATCGACATGGGTTGATTCTAGTTAGTTGAGATGATGTCTTGCACAGATAACAAAAAGCCCTGTAAGTAAAGGGCTATGCTAGTCGCTTTTACCAAATTTAGCAGTTAAACGTGACTATTCTACGTTCTGGATCTGCTCACGCATCTGCTCGATTAGCACTTTAAGCTCTACTGCGGCAGCAGTGATTTCGCTGCTGATAGATTTAGAGGCTAAGGTGTTCGACTCGCGGTTGAACTCCTGCATCATAAAGTCGAGACGACGGCCCTGAGCACCACCTTTCTTGAGGATGCGTTGAGTTTCAGCGACGTGGGCGTCGAGTCTGTCCATCTCTTCTGCGACATCCATCTTCTGGGCGAGAATAACCATCTCTTGCTCCAGACGGGCAGGATCCAGTTCTCCGGTTATCTCGGCCAAACGGTTAGTCAACTTATCACGCTGCCATTGCATTACCGTAGGCATATGTTCTCGAACTACGGCTACTTGCGCGACTATGGCGTCCAGACGTGTTTGTAGCATTGTCTTTATAGCAGCACCTTCGCGGCCTCGAGCTTCGATAAACTGGTCGATGGCGCTGTCGAAGGCAACCAATAGCTCCTTGCTTAATGCATCCATATCTTGCTCTGAACCCGACATCACACCCGGCCATTTAAGGATATCGACCAGATTGAGTTCCCCTTGACCGGCTTCCTGTTTGACCCAGTTGGCTGCGTTTACCAGCTGTTTGGCAAGATCTTGGTTGAGCTGCAGTTCGTTGCTCTTGTTGTCGGCAAGATCGTATCTGAGATTAACTTCGATTTTTCCACGGTTTAAACGCTTACGCAATTTGTCTCGTAAGATTGGCTCTAGGCTACGGAAATGTTCAGGCAGACGCAGATAAGTCTCCAGATAGCGCTGATTGACTGAGCGTATTTCCCAGGAGGCATTGCCCCAGTCTGCTTTATGTTCGATACGTGCGTAGGCTGTCATGCTTTGGATCATGGTTTTTCCAATTGTTTAACCGTGAAAGTGATCTGGGATTATAGACCTATGGCTGTAATGGTCAAAGCAAAGCAGCGCAGCTTTACTTTGTTGGGCTAAATAACATGGCATCCGTGGCCACATGCCCTTATACTATTGACCGAAAATAATGCAGTAAAAATCGCCAATCGATCCATGAATACAGGAATTATCTATGCGCCCTAGTGACAGAACGCCAGCTCAATCTCGCCCAGTGACGATCACTCGTCAGTTTACAGCTCACGCTGAAGGCTCTGTTTTAGTCGAGTTCGGCGAGACAAAAGTACTTTGTACGGCTAGCTTCGAAGTGGGTGTTCCTCGTTTTCTTAAAGGAAAAGGCCAAGGTTGGGTTACGGCTGAATATGGCATGTTGCCTCGCTCGACTCATACTCGCATGAACCGTGAGGCGGCCCGTGGTAAGCAATCTGGTCGTACTCAAGAGATCCAGCGTCTTATCGGTCGCTCACTACGTGCAGCCGTGGATATGAAAGCCTTAGGCGAAAACACCATAGTTATCGATTGTGACGTGATTCAGGCCGATGGCGGCACACGTACTGCGGCTATCACCGGCGCCTGTGTAGCCTTGGTCGATGCGCTTAATTGGGCGCGTGGTAAGGGTATCTTGAAAACCAACCCGCTAAAGTTTCTTATCGCTGCGGTAAGTGTTGGTATCTATAAAGGTGAGCCAATCTGCGATCTTGAATATATCGAAGACAGTGAAGCTGAAACGGATATGAATGTGGTCATGACCGAAACCGGTCAGATGATTGAGATTCAGGGGACTGCCGAAGGTGAGCCATTTAGTCATGAAGAGTTGCTTAGTATGTTAGAACTGGCTAAGCACGGTATTCGTGAAATAGTCGATGTACAGAAAGCGTCATTGAATTAAAGTTAAAAAGGACCCAAATGGGTCCTTTTTTGAATAAGAATGTGTTGCTCAAACAAATATTAAAAGAGTTAAATTGAGGAGAGATTGTGAAAGCCTATCAGCGTGAGTTTATCGAGTTTGCCCTAGAGCGTCAGGTGTTGAGATTTGGCGAGTTTACGCTTAAATCCGGCCGTATCAGTCCCTATTTTTTCAATGCTGGTCTGTTTAATACCGGACGCGATCTAGCCCGTCTGGGGCGTTTTTACGCGACTGCTTTGGTCGACTCTGGCATAGAGCATGATCTGCTTTTCGGTCCTGCTTATAAAGGGATCCCAATTGCGACCACGACGGCAGTAGCCCTATGTGAGCATCATGATATCGATATGCCATATTGCTTTAACCGTAAAGAGAAGAAACAGCACGGTGAAGGTGGCAGCCTAGTCGGTAGCGAGCTAAAAGGTCGTGTCATGCTAGTCGATGATGTGATCACCGCTGGCACCGCGATTCGTGAGTCGATGGAGATCATTCAGGCTCATGACGCTTCGCTAGCGGGCGTGCTTATTGCTCTGGATCGTCAAGAGAAAGGTAAGGGTGAGCTCTCTGCTATTCAGGAAGTTGAACGTGACTTTGGCTGTGAGATCATCTCAATCATCAAGCTGGGCGATCTGATCAACTACTTGTCTGAAAAGCCGGGCATGGAAGTGCAGTTGGCCTCGGTGAGTGCTTATCGTGATAAGTACGGGATATAGAAGATAAGTTTAGAGTGCTAGAGCGTTCGCACGCTCACTTCGAGAGCGCCAGCGAACAGGCTTAGAGTAAAGGCTAAAATAAAAACGCTGCATTTATGATGCAGCGTTTTTTATTTTCTGAAATAGCATTTTTCGAAACTCGAAACTCGAAACTCGAATCTGCTATATTTAATTACTTAAGAATTCAGCGCGGGTCGCCGGGTTTGACTTGAATATGCCACCTAGTGCGGTGGTCGTTGTCGAGCTGGTGGAATCCATGATGCCACGAGACTTAACGCAGTAATGCACCGCATCCATTTTCACCGCCACATCTTTTGTCTCAAGCAGAGTCTGTAAGGCCACTAACACCTGTTGAGTGAGGCGTTCCTGCACCTGAGGTCTCTGGGCAAAGAAACGCACGATACGGTTAATCTTAGACAGACCTATGATGTTCTTGCGTGGCAGGTAAGCCACGGTCGCGAAACCATCTATGGTGACCAGATGATGCTCACAGGTACTGGTTAGGCTGATATCTTTGACCTTAACCATCTCATCGAAGCCCATCTTATTTTCGATGACGGTGATCTTAGGAAAGTTGGCGTAATCTAAGCCGGAAAATATCTCATCCACATACATCTTGGCGATTCTACGTGGGGTATCGACCAGACTGTCATCGGTTAGATCCAGAGACATCAAGGTTAAGATCTCGCGCATATGATGTTCGATCCTCTCCTTACGTTCCTCTGCGCTAAATTCTGAAGGTAGCATAGGTGTCTCGAGTCCTCGGGCTAATAATGCCGTTTGAACTTGTAGTGCTGACTCACTGAGCTGTGCTTCTTTCGATGTCATAGTTTCCTCCACTATCCAGATAGTGGTTATTTCCTGTACGTTTTTATGGCTGTAAATATCGAGTGTTAATTTCGTTTAGCTAAAAGCCATGGGCTAGTTAGCATTATATTAGAATAACAAACAGAGATGGAGGATACCCTGAATCGACGATAAATTATACCCTGAAACTGTGTGGGAATAGCAAAAAAGCCGATTGAGCCAATCGGCTTGAAGTGTTAATTAACGGTTATAATTTGAGATTAGTTTCTAGGAAAGCCATCATAAGTTTGTAATATTTCTCTTGGTGTTCATCATTATAGAAACCGTGGCCTTCATCATCCATGATCAACTTTTCATAGGGGTAGTTGATTTCTTTCAGTGCATCTTCAAGAGACTCAAGCTGCTCTATAGGAGCGCGCTCGTCTTCTCCTCCGTGCACTAATAACAATTTAGCTTTGAGTTTATCGACATTATGGCTTGGAGACATCTTAGCTAGAGCTGCTTCGTCGGTGCCAAGCACTTCTGTCAGGTATTTTCTGCCGGCTTTTCGTCCTTGAACATCGCCCTCTTCAAACATAAGTTCAAGATCATAGACGCCAGCGAAACCAATCGCACACTTAAATAAGTCGGGTTCGATAATAGAGCTTTGTAATGCCGAGTATCCGCCGAAGCTTCCGCCGACGATACAGATTCGCTCTTTGTCGACATATCCCTGTTCGATTACATAGCGAGTGGCATCAATTATGTCATACTGAATCTCAGTTCCCCACTTTTGGTGACCAGCATATTCAAAGCTGGATCCGTAGCCACCAGAGCCTCTAAAGTTGACCTGAAGTACGGCTGCACCTTGGCTGGCTATTAATTGGTTTTGCGTGTCGAATCCCCACCAATCCCTTGGCCCATGTGGACCGCCATGTGGGTTGACTACCAGAGGTAAATCCTTGGCTTCCTTGCCGTTGGGTAGAGTGAGGTAGCCATGGATCTGCTTGCCGTCTCGGCTGGTGAAAGTGATAGGTTTAACCTCAGCCATCAGCTCTGGGTCAAGCCATTTTTTTTGAGAAACAAGATACTCAAGCCTTACCGTTTTGCTGTTGAACAGATAGTAATCTCCTGGATTCCTATCGTTAAATGCTTTGATTATAAACTGGCTGCCATCGTTAGTTTCACTGACTAGATGGATCTGATGTCCCGGTAATGAAGCGAGTAATTGCTTAACATATTTAGCGTGTGTATCTTTTTTATCGACAAACTCATAGGTCGGATAGCCATTTTCATACTCAACGGCGTAGAGTTTTTTACTTATTTTATTAAGCCAGATGTTGCTCGGGTCGACAATTTCATCTTGGCTTATTAGTTTTTTTGTGCCCGTTTTAATGTTGACAAGATACACGCCTTTAGGTTTGCCATTTTCACTGCCTACAACATAAACACTGTCGCTATTTTCGCCAAAAGCGATAGGGCTCATCTGGCTCAGGTTTAGATTGAGTTTATCTGTATCTACCCATTTACTATCTTGTCGATAAAACAGTGTGTAGCTAATGTAATCTCTTGTACCACTGACAAAGTGGACCTTGCCCTCATCGTCATTGAGGAATCTGGCATAAGGAATAGGGGATGTGGTAATTTTTTTACGGGTGCCCTTATACACATCAACTTTATAGACCCTTTGTCGGTTTTCTGCCGTATTACTTCCCCCTGAGCCCCAAGGCAGTGCCTGAACTAGCATGAAACGTTCATCTTTAGGCAAGGGGTCTAAGATATAAGCTGTGGCACGAATGGGGGTATTTTTTTTCAGCCTAGATCCCGTTTGCATTTCACCACCTTTATAGCCAAAAAGGTATTTAGCTTGGGAACCATCGGCATTTACAGCCATTAATTCGCCATAGTATTGTGGGTGGTCTTTCCAACCTTTCAGGTATTCTTTTTGTAAAACGATGCGCTCATGATTGACCCATTCGTAGTTGCCAACTTGAGCATTTCCGGGAAAATGAATAACGTTAATTGGTTTTTTGGAGATGGCGTCTAATATCATTAGCATTTTCTTTCCCTCTTTTGAGGTCAAGACACTAAGGTATTCTCCATTAGGAGATATTTTTACATTAGAGTATTCGGTGGATCGGCTAAATTTGGCAATGAGATCATTTGTTTGAGCTTGGCCTATCAGACTATTTAGCAGTAGGCAGGTAAAACTAAACCACTTAATTAGTTTCATTGAGACATCCTTGTTACAAGTTTCTATTAATTTTACGTATATATCCCTAGGTAAAACTAAAACAACTAATTAGTTTCATTGAGACATCCGTGTTACAAGTTTCTATTAATTTTACGTATATATCCCTAGGTAAAACTAAAACAACTAATTAGTTTCATTGAGACATCCGTGTTACAAGTTTCTATTAATTTTACGTATATATCCCTAGGTAAAACTAAAACAGCTAATTAGTTTCATAGAGATATCATTGTTACGTGAGATCGTTGGTTTTTGCGAATGCGTTAAATGAGGAGGGTAAAGTAAACGGTTAGGATCTGCAATTAATTTTCTTTGGGAGCAGCAGCCTTTATACAGGCTGCTATAGGGTATATGGGGTTAACTTTGTAGCAGTTGCTGTTGAATAAATATCCACTGTTGGTCGAAGTGCTGAGTCGGTTTTTGCTTGAATTCGCTGCGAACAAATTGAGCGATCCGTCCTTCGGCGACGGCGAGTAATAGATTCGCCAGAATCGCCTCGTCCAGTTTGAAACCCTTGCCTTCACGTAAAGTCTTCTCTCGGAGGATCTGTTTCAGGTGGGTCTCTATCTTACAAAATATCAAATTAACCCGGCTGCGCAGGCGTTCATTTTCACCCAAAAGGGCGTCGCCATTGAGAATTCGAGAGATCCCCGGGTTACGCTCGGAGAAGATAAGCAGCAGTTGCAGCAATAACTGGCAGCGTTTCATGGTGTCTTTCTCTTCATCCATGATGAGGTTGATGCGTGAAAGTAGCGACTCTTCGATAAAGTCTATCAAACCCTCAAACATGCGGGCCTTACTCGGGAAGTGACGATACAAGGCCGCCTCGGATACACCAACTTCGGCAGCGAGTTTGGCTGTGGTAATTCTTTGTCCTGGATTGGTTTCTAGCATGGTGGCTAGACATTGGAGAATATGTTCGCGGCGATTAATTTTAGGGCTTGCAGCCATTTAGTTTTCCTTCACTCGAATACGACAGGAGCTAGGTGATATCTTCATTTACCTTTGAATGGGTCTTGGGCAAGTGAATGTCACTCTTATTGATCACACTCAGCTAGCTAATATCTAGCTATAGGGTGTTTTGCTATTTGGTACCTGAGTGGCCAAAGCCACCTTCGCCACGACTTGAATTATCAAATTCATCGACAAGCTTAAATTCAGCCTGCATTACCGGTACAAACACCAGTTGGGCTAATCTGTCACCTATCTCTAAGGTAAAAGGTTCACTACCTCTGTTCCAGCAAGAGACCATAAGAGGGCCTTGGTAGTCGGAGTCGATCAGGCCAACTAAATTTCCAAGCACTATGCCATGTTTATGACCCAGGCCCGAGCGCGGTAAAATCATGGCCGCAAGTCCAGGATCGGCAACATGAATCGAAATACCGGTTGGAATTAAGATAGTTTCACCCGGCTCGACGATTATACTTGTCTCAATCATGGCCCTAAGGTCCATACCCGCACTGCCTGGTGTTGCGTAGGCGGGGAGGGGGTACTGTGAACCGATACGTGAATCGAGAATTTTGATTTCTATGGGTGTCTTCATTTCTTGTCATCTTTTAAAATGGCTATTCGTTTGGCGACAATGGCGAGTAGTTGGCTGGCCAAGGTTTGCTTATCGGTTGCCGGAAGATCTTCTTGGCCCTTAGCCCAAATGACCTTGAGTGCATTGTTGTCGGCATTGAAACCCAGTTCAGGATTAGACACATCATTGGCGGCAATCATATCGAGTTTCTTGCGCACTAGTTTATCTTTAGCGTAGCGTTCGACATCTTGGGTCTCGGCGGCGAACCCTAAGGTAAATGGTCTTGGACTATGGCTGGCAACGGTGGCTAAGATATCAGGATTTCTTACCAAGGCAAGCTGCATATTGGAGGATGATTTTTTTATCTTATCCGTTGCGACATCTGCCACTCGATAATCGGCTACGGCGGCGCAGCCGATGAAAATATCGTGACTATCGACTCGGCTCATCACAGCATCAAGCATGTCTTGGGTCGAGATAACATCGACTCGTTTGACTCCAGCTGGTGTCGTCAGGTTGACTGGTCCGGAGATTAAGGTGACCTCGGCGCCCATGTCGGCCGCCGCTTTAGCGATGGCGAAGCCCATTTTGCCCGAGCTATGATTGGAGATATAACGCACAGGATCGATTGCTTCCCGTGTCGGTCCGGCTGTCAGCAGTAGTGAGTGGCCCGCCAGTAATTTAGGCGCGAAAAATTGCATTGCCAGAGCGACGATATCTAAAGGTTCGAGCATGCGTCCAGGGCCTATTTCGCCACAGGCCTGGCTGCCCGATGCGGGTCCCCAAATCTTAAGACCGCGTTTGGCTAAGTTTGCCAGGTTATCTTGTGTCGCCTGATTACGATACATCTGCTGGTTCATCGCCGGGCAGAGTATCATTGGGGCCTCGGTAGCTAAGCAAGTGGTGGTAATAAGCTCATCGGCCATACCTGCATTGATTCGGGCTATCAGGTTGGCAGTTGCCGGGGCGACAATCACCAGATCCGCCCATCGAGCCAGCTCTATATGACCCATGGCCGCTTCAGCTGCGGTGTCGAGTAGGTCCGATGCCACCGGATATCCCGATAAGGCTTGCAAGGTAAGCGGAGTGATAAATTCCTTCGCACTCTGACTCATCACAACACGTACGTCGAAGCCACGCTCTTTTAAGCGTCGGATAAGATCGGCTGATTTATAGGCCGCTATTCCGCCGCCTATAGCGAGTAGGATATTTTTATTGGTTGGGCTTGAAGTCTTACTTTGGCTCATACTTTTGCTCATAGACCGTGGCTCATAAGGATGACCTATGAGAAACAATGCAGTCGCTAAATTGAATTGCAGCCTAAGATATCACAAAGCTTAGGCTGTGGAGGATACAAGTTTTAGAAAACTCGACCATACTCAGCATAAGTTGAAAATCACGCAAGGAGGGGTGATGGGGATCAAAGATTGGCCGTCAGGAGAGGGGCCGCGGGATAAACTGTTGAGCCATGGGGCCGGTCAGTTATCAGATTCTGAGCTGTTAGCTGTGGTGCTTAGAAATGGCTTAAAGGGATTGAGTGCCGTTGAGTTGGCTCGGAATCTAATCGCAGAGTTCGGCGGGCTCAGGGAGCTACTGAAGGCCTCTCAGCAGGAGGTCTGTAAATTACCTGGTATGGGGCCGGTAAAGTTTGCTCAGATTCAGGCTGCGGCTGAGTTTAGTACCCGGATTTCGGCGGAAAAGTTAAAAAGAGGCAAAATATTGAGTGATCCTGATTTAACTCGGGACTATTTAATGAGACAATTACGGGATCGTGCCTATGAAGTGTTCGCCATTTTGTTGTTGGACAGTCAGCACCGAGTAATTCAGTTTGTTGAATTATTCCGCGGCACCATAGATTCAGCGTCAGTTTATCCACGAGATGTGGTGTGTCTGGTGCTTGAGAAAAAAGCCGCGGCCGTGATTGTCTGCCACAACCATCCATCTGGAGTTGCGGAGCCAAGCCTGGCCGATAGGCGAATTACTGAGCGATTAAAGTGTGCCTTGGCAACCATAGATGTTTCCTTGTTAGACCATATGGTTGTAGGCGATCGCGAGATAGTTTCATTTGCAGAGCGGGGATGGATAGACTAACTATTCCTTGATCTTTGCTTTTAGATCCTGTATAAAATGCGCCCTCTGTTGTGTGCCTCAGGCGACGGCCGTGTTCGAGGTGCATTAATGCTCGAGCGTTAAAAATATTTTGTTTTGGAGAAGATTGACATGTCAAGAGTATGCCAAGTAACTGGCAAGAAGCCGATGGTTGGTAACAACCGCTCGCACGCGAAGAATTCTACGCGTCGTCGTTTTTTACCTAACCTACAAAACCATCGTTTTTGGTTAGAAGGCGAGAAGCGCTTCGTTAAGCTACGTCTTACCCCTAAAGGTATGCGTATTATCGATAAGAAAGGTATTGAAGTTGTTGTTGCAGAACTTCGTGCACGCGGCGAGAAGGTATAATAAACCATGGCTAAATCTAAAGGTAATCGTGAGAAGATCAAGCTAGTTTCTAGCGCTAAGACTGGTCATTTCTACACGACTGAAAAGAACAAACGTAACATGCCTGAAAAGATGGAAATCAAGAAATTTGATCCCGTTATCCGTAAGCACGTTATGTACAAAGAAGCTAAAATCAAGTAATAACTTGTTGCTAACTTCTACTAAAGCCCCTGATTCAGGGGTTTTTTTTTGCTTAAAATTTAGTTTGTTCAACGCATTGTCATGTAGATCGAGTAAAATGAATAATCTAAATTGTTATTCATTTGTGTTATTTTCATTTTATTAGTCCGCGCCCTATTTTAAAACAGTTTTTACATATCCACGATTAAATATAAATGCTTTTATTTTGAATTAAAATGCAATATCATGTTTGTTATAACCTACGGCTGTGGCCGTCAGTTTTGCATAAATGAATTAAGGTGAGAATATATTCGTGCGTACCACTGAACTCGTTGATGGATTTCGTCACTCAGCTTCCTACGTCAATTCCCATAGGGGCAAGACCTTTGTGGTGATGCTAGGGGGCGAGGCGTTAGCTAATAAACAATTTCGTTCGATCATTAATGATATTGCCCTCTTGCATAGTCTGGGGATCAAGATTGTTCTGGTGCATGGTGCCAGGCCGCAGATTGATGAGGCTTTGGCGGACAAAACCATCCTGCCTGAATACTACAATGGCGTAAGGATCACCGACGAAGATGCCTTTAAGGTGATTAAACAAGTTGTGGGTGGACTGCAGCTGGATATCACCGCCAGACTCTCCATGAGTCTGAGTAATACCCCGATGCAGGGGGCGCAGATCAATGTGGTGAGTGGTAATTTCGTTATCGCTCAGCCTCTTGGTGTCGATGATGGTGTCGACTATTGCCTGAGTGGCAAGGTCAGGCGTATCGATGTGCAAGGCCTCAAGGGGCAGCTGGAAAGTAATAGCATAGTGTTACTCGGGCCCGTTGCCGCTTCAGTTACGGGAGAGAGCTTTAATCTGACAGCCGAAGAGGTCGCCACTCAGATCGCAGTGAAACTCAAAGCCGATAAGATGATAGGTTTTAGCTCACAGAAAGGCATCCTGGATAGTACGGGTCAAGTGCTGGCCGAGTTGATGCCAAATGATGCTCAAGCTATCTTGAACGATTTAGACTTAAGCTCGAGTGTCTGTCCAGGTACTAAAGCCTTTCTCAAGGCCAGCATAGATGCCTGTCGAAATGGTGTTTCCCGTTGTCACTTTGTTAGTTATCTGGATGATGGTGCCTTGTTGCAGGAGCTCTTCTCCAGAGATGGTATAGGTACCCAGATTGTAACCGAGAGCGCCGAGCGTCTGCGCCGTGCCGGCATTGGCGATATAGGCGGGATCTTAGATCTGATCCGTCCGTTAGAGCAGAAGGGCATTCTAGTCCGTCGTTCCCGTGAGCAGCTGGAGATGGAGATTGAGCAGTTTATGCTTATCGAACGCGATAACCTGGTCATAGGCTGCGCGGCCTTTTACCCGTTCGAGGAAGACAATGCCGGTGAGTTTGCCTGTCTGGTGGTGCATCCAGAATACCGGGATGCCGACAGGGGGAGCATACTGCTTAAAAATATTATCGGTCAAGCCAGGGTCAGGGGCTATTCTAAATTGTTTGCCCTGACCACGCGCAGCATTCATTGGTTTCTGGAACAGGGTTTCGATATTGTCGATGTGGAAACCTTGCCAGATAAGAAGAAGCAATTGTACAACTATCAAAGAAAATCCAAGATACTCGCCTTAGAACTATAAGGTTCTGAGTAGCTGTGGATAGAAAATGCCAGCATTAGCTGGCATTTTTATTTGGAATTGATCTGTCTAATGATTCATTTGCCAGTCTGAGCTCTCAGGTATGCGGTATTGATGAGGATCTTTCGATATCCTATGCTGATAAAACCATCCTTCTCTAATCCAACAAGCAGTTTATTGGCAGTTTGGCGTGATAGGTTGAGGAAAGAGGCCAAGTGCTCTTGAGTGACATTCACCTGTAACCAGCCGGGCTTGTTATCCATGGGTGTCGCACTTATCTGTGCCAGAATCTGGATCAGCATGCTGGCTCTGGCGCTGAGGGAATGCAGGGAGACAAACTCGGTCCAGCTCATGAGTAACTTAAATTGACGATTAATCTCCGCCATTATCTTGGGGTATAAGTCCGGGTTCTTGCTACATAGTTTTCGTATTGCAATACCAGGGAGGACTATGATGTCTGAGTTCGCTGTGGCGACCCAATCATGGGACAAGACTTGGTCATCGAAACAGGATATCCAGCCGATCCATCGGTTAGGTCCTATGGGGGGAAACCTCACCTCTTTACCGTCTAAGCTAGTGGCTACTATGTTTAAGCTGCCCTTGATCACAAACCTAATCTGATCTCCCACATCTTCTCTATGAGCGATAACCGTTTCATTATCATAATGATAAATCTTAAGTTGTCTCAGAATGTAATCGATATCCTCAGACTTACAGGCATTAAAGACCTCCGAGCATTTCAGAAAATCTTTAAGCTGTTCATCGGTGACTTTTATCTGAGATTGTCTATTTGGCGACAATTGACCCTCTCTATATCGACTAGGTTAATAAGCTACATACTTTTACGGAAAAGTAACATCAGTGTTTCATTTCCGCTGGGGAGAAAGATGAGTTACGCAATTACTAATATAATAAACACGCATCGCCTTAAATGGATATCTGTTTTTTTTCTGGGCATCAGCAGCCTGTCGGTTCAGGCTTCACCTCAAGCACAGGCACAAGCTTTAGACTATGAGAAGCCAACATCTGATGTTGGTGGCCCACGTACCTGCTTCTGGAATCGAGGCCCTTTCAGTGCCGATCCCTATATCAATGTGGCCTATCCGGATGCAAACGTCTTCTATTGGGCGGCGACTTTCACCATACCTAAGGGAGCCAAGTTGCAGATCGACGGTGAGTTTGCCCATGCACGCTACCAGTCATTGATCAGTTATGACGAAGGAGGGCGCCCCATGGACTCGGTGGCCGATTACCTGGTGGCACCTAAGCTAAATAATATTAATCCTTATCAGGCTGGCGCCGATCGCCTGGCTGAGAAACGCAGCTACCGCATCGCGGTACAGACAGGAATTCCGCCGGAGATAGAGCGAGGCGTGATGCAACGCAATATGGTGCGTAAGAGCATCTATGCACCTACCTATAAGAAAGATCAGCAGCTGTTGATTTATCGTATCTATTTGCCCGATGAGCAGGCATCTATCACAGGTGGTGTGCCATTGCCCGAGCCGATATTAACTCTGAGTAATGGCAAGACGTTAAAAGGCAATGCAGCTTGTGACAGCTTGAATGTCGGACAACCCTTGAGGATCGATCCCACGGCACTCAACATTCCTGCAGAGCAATATATAGCCCTTAGAGATCAGCCGGATAAGCCTGCTACCTGGCCGGCTACCAACCCGGCGAGTTGGTACATCCAATACGATAGAGAATTCTTGTTGTCCATGTATTCGGGTAAAAAAATCACCGCGGGTCGCCGTTCTGAGGGGGGCTTCTATCCGAACCTGGATAATAATTACATTCGCACCATAGTGAACCGTAAATTTGGCAAGATATTGGTTATCCGCGCCAAGATGCCTAAGGTCACTAAGTCCTTCTATGGTGCTCGTGAACAGCTCGATGCCGACCTGAGATATTGGTCTATTTGTTCCAATCAGAGCTTCGCCAACACTCGGGTAACCGATTGCCTGTTCGATGAGGAGGTGCCTCTGGATGCCAAGGGCTACTACACCATAGTGGTTTCACGTGAGGAGGACAGGCCCCGTAATGCCAAACGCCAATGTGGCGTCGCCTGGCTAGAGATGGCGGCCGATGGTGATGGCTTGGGCGATGAGGATATGGCTGTGGTGCAGATCCGTAACTTACTCGCCTCGCCTGACTTTCCCAACGCGGTGCAGAAAATCCTTAAGCCAGGTGATGAGCAGACTGTGATGAAGGAATACTTTCCTAAATCCCGCTACATGATGCCTTCCATGTTTGAGGCTGTTTTCCCCTGTATTTAATACCATTCCGAGTAAGTATCTGATTATTCAGCGGGAGTTCAAAGCACTGTAGGCAAGGCGAATGTTTGAAGCTAATAGTTATTCTATATCGAGAACATTCAACGTAGCATAAAGGGCTTTGAAACCCGCACTGCGTGAGGCTCTTAGTGTTTCCACTTCTGTGTTGCATTGACTTAAAAGGGAATACCATTTCCTCATCAATGCGCCTTGAATTGAAAAAACTGAGAGCCTCTGAACTGACCAGATACTTATATGGAATGGTATAACACATTAAGGCGGGCCCGCAGGGGAGTGCGGGCCTAAATCAGATGGAATAAAGTCGTATTCATCTGCGTAATCCCAAAATAAAATAAGAGAGTGGACTATGCAATTAAATATAATAACTAAACTGCTGATAAGCAGCATGATTTCAACGCCTATGCTGGTGTTTGCAGATGATGATAGTAATGAGAAAGAGCAAGAGAATGCTCGTCAACTTGAGGTGATCACAATCACGGCCCAGAAGCGTACCGAGAGTGTGAAAGATGTACCCTTGTCGGTGGCGACCATCAATCGTGAAGCCTTAGAGAATATGAACATCAGTAACACAGAAGAGTTGTCGAGCCGGATCGGTAACTTCAGTGTCAGTCAATCCGGCCAAGGCTTTAATATCTATATGCGCGGCCTGGGATCTGGGCCTAATCAGGGCTTCGAGCAGACGGTGGGTACCTATGTCGATGGTATCTATCGCGGCCGTGGGCACCTGATGCGCAGCACCTTTCTCGATCTGGAGATGGTAGAGGTCTTACGTGGCCCTCAGGGCACTCTGTTTGGCATGAACACCACGGCTGGTGCGCTTAATCTTACTACAGCGTCACCGACGGACTACTTCAGTGGCTACATCAATACCAGCTATGACATGACCTATGATGGTTTGACGTTCGAAGGTGCAGTATCTGGCCCCTTAGCCGATACTCTGCAGGCCCGCTTCGCTTTTAGGGCTGTGGACAGCGATGGCTATATGAAGAACATCATTACTGATGAATCTGAAGTCCAGCATGAGACGCTGTTGGGGCGGTTATCTTTAGCCTGGCAGCCAACGGATAAATTGAGCATAGATCTCAAGTTGCAACAGGATAAGGATGAGTTTACCGGTGACAGTAATACTAAGGGCATTTTAGAGCCTGCATTAGCCGCAGCTAACCCAGATCTTGCGGCCAGCCTGGGGGATTATGGTGTCAGCCTCATATCGGCTAAGACCACGCCAGCAATCGGAGAGGTGGAGGGCGGAGAGTTCACCGCCAGTCATCAGACCTTGAAGATAGAGTATGAACTGGGTGATCACACTCTAAGCGCCATCAGTGGATGGCAATCCTATGAGGTCGATACCTCAAATGATGGCGACAGGACGCCCAGACCTCTCTTGTATCGCAGTGTCAGCGATGAGGAGTACAGTCAATTCAGCCAGGAGTTGAGGCTGATGTCGCCTGGACATGAGCGCTTCAATTATATCTTAGGCGCCTACTATCAAGATTCAGATCTCACCTATGATGAACACTTTTTGGCCTATGCGCTGCAATTTGATGGGGTGAGGCAGTTTCGAACTCAGTCCGAGGTGATGAGTGCTTTCGGTAAGTTCGATTGGAACCTGGATGAGCAGTGGAGCGTCAGTCTGGGACTCAGATATACCCATGAAGAGAAAGACGGTAGCCGGGACTTGACGCTTATCGATCTTTTGTCCGGGGATCCAATCTCACAGGTGCCCTTGATATCGCCGCCGGCACTGCAAGGCGCACTGGATCAGTTCGGACTACCTGGGATCTCTGGAGCCGCTTATAGCCTGATGTTAGGTCCGGACTATCCCTATCTGGATCCCTTGTTGCTGGGTAACAATACACAAAATATTGCCAACCCAATTTATAGAACGGGTGAGGATCATAGTATCAGGGCTCAGCGCACCGAAGAGAGCTTCACTCCTGCGCTCTCGCTCAAATATCAAATTGATGATGCCATGTTTTATGCCAGTATCGCCAAAGGAGCGAAATCAGGCGGATTCGATGCCAGGGCAAATTTGCCGGAAAACTTCGAGTTCGATGATGAGTCGGTATTGTCCTACGAGTTAGGCAGTAAACTCACCTTAGACGGCGGAGCCGCCGATCTTAATTTGGCGGTGTTTTACATGGAGTTCAGCGATCTGCAGACATCGACCTTCGATGGCAGCACAGGCTTCTATGTGGAAAATGGTGCCAAGGCAACCTCCTTCGGCCTAGAGCTGGATGGTCGTTGGGCGTTTGCCGATGATTGGTTATGGTCGGGAAGTCTGGGTTTACTCGATTTCAGTTGGGATGAGTTTACCGGTGCCAAGTGCTTTACTAGTTTGAGTCAAACATCGGATCTGGTGGAGGCTAATGGCAGCTCTTGCGACCTATCAGGCCAGCCAAATGCTCTTTCGCCTAAGGTATCGGGTAGCACCTGGCTCGAGTATCGCACCGAGTTGAGTAGCGACTATGACATTCGGCTGATGGCCGAGACAGTGTTTAAGTCCAGCTACTTCACCAACGCGGATCTCAACCCTTATACCGAGCAGGCTGCATTTGCTAAATACAATGCGCAGATAGCCTTGATTAATACCGACTCGGACTGGCAACTGGGCTTGGTACTGAAAAACTTGAGTGACGAGATCACCATCAATAGCTCCTACGATATGCCGTTTACTCCAGGAGGTTACGTGGTCTATACCGAGCCTGGACGTAGTGCGACTCTGCAGTTTAGCTATAAGTTTGAATAGTAGGTGTTAAAAATGCTATAGAAGAGACAAGGCCTCTATTTCTATGATGAGAAATAGAGGCCTCTTGATGATTAATTTGTCGATTACTGTTTCTTGCGTTTGTAGAACATGTCTATGGTGAATACGACCAAGGCTCCCCAGATAAACAGGAAGGTGATTCCTTTCTCCAGATCGAATGATTCGCCATAGAGGGTGATAGCTAAGATAAACATGATACTAGGGCCGAGATATTGGATGAAGCCCAGTACTGATAGTGGGATCCTCACCGCCGCAGCGGCGAAACAGAGCAAGGGTATGGTGGTCACTATGCCCGCCGCTAATAGCAGCAGATTGAGTGACATCTCGTTGGTCATCATGTTGGTTAATGAGCCGCCCACATTGGTAAGCAGGTAGATGAGTGCAACCGGGAATAGTATGGCGGTCTCGACCAGTAAGCCTGTCTTGGCATCTACATTAACTTTTTTACGTAGCAGTCCGTAGAGACCAAATGAGCAGGCAAGACCCAAAGAGACCAGGGGAATTGAGCCAAACGAGATCAACTGAACCATTACGCCGCTAGCGGCCAATGCGACGGCAAACCATTGTAGTTTCCGCAGTCGCTCGCCCAGAAAGGCCATGCCCAACATGACATTTACCAGTGGGTTGATGAAATAACCTAAGCTGGCATCCAACATATGATCATTATTGATGGCCCAGATAAACAGTAGCCAGTTAGCCGCGATCAGAATCGAGGTCAAGGTTAATACCATGAGCTGCTTCGGCCGCTTCAACACTTGTCTGAGGCGAGAGAAGCCACCGAATGTCATCATGAGTATAGTGACAAACACGAATGACCAGATCACCCTGTGTATCAAGATCTCGGTTGCGGAAACCTGTCCCAGCAACTTGAAATAGAGTGGCGCGAAGCCCCAGAGAGTATAAGCACAAATAGCAAAGACTATGCCTTTGCGGTATTCAGAATCGAGCATGAATAGAACTACAAAGTGAGAAAGTGCCTCATTGTATTCCTCAAGCCTTACAGCCTCAAGCTTAAAGCTGTGACTAACCGTTTCTTGCCTGTCTCATGAGAGTGACACCAGGAAAGTAAAACTGACACTTGGAAATAAGCGAGCTACAGGCAAACATAGCTGTGGCAAGAAAAGCTTGCGACCGCTGTGTTCTGAAGCCGTTCCTTCTACAGACTTAGCCGACCATGTAAGTACCCGTGCCGAAGGCAATGTGATCGCCACGTTCATTATGCAGCTCCATGCGGCAGACTGATACGCGATTTCCGGCGCGGATCACAGTGCCGGTGCCGGTAAATATCTCACCTCTGCCGGGCCTGAGGTAATCGATTCTCAGATCTATGGTGCCTAAAGTTTGCAAGCGGCTCTGTAGCTCTTCTACGCTCCAGTCATCGCGACTGGCGACTAAACCCGAGAAGGCTGTCAGTCCACCGACAACGTCGAGTACCGTGGCAGTGACGCCGCCATGGAGGATTTGCTGGTGGATATTGCCGATAAGCTCAGGCTTCATATTGACGCTAACTTCGACGCCATCGATATCATAACGTTTGATGTCCATGCCCAAGAGGTTATGGAATGGCACTTGCTTATCGAACACTTCAGCCACTCTCTTAAGAATTTCGGCTTGCACTGGATTGGTCATAAGCATCCCTTATACGACTTTAAATGGGTCGTTGATTATTATTAGAGCAATTAATCTATCGCTTATTTACCTTGGTATGCAAGATTATTCTCAAACATTAGCCGATCATGAGAGACAAGAGGCGTGAGCTTTATTAGAATGGTCGGCCTTATTTCAGACTCCCGATGCCCATGGACCAAGTGATGCCGCAACCTCAATCAGATCCACTCTCTTCGAGCCTGCAGTCGGTATTCGGCTACCGCACCTTCAGAAAGGGCCAGCGGGAGGTGATAGAGCAGATTTGTGCCGGTATCGATTGCTTGGTGATAATGCCTACAGGTGGTGGTAAGAGCCTGTGTTATCAGCTACCGGCATTGCAGATGCCAGGGTTGACCATAGTCGTCTCACCGCTGATATCCCTGATGAAAGATCAGGTCGATAGCCTGCAGCAGATGGGAGTCAATGCCGGATACCTAAATTCATCTCAGGCAGGGGAAGAGCGGGCTAGGATCCTCAGGGAGATGCACAGCGGCGAGCTAAAACTGCTTTATGTTTCTCCCGAGCGTTTGCTGCAAGCCAGCTTTATCGACCGTCTGCATGAACTGCATATCTCGCTTTTCGCCATAGATGAGGCGCATTGTATTTCCCAATGGGGTCATGATTTCAGGCCCGAGTATGCGGCGCTAGGCAGGCTGAGACAGTATTTTCCCCATGTGCCGATTATGGCACTGACGGCCACGGCAGATCAGGCCACCAGACAAGATATCTGTCAGCGTCTGACTATTACTCCTTACTCCTTACTCACCAGTTTCGACCGTCCGAATATTCGCTATACAGTGGCCGAGAAGCTCAATGCTGCTAATCAGTTACGTCAGTTCGTTACTGCCCAAAATGGCACCAGTGGCATCATCTATTGCGGCAGCCGTAGACGAGTCGATGAGGTGGCGGAGCGTCTGAGACTCCAGGGCCATAATGCCGACTCTTATCATGCGGGCAGGACTCAGGAGGAGAGGGCCGATGTTCAAGACCGCTTCCTGAAAGATCAACTCGATATCGTGGTGGCAACCGTGGCATTTGGCATGGGTATTAACAAGTCCAATGTTCGTTACGTGGTGCATTACGATATCCCCAAGAGCGTGGAGTCATATTATCAAGAGACGGGACGGGCCGGACGTGATGGTTTAGATTCTGAGGCCTTGATGCTGTTCGACCCCGCCGATATCGGCCGGGTACGCCATCTGATAGAGCAATCTGAGCCGGGTCCCCAGCAGCAGGTCGAGTTGCATAAGCTCAATACCATGGCCGCCTTTGCCGAGGCGCAGACCTGTCGTCGTCAGGTGCTGCTGCACTATTTCGATGAGAGTGCCGAAGAGCCCTGTGGTAACTGTGATATCTGTTTAGATCCGCCTAAGCGATATAACGGCATTCAAGATGCACAGAAGGTGCTCTCAAGCATCTATCGTTTGAAGCAAGGCTTCGGCATCAATCACCTCATCGAGGTGTTGCGTGGCTCTAAAGCCGCCAATGTGTTGGACCGCGGCCATGATAAGTTATCCACCTGGGGAATAGGCAAAGACAAGAGTCATGAATTTTGGCTGAGTATCATCAGGCAGATAATCCACTTAGGCTTTGCCAGTCAAGATATTACCCGGGGCTCATCGGTCAAGTTGAACCCCTCGGCGCGAGCAGTGCTCAAAGGGGAAGTTGAGTTATTGTTGGCAGAGCCGAGAATCATACTGCAAACCACTTCTAAGCGTCGTAGTGGCAGTACTCGTGCGCCATTGAATTATGATCGTAAGTTATTTGCCAGATTGAAGCTGCTGCGTAGACGCTTGGCTGAAGAATTGGATGTTCCGCCTTATCTGGTATTCAACGATGCGACTCTGGCCGAAATGGCGGCCATGACCCCCACGAGTCCAGGCGAAATGTTGGCTGTTAACGGTGTCGGTGAGCGTAAGTTAAGCCGTTTCGGTGGTGAATTCCTCGATGAGATCGCTAACTACCTAGCCGATAGCTAGGAGAGCCAGATTCAGGGAGTTCGAGCTAAGCCGTTTCGGCGGTGAATTATCTTCATAAGATCGCTAACTAACTAACTAACTAACTAACTAACTAACTAACTAACTAACTAGCTGGCTGATAGCTAGGAGAGCTGGAGCTAAACAGTTGTTGTGCTATGGCTTGCTTGTTTCCTGTTCTTCAAAATTAACTGTTTCACCTTAGCTCGTTTTATCAAAGACTTGAGGCTGTCCTGTTGTTGCAATTTTGAATAGCCAATATTAGCCCGATCACCTTGCTGTAGTGGCTGCATCACTGTTTTTATCTGTTCGATAATCTTTAAGGTGCCTTTCTCCTGTGTATGAGGTAACAAGATCACCACCTCCTCATCGATAGTCGTTGTGATTATGTCTTGCTCTCTGAGGAGGTTCTCCAGTCGTGTATGCAAAAGAGGTAGATCGGCAGGAAAAATATGTCTGGAATCGATAAGAATAAGACTCAAGTGGAAACCGACAAGTTTGCTGTGGCCGATCAGTTTATCTATTTTCTGTTCGAGTGAGCTGGAGATTTTTGGCGCTTGCGCGAGCTTAGTTGATTTTAGTCTCTGCCTTATGGTCATAAGAGCCACTAGGATGAATAGAGTCAGTAGTACATATTCACTCTTAAACTGAGCTTGACTGCCTAGCATAGGACTGTGTCTATCTATGGCAGAATGTGCAATCTGTTGTCGGCTCAGACGAGTGTTTAATTGCTGTAAACGCGTATCTTTGATGAAGTTAAAGGTGTTTTCTGCGGCACCGAATTTGAGCACTTGGTAATGATAAGCCTGCTCGAAATTGCCCTGATCAACGTAATAGGCACTCAATACCTGATAGCACAGTACTAACTCATGATATTTAAAAGTTTGTAGACCCGTTGCTATGGCTTGGTTCATCAGGGTCATGGCTTTGGGCTGGTTGCCGCTTGTCAGTAGTACTTGGGCAAGTAGACGTTGGGTTCGTAATTTTTCTATGGTGCTTTTTTGTTTAATGAAGGTATGTAAACTGATCTCCAATAGCTGAATCGCTCGACTGTAATTTTCTCTGCTATATTCTAGCTGAGCAATATCCTTGTAACTCACGGCAAGCTCGAAAGCCGTTTCGAGTTCTGGTAATAAATTTTTTGCCTCTTTAATCAGTTGGTCACTGGATATAGCATGATTAAGCTGAGCCATCTTTGCCACTTGTATGCTGGCTGTGAGTAGCACCTTACCCTTGGGATCATCTCTAACGAGGGCCTTTTCTAATAACTGGTAGGCGGGTTTAAACTTACCGTTTTTGGCTAGCAGTTGGCTCATAGCTAGTGTGATACTGATCTTTGGAGGCAGTACCCAATTGATAGCTTGTGATCGGGTATCGGAGTAGATATCACTGGCTAAAACGAGATCTTCGAATGCGCTACTATAGCTGTCAATCTGAGTATCTATTATACCTCTAAGTCTCAATCCGTTTACAAGGGACTGAGGTTGTTTAAGCTCCCTGGACAGCATGACAGAGCTGTCCAGTATGGGTAATGCCTGTCGGTAATCACCATAGTTATTGAATGCGGCAGCCATGCAGTTGAGGAAGTAAGGACGCGCTTGATCTAGCTTGAGAATCTTCGCCTTAGCTTCATTCATGCGGGCAACGTTAATTGCTGCCTCATTTTCGCCTAGTTGCAGGAAGGTTTCACATCTGAGTAGTGAGAGCCTTAATTTATCTGTTTCGGTAAGCTTGATGGGAGAGGTAATGTTTTCTAGGGTGTTGATCTCATTGAGGGCTTGAGTAGGGTATTGATAAAGGAGCCTGTCGATCGTATCGAGTCTGTCTTGTATGTTTGCCCATGCTGGCGCTAGCCAGAATGTGAGGCAAAGCACTACGATACGAAAGATCATTGGGTGAAGCTCCGTTTACTTATTCGAAATCCATGTGGCAGGCATTATAACTAATTTGATGTATTAAAAAACAACAGAGTATGATTTAGAACTATTTGTTTCAAAATCGACTTTTTATCGAGATATCTTAGGTAAATGGCTGCAGATTATAGGGTTAATGAAAAGATAGTCAGGGTTTAAAGGTGTTTTCTCTGGTCTAATAAGGCGAAAATGAAAAGAATGGGGTTGACACTGGAGCCGCCACACGTTAAAAATTAAACGTTCTTTACGAAAATAACGTCAAAATCGAGTATTAACTTCTGCATAATTAATTATGCACATTGAATAAATAAGACAGATGAATATAAAGCGTGCATTACTCAACCTCCTCATTCTCATTCTCGCAGGTCCTGCGCGGAGGATGTAGTGTTGCACACTCGATAGAGAAACAGCATTCACAAACCCCGCGCTAACAACCGCGGGGTTTTTTGTTTTTAAGCGCAAATAATAATTAGGTCTTCCACGGAGAAACCAGATGTCTAACCGAGTGATTATTTTTGATACGACCCTACGTGATGGCGAACAAGCCTTGGCGGCAAGCTTAACGGTTAAGGAAAAGCTACAGATAGCGCTATCTCTGGAACGACTGGGTGTTGACGTGATGGAGGTGGGTTTTCCTGTTTCGTCTCCGGGAGATTTTAAGTCTGTTCAGACCATAGCCCGTACGATAAAAAACAGCCGAGTATGTGCCCTGTCTCGCGCTTTGGAAAAAGATATCGATGCAGCGGCTCAGTCACTGTCGGTTGCCGAACAGTTCCGTATTCATACTTTCATCTCCACTTCGACCATACATGTTGAAAGTAAGCTGAAACGTTCTTTCGATCAGGTATTAGAGATGGCGGTTGGCGCCATCAAGTATGCACGACGATTCACCGACGATGTCGAGTTCTCCTGTGAAGATGCGGGTCGCACGCCTATCGACAACCTATGTCGCATGGTCGAAGAGGCGATTAAAGCGGGCGCCAGGACAATTAATATTCCCGATACCGTAGGTTACACCATACCGAGCGAATTCGGTTCCATCATAGAAACCTTGTTTAATCGGGTTCCTAACATAGATCAGGCGGTGATCTCGGTTCATTGTCACGATGACTTAGGCATGTCTGTCGCTAACTCGATCACCGCTGTGCAGCATGGTGCACGCCAGATCGAATGTACGGTCAATGGCATCGGCGAGCGGGCGGGTAACTGTTCTCTGGAAGAGATAGCCATGATCTTGTCTACCCGTAAGGCAAAACTTGGTTTCGAAACCGGCATCAATGCCAAAGAGATCCATCGTACTTCAAACCTAGTCAGCCAGTTGTGTAACATGCCGGTACAGGCAAATAAGGCGATAGTCGGTGCTAATGCATTCACTCATTCATCGGGTATTCATCAAGATGGCATGCTTAAGTCACAGAATACCTATGAGATCATGACGCCAGAGAGCATAGGGCTACCCCGTAATAATCTCAATATGACTTCTCGCTCGGGACGTCACGTGATTAAGCATCGCATGGCCGAGATGGGTTATGGCGAGAGCGATTACGATATGGATACCTTGTATAACTCCTTCGTTGAGCTGGCAGACAAGAAGGGTCAGGTATTTGATTATGACCTAGAGGCACTGGTCTTTATTGAGGCTCAGGTCGATGAGGACGCGCATTATAAATTGCAGCAGCTGGTGGTCCATTCTGATTCTACTCAAGGCAATGCAACTGCGACGGTTAAAGTTGAAATCGATGGCAAGACTGTCACTGAGGCGGCCACGGGTAACGGTCCTGTGGATGCTGCGTATAATGCCATCGCCCGTGCGAGCAAGTGTGAAGTGAATATTACCAGCTATAAGCTAAGCGCCAAGGGTGAGGGACAAGATGCCCTGGGTCAGGTAGATATTGAGGCGAGCTATCAGCAGCAGAGCTTCCATGGCGTCGGGCTGGCGACCGATGTGGTTGAAGCTTCGGTTCAGGCGCTGATACATGTGATGAACCTGACTTGGCGTGCAGATAAAGTTGCCGATTGTAAAGAGAAAATTCAGCAGAAGCGTAGCGAGTTAGGCGGCGTATAAAAAAGTTATCAATTATTCGAATAGTAAAATTAAAGAGTTGGGAGTAAGTGTCGTATGAGTTATCAAGTAGCTGTATTAGCCGGAGATGGAATTGGACCCGAAGTGATGGCCGAGGCGCGCAAGGTGCTGGCCGCGGTCGAGAAGCGTTTCGATCTCTCAATCGAATATAGTGAATATGATGTTGGGGGCGCGGCCATCGATAATCATGGTTGTCCTCTACCAGAAGCGACTCTAAAAGGTTGTGAAGCGGCCGATGCCGTACTGTTTGGTTCAGTTGGCGGTCCTAAGTGGGAGCACTTACCGCCAAACGATCAACCTGAGCGTGGCGCGCTACTGCCTCTTCGTGGACACTTCGAGCTTTTCTGCAATATGCGTCCGGCTAAATTACATACGGGCCTCGAACATATGTCGCCACTGCGTAGCGACATCTCAGAGAAGGGCTTCGATATTCTTTGTGTGCGTGAATTAACTGGCGGTATCTATTTCGGTAAGCCTAAGGGTCGTCAGGGCGAAGGCGAGAATGAAGAAGCATTCGATACCATGAGATATAGCCGCAAAGAGATCAGGCGCATAGCTAAGATTGCATTCGAATCTGCCCAGGGTCGTCGCAAGAAAGTGACTTCGGTCGATAAGGCTAACGTCTTGGCTTGCAGTGTACTCTGGCGTGAAGTCGTCGAAGAGGTCGCTAAGGATTACCCGGATGTCGAACTTGAACACATCTATATCGATAACGCCACCATGCAGTTGTTACGTCGTCCAAATGAATTCGATGTCATGCTCTGCTCTAACCTGTTCGGCGACATCGTCTCGGATGAGATTGCCATGTTGACCGGTTCTATGGGTCTGCTGTCATCGATTAGCATGAACAGTGAAGGTTTCGGCATGTACGAGCCTGCTGGTGGCAGTGCGCCGGACATCGCCGGTCAGGGAATCGCTAATCCGGTGGCACAAATTCTGTCAGCCGCCTTGCTTTTGCGTCATAGCCTGAAACTCGAAGATGCTGCCCAAGCGATAGAAGCCGCCGTGAGCAAGACACTGAGAGATGGTTACTTAACTGGTGAGTTACTGCCTGCAAGCGAGCGTAGCCAGGCTAAATCTACCAGTCAGATGGGTGATTATATTGCTCAAGCTGTTGCCGAAGGGGTTTAATATATGACTAATACTTTATACGAGAATGGTATGAGGGATGGTTGTACTGTCTCAGTTATTGCATTAACTGTAGGGGAGGCGTAGATCATGGCTAAGACTTTATACGAGAAGGTATGGGATGCACATATCGTCGTTGAGAATGAGGGTGAAGCGCCGCTTATCTATGTAGACAGACATTTGGTCCATGAGGTGACATCACCTCAGGCATTCAGTGGTTTGAGGGCCGCGGGTCGCAAAATGCGCGCGCCAGAGAAAACCTTCGCAACCATGGATCATAACACCTCGACTAAGAGTGCAAGCCTGGATGCTTTGAGCCCTATGGCTCGAATCCAAGTAGAAACACTGCAGGATAACTGTAAAGAGTTTGGTGTGCGCCTCTATGACATACATCATAAGAACCAAGGTATAGTGCATGTGATGGGGCCTGAACTTGGCATCACCATACCCGGCGCTGTTATCGTATGTGGTGACTCTCACACCGCCACTCACGGTGCATTTGGTGCACTGGCGTTCGGTATAGGCACGTCTGAAGTTGAGCACGTGATGGCGACGCAAACCTTGCGTCAGCTAAAAGCTAAGACGATGAAGATTGTGGTGCGTGGGCATGTCGCTGTCGGGATCACAGCCAAAGATATCGTGCTTGCCATCATAGGCAAGATTGGCATGGATGGCGGCACGGGTTATGTCGTTGAGTTCTGTGGTGAGGCTATCGAAGCCCTAACCATGGAAGGTCGCATGACTGTGTGTAATATGGCCATTGAGATGGGGGCTAAGGCGGGAATGATTGCGCCGGATGCTACCACTGTCGAATATATGAAGGGGCGTGAATTTGCACCCAAGGGCGAAGCTTGGGATCAAGCTGTAGCGGATTGGGCCGAATTAAAAACTGATGAAGATGCAGTTTTTGATGCGACAGTTGTGCTCGAGGCCGGTGATATAGCGCCTCAGCTCACATGGGGAACAAATCCGGGACAAGTCGTTGCCATCGATGGCGTCGTACCAAACCCAGCAGATGAGCAAAACGCTACGGTTAGACACAGCATCGAAAAAGCGCTCAAGTATGTGGCGCTTTCAGCCGGGACTAGTATGACTGATGTTAGTATCAACAAGGCCTTTATCGGTTCATGTACTAATTCTCGTATCGAAGATCTACGTGCTGCGGCTGCACAGGCTAAGGGCCGTAAGGTTGCCGATGGCGTGATTGCGATTGTAGTACCAGGATCAGGTTTAGTTAAAGAGCAGGCGGAGGCCGAAGGACTGGACAAGATCTTTATCGATGCGGGATTCGAGTGGCGTCTACCGGGTTGCTCTATGTGTTTAGCGATGAACGATGATCGTTTAGAGGCAGGCGATCGTTGCGCCTCAACCAGTAATCGTAATTTCGAGGGACGTCAGGGACGAGGTAGTCGTACTCACCTTGTTAGCCCGGCCATGGCCGCAGCGGCGGCTATCGCTGGTCACTTCGTCGATATTCGCAAACCTTACTAGGAGCACCGAGATGTATGAATTTTTTATAGCCGATGATGTCGTCGCTATTCACAGAGCTTACTAGGAGCACAGAGTAATGAATCCATTTACCTCACACACTGGGCTTTCGGTCATGATCGATAGCGCTAATGTCGATAC
This sequence comes from Shewanella sp. YLB-07, assembly GCF_009377275.1. Classification (NCBI taxonomy): domain Bacteria; kingdom Pseudomonadati; phylum Pseudomonadota; class Gammaproteobacteria; order Alteromonadales; family Shewanellaceae; genus Shewanella; species Shewanella sp. YLB-07. The sequence goes on along the minus strand of NZ_VOQB01000020.1, from coordinate 27,772 downwards.
CGATCAGATCATCCCTAAGCAGTTTCTGTCTAAAGTGACTCGCGATGGTTTTGGTGTACACCTCTTCCATGATTGGCGTTATTTGGACGAGGCTGGCGATCAGCCAAATCCAGAGTTTAGCCTCAACTTTCCCAGATATAAGGGCGCATCGGTTCTCCTTACTAAGGAAAATTTTGGCTGTGGTTCTAGCCGTGAGCATGCCCCATGGGCGTTAGCCGATTTTGGTTTACGCGCCATTATCGCACCAAGCTTTGCCGATATTTTCTATGGTAACTCTATCAACAATGGCCTACTGCCGGTGCGTTTGACTGATGTCGAAGTGCAGCAGTTGATGGATGAGGTTGAGGCACAAGAGGGCGCCGAGATCACAGTCGATCTTGAGGCTTTAACTGTCACATCTCCATCGGGGGCTAAATTTAGTTTTGAGATTGAGACTTCGGCTCGACATAACCTACTAAATGGCTTGGATGCTATTGGTTTGACTTTAGGTTATGTCGATCAGATTGCGGCTTATGAAGCTAAACTCCCAAGCTGGAAGCTGTAAGATTTTTTAAGCGTACATTTGTACTTAAGTGTTAAGAATCTAGAGCCGGATGAACAAGTGTTTATCCGGCTTTTGTTTTAAATCGAAACCAACTAGCTCCATCCTATTGAAAATATGATTGTTTTATTTTTCTGTGAACTGATTCAAGGTTTTGTTATTTCTTCTAGTGATTTTAACTACCAGAAGATTTCTATTTAAGCTAACGTGTGTAAGTCGCTATAAATTTCATTGTCTATTGATTTATATGGTTATTTATAACATTCTCCCCATGAAATTCATCTCCAATGGTGACGCTGTCTCGTCATAGTTGACTTGCAGACTGTTTTAAATAGCCATTTCATCTTACTAAATACTGAATACCTCGGCATATCCAGTTAATTACTCTGAATTATCTCTCTTGCTTGCAAAGATATTCTGCATAAGTACACTCCAGATGCTAAAAATCGAGCTATTACTCTAAAGCTGATGTCGATTAAGAAAGATAATAATTATGGGAATAAAAACTAAGATGATGAACAAGCGCATAATATCTCTGGCCGTGACTGGGGTGCTCCTGGGAAGTGTATCTCATGTACAGGCGGCAGGTTTTCAATTAGCCGAGTACTCAGCCACGGGTCTGGGCCGTGCTTTTGCCGGTGAAGCGGCTATGGCCGATAATGCATCCACTCAGGCACGTAACCCTGCCATGTTGACCTACCTTGAAGGGACGAGTTTCTCTGCAGGTGGCATCTATGTGATGCCAAACGTAGATGTGACTGGTGATATCTCTATCGCTTCTCCGCTGTTCGGCTCACAGGCGATGACGATGAATGCCGATGCCATAGATGTTGCCGATAATGCTGTGGTACCTAATTTTTATTTTTCTAGTCAGATTAATGATAGCTGGACCTGGGGGATGGCGATTAACTCTAATTACGGTTTGACGACTGAGTTACCAGCCGATCACGCGGCGGCCATCTTCGGCAGCGAGACTTCGGTGACTACTGTCGAGTTTAATCCCAATATTGCATACAAGATCAATCAAGCATTCAGTGTCGGTGCAGGACTGAGAATCGTATACGGCGAGGGAAATATCGGCGCATCGGCTCCTGGCTGGATCGATGGATTGAAGGCTCACCCTTCGCTGCCAGCAGACGTCGCAGAGGCTCTACCAGCTGGTGGTACCAGCCTTAAGAGCATGGAAGGTGACGATATTGCTATGGGTTGGAAAGTTGGCGCCAGCTGGCAGATAAATCCTGCACATCGTCTGGGTTTCGCCTATCACAGCGGTGTTGAGCTAGAACTTGAGGGCTCGGCTTCGGGTCTGCTTTATACTGGCGGGCAAGATGTCGATATTGAAGGAAACTTGCCACTGGAGTTACCAGCATTTGCTGAGCTGGCTTCTTATCACCAACTCAGTGACAACTGGGCCATGCATGCCAGTGTTAACTGGACGCAATGGAGTGTCTTCGATGAATTAGTCGCTTATTTCCCGGGTGACGTTAAGCCTGTGGGTGGATTGGAGTCAGATCTTGTTAAAGAAGAGAATTTTAAGGATAACTGGCGCTTCGCATTGGGCTCTACATATCAGTTAGATAACGAATGGCTTTTACGCACGGGTATCGCCTACGATAATACCGCAGTGGATGATGAATATCGCACCATGACTATTCCGGATTCTGATCGTTTGTGGCTCAGTGTCGGTGCCGGTTATCAAGCCTCTGAAAATCTGACTGTAGATTTTGCTGTGACTTATATTAAGGCTTACGGTGATGCACCGATCAATGAGTCGATGAATCTAATGGATCTGGCTCAGGTGAACTTCGATGGTGAAGCTGTTGGCGATGTCTGGTTAGTCGGTATGCAATTAAGTTACAAGCTATAATCCACTTAGCTTAGTTGTGAAGCTGTGGGCTATGTCTGGCTAATCGGGTTAGTTTATATTCAGTTCAGTGACTCGATGTAGCACTAAAGGCTTACCTAAAGCTGGATAACAATGCCTCACTTATGTGGGGCATTGTCGTTTCTGTCGTATTTGACTATATTTTGTTAGTAAAATGAACTTCATAAGATTATATTCATCTAATACGATGAACTTAATCTGTGATCTATTTTAGATCGGCAACTACCAAACAAGAGGTGTGATATGAAGCCCTATCTACTTGCGGCGACCCTGTCTTTACTTCCTTTTACCGCAATGGCCAATCAGACCTCTACTGAGATTGTCGAAGGATTTATCGCAGCCTACAACAGCCATGATGTCAAACAGATGCTGCAATACACTACAGATGATGTTCGTTGGATGCATGTTACCGGGACCAAGGTTGAGGTCGAAACCTCTAGCCAGAAAGAGTTTGCGGCCGCGATGGCGGATTACTTTGAGACATTGAAAGATGCTAATGCCACTATTCTTCAGATGATCGATTCGGGCAATTATGTCAGTACTGTGGAAAGGGTGACCTGGGACAATGATGGTGAGCAACTGAGTCAGTGCAGCATCGGCAATTTCCATATTAAAAATGGCAAGTTGGCCGAGTTTTGGTATCTGCCAGCTCATGCCTGTGATGAAATCACGGTGGAAGCCAATGCTGAAGAGCCCGAGTCAGCGAATACTGTGGAACCAGAAACAATAGTGGAACCCGAAATAGGAGTGTTACAGGAGACTCAGCAATAACCTGTATGGTTATGATTGAGAAATACTAGCCAACAATAGGAAAAAGTTGTGACCAAGAAATATGTGATTGCGTTAGATCAGGGGACCACGAGCTCAAGAGCTATCGTATTTGATCATGATGCCAATATTGTTGCCATGTCTCAGCGCGAATTTACTCAAGTATACCCTCAAGCGGGCTGGGTTGAGCATGATCCTATGGAAATATGGGCATCCCAAAGTTCGACCCTGATCGAAGTGCTCGCCAGAGCCGATATTCATAGTGATGAAGTGGCCGCCATTGGCATAACTAATCAACGTGAAACTACGATCATATGGGATAGAAAAACAGGTAAGCCGGTATACAACGCCATTGTTTGGCAATGCCGTCGTAGTAGTAGTATCTGTGATGAGCTCAAGTTACAAGGCTTAGAAGAATATGTACGCGAGTCTACCGGGCTTCTCTTGGATCCCTATTTTTCAGGCACTAAAATAAAGTGGATATTAGATAATGTTCCCGGTGTCAGAGCTCGGGCGGAAAAAGGCGAGCTCCTGTTCGGCACTATCGATACCTGGCTGGTGTGGAAGTTGACCGAGGGCAAGGTTCACGTCACAGATCCGACGAATGCGAGTCGCACCTTACTATTTAATATTCATACTCAGCAATGGGATCAAAAGTTACTCAAAGCACTCGATATACCCAGCTCTCTATTACCCGAGGTTAAACCATCTACTTGTATCTATGGTAAGACAAGAATTGCAGGGGAAGGTGGGGAGATAGATATTGCAGGAATTGCAGGTGATCAGCAATCGGCCTTGTTTGGTCAGCTCTGTATCGATGAGGGCATGGCCAAGAATACCTATGGCACTGGCTGTTTTCTGCTGATGAATACCGGTAAACAGGCGGTGCGATCTCAACATGGCTTGTTAACCACTATAGCCATAGGTGCCAAGGGGGAAGTCAATTATGCCCTGGAGGGAGCCGTGTTTATGGGGGGGGCGACTATTCAATGGCTCAGAGATGAGCTTGGCCTTATTCGTGATGTCCAGGATACCGAATACTTCGCTTCTAAAGTAGCAGATACCAATGGTGTTTATTTGGTCCCCGCTTTTGTCGGTTTAGGTGCGCCTTATTGGGAGCCAAATGCGCGTGGTGCCTTAGTCGGTTTAACACGAGGCTCCAATCGTAATCACATTATCAGAGCCGCACTAGAGGCTATAGCCTATCAGAGCCGCGATCTTCTCGAGGCGATGACTAAAGACAGTGGAGTTATGTTAAAACAGCTTAACGTCGATGGTGGCGCCGTTGCTAATGACTTTTTAATGCAGTTTCAGGCAGACATAAGCAACGTAGAGGTGCATCGTCCGGTCGTCACCGAGACTACGGCAATGGGAGCTGCTTTTTTGGCTGGTTTGGCTGTGGGGTTTTGGCAGTCTACGGCTGAGCTGAAACATAAAGCAAACTTAGATAAATCCTTTAGTCCTGATATTTCTGCCGAGGCTAGAGAGAGTCTTTACCTCGGTTGGAAAGAGGCTGTTTCTCAAGTTACGTCAACCAAGGCCTAGCTGAAAATGATCTTGCTGTTATTAGCTATGGGGGCTGATTAAATATCGATATCAATTCTGGGGAGTGGTGAGTTCACCGCTTCATGTTCGGCGAGATCTCTGCTTGTTTTACGTTCTCTTTCACTTGCTTCATTTTTTTCAGAGTCACTGCGGCGATCACCACGAAATAGACCTTCACGTCTATCTTCCTGTGATTGTCGTCGTTCAAGACTCGACTGCTCCGATTGTGGGGTCTCATGATCGTCGGCAGCAATACTCGCGCTATTGTCAGCTTCCTCGACCATCAAGCGTTTACGTTTAATGCTTAGCTGAATGGGGCGTGCAAGCATGGCATAAAGGCTATCTAAACCAACCATGATATCTCCTGTTAAGTACTCCTACTTAGTACTATCGGCAGTTTCTGCTCGATATTTAGTCATGCTTAAGTGTTAAAGTTGGTTCTTACATAATAGACCAATGATTAATCTTTGTTTATCTGAGCTTCTTCATTCATAAGTATTTTGATGAGATACGATGTAAATAGCGCTCATAAAATCGAATCGGAACGCTCAATTTCCAACTGAGTCGAATATTTCTGGGATTTCCTACCACTTTTCACCTCTAGTATTCGACATTAGTTTCCTCTTCTGTCTGTTTTTTCAACTCTTTAGGGTTCTAGATCCACTTTCCTCCATCTAGTTTCGTCAACTCAATCATTTTTTAAACATGCTGCTAACCCGCTTGAGTACTGGATTTTTAAATAGGTGGTGCTCTTGACAAGTCTTGTGTTCTGTCTCTAGAATTAGCAATTGTGGGAATTTGTGGATATATGTGGATCATTTACTGACAGCAAGGACAAACTAACGTGTTTCGTGGTGCGAGTGCTATAAACCTTGATACAAAAGGCCGGATCGCTATCCCTAAGCGTTACCGTGAGCCATTACGTGCCGAATATCATGGTCAGTTAGTGATTACTGTTGATTTTCAATCATCATGTCTTCTGCTGTATCCATTAGATGAATGGAACAAGATTGAAGCAAAACTGCTTCTGCTTTCCGATACCCAAGCTTCTGAACGAGCTATGAAAAGATTGCTATTAGGCTATGCACACGAGTGTGAGCTAGATGGTAACGGTAGGTTATTACTTCCTCTGCCGTTACGTCAATATGCGAATTTAGATAAACACGCAATGTTAGTGGGTCAGTTAAACAAATTTGAGCTCTGGGATGAGGCTGCATGGCAGCAGCAGATAGAGCAAAGCCGAGAGACGATTCGTAGCGAAGAGTTCGCCAACAATGAACGTCTTGCCGATTTCTCACTGTGATCAGTGACGCAAAAATAGATAGAAGATACTAATGAGCCAAGAATTTTCACATTTATCAGTACTGCTTTCTGAAACGGTTGCAGGCCTGAACATAAAACAAGATGGCATCTATATCGATGGCACCTTTGGCAGAGGCGGGCATTCTCGTGAAGTGTTGAAGCACTTAGGTGAGAATGGTCGTTTAATTGCTATAGACAGAGATCCACAAGCCATTGAGGCTGCTAAGCAGTTTGCCGACGATAACAGGTTCAGCATAGTGCATGGTGGTTTTGGTCAACTGGCTACTTATGTTGAAGATCTTGGCTTGAAGGGCAAGATAGATGGTGTATTGCTCGATTTTGGTGTTTCATCACCCCAACTGGACGATGCTGAGCGTGGATTCAGTTTCTTAAGAGATGGTCCACTAGATATGCGTATGGATAACTCTCAGGGGGAAACCGCTGCAGAGTGGATCGCCCGCGCCGAAATTGAAGATATGGCTTGGGTATTTAAAACCTATGGTGAAGAGAAGAATTCTCGTCATATCGCGCGTTGTATTGTGGCAGATCGTGAAAAGACTCCTTTCTTGAGAACCAAGGAACTGGCGGACCTTATCGCTAGGATCTGTAAGAGTAAGGAACGCAATAAGCATCCAGCCACACGAGTATTTCAGGCCATACGCATCTACATCAATAGTGAATTAGAGCAGATCGACCAGGCATTAGAGGGCGCACTTGTCGTGCTGGCACCTCAGGGACGTTTATCGGTGATCAGCTTCCATTCTCTCGAAGATAGGATGGTGAAACGCTTTATCCGTCGCCATACCCGAGGGAAAAGTGTTCCCCATGGCTTACCGATCACAGAGGCCGAACTCGATAAAACGCGTTTGTTGAAGGGCATTGGTAAGGCGACCAAGCCTTCTACCGAAGAAGTTGAGATAAACAAGAGAGCCCGTAGTTCTGTTTTGCGAGTCGCAGAGAGATTAGAGTATTGATAATGGGTGTGGAAGCAAATGCTAATACCTGGCTCATTGGATATAAGCATGCGTAGCAGGGAGTGCTGATATGGGGCAAGCTCAGCTTAATCTGACTCGAATCGTCTTACTCGATCTTTGGCATCATAAGTGGGTATTACTGCTTGCGGCGGCAGTGGTTGGTAACGCGATCACCATTGTATATACAAGCTATGTGAGCCGTAAATATATCAGCCAATGGGATCAGATGTGGCAGGAAAGAGATAGGTTAGATATCGAATGGCGAAATCTATTGCTCGAAGAGCAATCTCAGTCTGAACATAGTCGAATTACCCGGATTGCGAGTAAACAGTTAGACATGAGTCGGCCATTGCCTAAGGAAGAAGTTGTGGTAAGGATACCGTGATAATAATCCCGTTTATATATTGAAAATGTATAAACATTCACAGCTACAAACAATCAAGGATAGGTGATAACAAGAGTATCATGAGGAAGAACAAGCAGGCTAAAAGGAAGCAAAAACCACAGCTCATTCACTGGCGTTTATACGTAGTGGTAGGGTTCGTCTGCCTGTTATTCACCAGCTTGATTGGTCGTGCCGCCTATATTCAAATTATTGAACCTGAAAAGTTGCGCCATGAAAGTGATATGCGCAGCTTAAGAACGACCAGCAGAGAGGTTCAGCGGGGACTCATTACCGATCGTAATGGTGAAATGTTGGCTGTCAGTGTACCTGTGAAAGCCGTGTATGCCGATCCTAAAGTGGTTTACGACAAAAATGGCTTTGCCGATATGCGTCTTTGGGAGGCGTTAGCCGATGTACTCCATGAGCCCGAAGACAAGATTTTAAGTCGGGTTCAAGCCAATCCCAAGCGACGTTTCACCTACTTGAAGCGTCAAGTGACTCCAGCTGTTGCCGATTACATTAAAAAACTCAAATTGCCCGGGATATATCTTAAAGCCGAGTCGCGCCGTTATTACCCCACCAGCGAAATCACCGCCCAATTGATCGGCATTACTAACATAGATGATGTGGGTATCGAGGGGATTGAAAACACCTATAACGATTGGTTGACGGGTACTCCTTCGAAACAAAAGGTACGTAAATCCCGAGATGGACACGTAGTTGAGCGCCTGGACATGGTGCAAGAAGGTGAGAGTCCCAATGACTTGGTTCTGAGTATAGATCAGCGTATTCAGCAATTAGCCTATCGAGAGATCAAGCGTGTCACTGAGATCAATCAGGCTACGTCTGCCTCGATAGTCGTCATCGATGTGAACACAGGTGAAGTATTGGCTATGGCAAATACCCCATCCTATAACCCTAACTCCCGAGACAACTTACAAAGTTATCGTATGCGTAATCGTGCGTTAACCGATGCCTATGAGCCGGGCTCAACAATTAAGCCTTTTGTGGTCGCTGCAGCATTAGAAGCGGGCACAATTGACAAGGACCAGATCTTTAAGACCTCACCGGGACGTATTCGGATCGGCGGTAAGATAGTGCGTGATGGCAGGAACTATGGCGACCTTTCCTTGGGTGAAGTATTGGTTCATTCCAGCAACGTAGGCATGACCAAGATAGCCTTATCTATGCCGGTGCAGGAACTATTAGGCTATTACCAGGCCATGGGCTTAGGCAATTATTCAGGCATTAATCTTGCGGGTGAGAGTACAGGCTTACTTCATGACCGTAGACGCTGGTCTGAGTTTGAACGAGCGACGCTTTCTTTTGGTTACGCTCTCACAGTGACTCCGTTACAGATCGCAAGAATGTATGCCATGTTGGGCGGTAAAGGTGTCTTGTACCCATCTTCTATCTTGAAGCTCAAGAAGAAGCCTGAGGGGGTACAGGTGATATCTCCGGAAGTTGCCCAGCATGTGATGGAGATGCTGATAGGCGTGACAGAGGCTGGTGGCACAGCCAGGAAAGCGCATATTGAGGGCTATCCAGTTGCGGGCAAGACAGGTACGGCGCGAAAAGCCGTTGCCGGCGGCTATGGTGAAGACTATGTCGCCCTATTTGCCGGCGTCGCCCCTGTGCATAACCCAAGACTGGCGATTGCAGTCGTGGTGAATGAGCCCAAAGGAGACAGGTATTATGGTGGCGATGTGGCCGGTCCCGCATTTGCTAAGGTGATGTCTGGCGCATTACAGATGCTGAATGTGGAGCCTATTTCCTCGAAAGAAAAAGTACGTTTAGAAAGTCATGTCAGGAGAACAGAATAATGCGGCTAAGTGATCTTCTAGCGCCTTGGTTGCATTACTCAGGGCTGGAATCATTCAATAACATATTATTGGACAGCAGAGTGATTGCTGTCGGGGATCTATTTATTGCGGTCCCTGGACATCTTGTCGATGGCAGAAAGTTTATTTGTGCTGCATTCGAACGAGGTGCGGTGGCAGCCTTAGTCCACACGGATGACCCTGCCGAACATGGTCTGCTCAAGCTTGAAAAAACGGACTCACCTCAGGTGTTGTTTTTCCAATTAAGCCAACAGTTGTCGGCAATCGGAGCACAAGCTTATCCATTGGGGGCACTGAGACTCAAACTCATTGGTGTCACCGGAACTAATGGTAAAACATCCATTACTCAATTGATGGCTCAGTTAGTCGCTCTTTTAGGCAAGCAAGCTTCCTTGATGGGCACTTTAGGTAATGGTTTATGGGGGGACTTAGTCGACAGTGGCAATACCACTGCCGATCCCATCACTATTTTCGCCCAGTTACAGGCTTTTAACCTGGCGGGTGCCGACTTGTGCGCCATGGAAGTATCCAGCCATGGTCTTATTCAGGGCCGGGTTGAAGCCGTTCCTTTCGATGTCGCCGTGTTTACTAATTTGAGCCGAGATCACTTAGATTACCATGGCACTATGCAGGCTTATAGCGACGCAAAGAAAAGGTTATTTAAGTTTCCATCCTTGCAAGGCAGCTTGATAAACCTCGATGATGAAGTCGGACGTCAGTGGCTCTCTGAGGAGCAATCGGCTAAGCACCTTGGTTTCAGTATCTGTTCGGCACATGCCGAAGCCGCGAGTATATACACCCAAGATAACCATCAACACCATCAAGGTGTCACGGCGACCCTTGTCTGGCCCGAGGGGCAGGCTAAGTTGGCGTCACCTCTGTTAGGTTCTTTCAATCTCTCCAATTTAGTTGCAGCACTGGGTGCCTTATATTTGATTGGCTACGATATGCAGGCCATGGCGGCCATGGCGCCTCAGCTAAAACCTGTCGCGGGAAGGATGGAGCGTTTTACCACTGAAAATGGTGTGACCCTAGTGGTTGATTATGCCCATACCCCGGATGCTATAGAGCAGGCTCTCAAGGCGTTGAGAGGCCATTGTGAAGGTCAGTTGTGGTGTTTATTTGGCTGTGGCGGCGATCGCGATAAGGGTAAACGGCCATTGATGGCTCAAGCTGCCGAAGTCTATGCAGATAAGGTGATGGTTACCAGCGATAATGCCAGAAGTGAATCTCCTGAAGTCATCATCGAAGAGATATTAGCGGGTTTGAATGCCCCAGAGCGAGTGCTAACTCAAATGAATAGGGAGAAAGCCATCAGACAAGTTGTCGCCTTAGCTAAGCCTGGAGATCTCGTCTTGCTGGCGGGGAAAGGACATGAAACCTATCAAGAAATAGCAGGCGAACGCTTGGATTATGATGAGAGAGCATTAGCGAAATCACTGGCGGGAGAGCGGATATGATCCCATTGAACTTGTCAGGTATATGCCAACGCTTGAATGCCAGGCTAGTGGGCGCAGACGGTGAGTTTCGTCATGTTTCCAGCGACAGCCGAGCTATCCCAGCGCAAACTCTTTTTATCGCATTGAAAGGCGAGAAATTCGATGGGCATGATTTTGCGGGCACGGCAGTGGAAAATGGCGCAACAGCCTTGTTGGTCGATCACGAATTACCACTGAACATTTCTCAACTGATCGTTAAAGATACCCAGAGGGCGATGGGAGAGCTGGGAGCTCACCTAAGAGAGCTTATCCAGCCCAAATCAGTTGCGTTAACCGGTTCAAATGGCAAGACTAGCGTTAAGGAGATGGTGGCGACTATCTTATCTCAAAGGCACAAGGTCTTGTACACCGCTGGTAACTTCAATAATGAAATTGGCGTGCCTTTGACACTCTTACGCTTAGAGGCCGATGATGAATTTGGTGTGTTCGAGTTAGGCGCGAACCACAAGGGGGAGATCGATTACACCTCTTCCTTGGTAAAGCCTGATGTGGCCTTAGTCAACAATGTAGCGTCGGCGCACCTGGAGGGCTTTGGTTCTCTTGAAGGCGTTGCCAGTGCAAAGTCTGAAATATTTAATCATTTAGCATCGACTGGGACGGCAGTGATTAATGCCGACGATCAGTTTGCATCTGTAATGCTGGCAGCATCGATGAGTTTTACTCAACTGACGTTTGGAGTCGAGTCAGAAGCTGATATTCAAGCATCTGATCTTGAAGCCGATTCAGTGGGGTGTTACCGCTTCAAATTGAGTTACTTGCAAGAGACTGTTTTTATCGCTCTGCCACTATCTGGACGTCACCAGGTGAGTAATGCCCTAGCCGCTACGGCCATCTGTTTATCTTTTGGATTAACGCTAAATGAAATAAAATTAGGCTTGTCACTTCTAGTGCCTGTCAAAGGTAGAATGCTGCCCACTCAATTGGGGCGGGTCCGTGTGATCGATGATAGCTATAATGCAAACCCTGCTTCAGTCACCGCTGCAATCGACTGGCTTCAAGAAATTGAAGGTCATCGCTGTTTAGTGCTGGGTGATTTGGGAGAACTGGGCGACAATGCGGCCCTTTTGCATACTGAACTAGGCGAGCTGACAAGACAAAGAGGCCTGGATTCGCTGTTTACCTTAGGTGAGCTCAGTGCTAATGCGAGTCGTGCCTTTGGGGGCGATGGCCATATTAGCCTCGAACGTTTGGTAGAAGATTTAATAAAAAATATTAAGCTGTTACAAGGTGATGTAACTGTTTTGGTCAAAGGATCACGTAGTGCCAGAATGGAGCGCGTGGTCGAAGCTTTAATACTTGCCTACGGGCGCGGGGAGTTTGTTTAATGCTGGTGTATCTGGCGGAGTATTTAACTCAGTTTTATTCTGGGTTTAACGTTTTTTCTTATGTCACTTTCAGAGCCATCTTAGGTCTGATGACCGCTTTGGTCTTCTGCCTTTGGTGGGGACCTAAAATGATCGAGCGTCTACAGACGCTGCAGATTGGACAGGTTGTGCGCAACGATGGACCAGAATCACACTTTAGCAAGAGTGGTACGCCAACCATGGGCGGTATTCTGATCTTGGCTGGTATTTTTATCAGTGTATTGCTTTGGGGAGATCTGGGCAGTCGATATGTTTGGGTCGTGTTGTTCGTATTGGCAAGCTTTGGTCTCATCGGTTTCATCGATGATTATCGTAAAGTGGTTCGTAAAGATACCAAGGGATTGATTGCAAAGTGGAAATATATTTTGCAATCAATAGCGGCCATAGTGATCGCATTTTACCTTTATGCCTCTGCAGATACTCTGGGTGAAACCCAACTCGTGGTGCCATTTTTCAAAGATGTTATGCCGCAGATGGGAGCTTTCTTCATTGTTTTAGCCTACTTCACCATCGTAGGCTCGAGTAATGCAGTGAATTTAACCGATGGGTTAGACGGTTTGGCGATCATGCCTACTGTCATGGTTGCGGCTGCGTTTGCCCTGATTGCCTATCTGTCTGGTCACGTACAGTTTGCTAACTATTTGCATATCCCTTATCTGCCAGGGGCCGGTGAGCTGGTCATTGTCTGCACCGCGATTGTGGGTGCGGGTCTTGGGTTTCTCTGGTTTAACACTTACCCGGCACAGGTCTTCATGGGAGATGTTGGATCCCTTGCTCTGGGGGCCGCATTGGGAGCCATCGCAGTCTTAGTTCGTCAGGAGATCTTATTGGTCATCATGGGGGGGGTGTTCGTGATGGAAACTGTTTCGGTGATTCTACAGGTCGGATCATACAAGCTTCGTGGTCAGCGAATCTTCCGTATGGCACCTATCCATCATCATTATGAATTGAAAGGTTGGCCCGAGCCCAGAGTGATCGTTCGATTCTGGATCATCTCACTGTTCTTGGTTTTGCTTGGCCTTGCCACGCTGAAGTTAAGGTAATTGACTATGGAACTGCACAATTCGCACTTAGTTTTAGGATTGGGAGCCACTGGGCTCTCGGTTGTGCGCTATTTGTGCCAGCAGGGGATCACACCTCTAGTCATGGACACTCGTGAGGAACCTCCAGGGGCCAAGCAGCTAGCGCTCGAATTTCCTGAGGTGAACTTAATTACCGGAGGCTTCGATTGCCGCTATCTGGTGCAGGCCAGTCAAATAGTGATTAGTCCAGGCATAGCCATAGATACGCCTGAGATCCGTGCAGCAATAGACATGGATATCGAGGTTATCGGTGATGTCGAGTTGTTCGCACGAGCAGTTAAAGATAGAAGCCCATGCGTCATAGGGATCACAGGCTCGAATGGTAAGTCAACGGTCACAACATTAATGGGCGAGATGGCTAAAGCCGCCGGCCTTAATTATGCACTGGGTGGCAACATAGGGATCCCGGTTCTGAACCTATTACAGAGTCCAATCGATCTTTATATACTCGAGTTGTCCAGTTTTCAACTAGAGACAACTCATAGCCTGAATTGCATTGCGGCGACTTGCTTAAATATCAGTGAAGACCATATGGATCGTTATAGAGATCTAGAGGCTTACAGGCAAGCTAAGTTGTCCCTCTACGATCAGAGTAAGAGAGCCTTGTTTAATCGTGAAGACTCCCTGACTCAACCCAATGACCCAATGAACCAAAACAGCTTCGGTTTAACGTCGCCAGTAAACGACGAATGGGGCGTTAAGGATGGCAAGATAGTCCATGGGACAACCGAGATTGTCTCATTACATGATGTTGCGATCGTCGGCAGTCATAATCATGCCAATTTAATTGCCGCCATGGCTCTGGCTTATCATGCCGGTATAGAAAAAGAATCCATGATAGAAGTGGCTAAACACTTTACTGGCCTAGCTCACCGATGTGAGCTAGTGGCAAATATAAACGCAGTCTCTTACGTCAATGATTCAAAGGCGACGAATGTCGGTGCTACGGTTGCCGCGTTGCAAGGCTTGAGTGAGCATTTAGGTGACATCATTCTGATTGCCGGTGGCGATGGCAAGGGGGCCGACTTTAGCCCATTGGAAGCTGTATTAGATAAGGTTACTCACCTCATTACCTTGGGTAAAGATGGCGATGAAATTGCGGCACTAAAAGATAATTCCAAGCGAGTCGACTCGATGGCCGATGCCGTCAAGCAAGCTGCTGGTTTGGCAACGGCTGGCGACATTGTCTTATTGTCTCCGGCTTGCGCGAGTCTGGACATGTATAAGAATTTTATGGCTAGAGGCGATGATTTTCGTGAACAGGTACAGGCGTTAAGCGCCAAAAACTTAGATCCTGAGGCTGTCACGGATGCCTAGCCAAGAGAGGCAACTTAACTTGTTTGGCTCGTCTGTTACATGGCGTTGGCTCAACTTGTTTAAAGACAATGAGGCTCCAGGCACACAGCTGTATGATCGTGCCTTGCTGTTCTCTATCCTCGCATTGATAAGTTTTGGTTTTGTCATGGTGATGTCGGCCTCTATGCCTGAGGCGCAGAGCCTGACCGGTAATCCTTTTCACTTTGTGATCAGGCATATTGTTTATCTTATTGGCTGCGTGGTTATTTCCGCCGTGGTGCTGCAGATAGAGATGAGTCACTGGCAGAAGTTTAGTCCCATGTTACTGCTTATCGTAGGAATCATGTTGGTTGCGGTTTTGCTGGTAGGGACCACAGTGAATGGGGCAAAACGTTGGTTAACGATCGGGCCGATTAGAATACAGGTAGCTGAGCTGGCCAAGTTTGCATTCGCTATCTATATGTCTGGCTACCTTGTGAGGCGCCATGAAGAGATTAGAGAAAATGCCAAGGGCTTCTACAAGCCTATTGCCGTGTTTGCGGTATATGCGGTGCTTATCCTGTTGCAGCCGGATTTGGGTACGGTCGTAGTCCTGTTTGTGGGCACCGTTGGCTTGCTATTTTTGGCTGGAGCTCGACTGTTTGATTTCTTCGCCCTGATTTTGACCGGAGTGTTGGCGTTTGTGGCCTTGGTATTATTGGAGCCATATCGAATGCGCCGGGTGACATCTTTCTTAGACCCCTGGCAAGACCCGTTTGGCAGCGGTTATCAGTTAACTCAGTCTTTGATGGCCTATGGCCGTGGCGACTGGTTTGGGCAGGGCCTGGGGAATAGCATTCAAAAGCTCGAGTATCTGCCAGAAGCACATACCGACTTTATTTTTGCTGTGATAGGTGAAGAGTTGGGTTTTGTGGGCATTATTGTAGTCCTGTCTGTGTTGCTCTTTGTGGCGTTAAGAGCGATTAGGTTAGGTAATTTATGTATCGCGATAGATAAAGCCTTCGAAGGTTATCTCGCCTATTCCATCGGGATCTGGATCTGTTTTCAGACGGTTGTGAATGTGGGAGCGAGTATCGGCATGTTACCGACCAAGGGCTTGACCTTGCCATTTATCAGTTATGGGGGCAGTAGCCTCTGGGTTATGACAGCCGCAGCCATGATACTCATTCGCATCGATCATGAGCGGCGTTTGAGTTGTATCCAGGCAGTACAAGGAAAAATTAATTAATGACAAATGTCTCCGCAGATAAACGTATCTTAATCATGGCCGGTGGTACAGGTGGCCATGTGTTTCCTGCGTTAGCGGTCGCCAAATTCCTAAGCCAAAAAGGCTGGAAGGTAAGGTGGCTGGGTACGGCCGAGCGCATGGAAGCTCGTCTAGTGCCTCAGCATGGCTTCGATATTGATTTTATCGATATCAAGGGTGTCAGAGGCAACGGACTAGTGCGTAAGTTAGCCGCGCCATTTAAGGTGATGCGCTCTGTGATGCAAGCGAGGGAAGTGATACGAGAGTTTAAGCCGGATGTAGTCTTAGGCATGGGTGGTTTTGCCAGTGGGCCAGGAGGGATTGCAGCGAGACTGATGGGAATACCTCTGGTGTTACATGAGCAAAATGCCATCCCCGGGATGACTAACAAGTTGCTGTCTCGTTTTGCAAGCAAGGTTTTATGTGCCTTCGAAGATACCTTTGAGCAGGTATCGGCTCAGGTCGTCGGTAATCCGATACGTAAAGAGTTGGTCGAATTAGGCCTATCCGCAGAAGAAGACTGCGTCGAAGATGCATTAAAAGTATTAGTCGTTGGCGGGAGTTTAGGGGCGAAAGTATTTAATGATCTTATGCCCGGAGTGACTGACGCTGTGAGTAAGACTCACTCCATTACTGTCTGGCACCAAGTGGGTAAAGGCAATCTGGTATCGGTAAAAGGTGAGTACCAGCATCTAGGTCAAGACGGAAGCGTCATCGTCGCCGAATTTATTGACGACATGGAAGCTGCATATCGTTGGGCTGATGTCGTGTTATGCCGGGCTGGAGCCTTGACGGTATCAGAGTTAGCCGCCGTCGGTTTACCCAGCATACTAGTGCCTTACCCGCACGCGGTCGACGATCATCAAACAAAAAATGCTCGAGTGTTGGTGAATGCCGGGGGCGCATTTTTACTGCCTCAGACCATTCTGGATGCCGACAAATTAATTAATAAGTTACAGATATTAGCCTCCGACAGAGCCGAGCTTTGTCATATGGGCGAAAAAGCTAAAGATGTTGCTGTTATTGACGCCACCGAAAAAGTGGCTGAGGTTTGCATCGAGTTGGCACAGAAGGATTGAGATGAGTAAGAGTAAAGAGAAATATTCACAGTTAAGAAGCATCATTCCTGAGATGAGACGAGTTAAGCATATCTATTTCGTCGGTATCGGTGGTGCAGGCATGGGTGGAATAGCCGAAGTGCTGGTCAATGAAGGCTACCGCCTATCCGGTTCTGATATTGCCGAGAATCCTGTCACTGACAGGCTGAGAGCTTTAGGCGCTCAAATTTATATCGGTCATCAAGCAGAGCAAGTTCATGATGCAGATGTTGTGGTGGTATCGACCGCCATCGATGCAGAAAACCCTGAGCTAATCGCGGCGAGAAAGTTGAGAATACCCGTTGTTCAGCGTGCAGAGATGTTGGCTGAGTTGATGCGCTACCGTCACGGGGTTGCCGTTGCTGGCACCCACGGTAAGACCACGACAACTAGCTTGATTGCCAGTGTCTATGCTCAAGCCGATCGAGATCCCACTTTCGTTATCGGTGGTCTGCTTAATAGTGCAGGAACCAATGCGAGGTTAGGCCATAGTCGTTACCTTATTGCCGAGGCTGATGAGAGTGATGCGAGCTTCTTGCACCTGCAGCCCATGGTTAGTGTGGTGACAAACATTGAAGCCGATCATATGGACACCTATGGTGGAGACTTTGAGAAATTAAAATCCACCTTCATAGATTTCCTGCACAACTTGCCATTTTATGGTGTCGCAGTGATGTGTATCGATGATCCGGTTATCCGTGAACTGCTGCCTAAAGTAGGCCGGAAAATTGTCACCTACGGTTTTCATGAAGATGCAGATATTCAGGCATTAAACTTTGTTCAGCAAGGTTATCGCAGCCACTTCACACTCAGACGAGATGGTCTGACAGACATAGAAGCGATGGTAAATTTACCTGGTGAGCACAATGTACTCAACGCACTGGCGGCGATAGCAGTGGCTACCGAAGATGAGATAGAAGATGAGGCAATTGTGCGTGCCTTGGCTGAGTTTCAAGGTATAGGGAGACGCTTTCAGCAACTGGGAACTTTTGCTACTAGCAAAGGTGAGGTGATGTTAGTCGATGATTATGGTCACCACCCTAGTGAAGTCGCTGCAACCATCAAGGCGGCAAGGCTGGGTTGGCCAGATAAACGTCTTGTCATGATCTACCAGCCACATAGATATAGCCGCACTCGAGACCTTTATGATGATTTTGTCGAGGTGCTATCTCAAGTCGATAGCTTAATCTTGCTCGATGTGTATGCCGCAGGCGAAGCCCCTGTACCGGGAGCCGATAGTCGGGCATTATGTCGCTCCATTCGCCTGCGCGGGCAGCTGGAGCCAATTTTTGTTGCCGGAGCAGAGCAGCTGCTTAGCTTATTACCGGATATTCTACAAGGCGGTGACTTGTTGCTGACTCAGGGGGCTGGCAATATCGGCGCCTTATCAAAGTTGATTGCTCAAACAAACTTAGGTTTTGATACTGCGAGTTTAGATGCAGGAGAAGTGTGATTATTTACTGTATATCATTGAAGGTGATAGAGGTTTTGACCCTGAGCATAAGGTCTATATAATGACCGGTTTTCCGTGGCGTACTGATGAAAGGCATTCACACCGAAAGAAAGAGAGAAGGTGGGGTGCTCGTGTCTTGGGGTGAGGTTGGTAGCCGTTGGAAGGCTAAGCTGTTGCAGATGGATTGGTACCTTTGTTTTGGGCTGATATTTCTTTTCCTTGTCCTCATAGGTTTATCTATGGCTGCTTGGAAGTTGAATTTGATACTCAATGATGCGGACGCCCTGCCTATTGAAGCCGTTGCCATTAAAGGGGATCGAACGCATACCTCAGACGAGGAGATACAGACGGCCCTGCAGGACTTGATGCAAAGAAGCTTTTTTTCTGCCGATGTGAATCAAGTTCAGGAAGCATTAGAGGCATTGCCCTGGGTTTATCAAGCGTCAGTGAGACGTGAATGGCCTGCTAAATTGAAAATCTATTTAGTCGAGCAAGATGTGGTCGCCCATTGGAATGGTGATGCCTGGCTTAACAATCTTGGGGAAGTGTTCGATGCTCCTCAAAAAGAGGATATTGGTCCCTTACCAAGATTGGCCGGTCCTGAAGATCAGTCTAAGATCGTGTTGACCACGTATCGGCAAGTGAGTGAGTTACTGAACATTAATGGCTTTGACTTAGAGGGATTAAGTTTGAGTCCTAGACATGCGTGGCATGGTGTCCTAGGCAGTGGAATCATGCTAGAGCTAGGTAGAGAAGATAAAATGGCCAGGATACAAAGGTTTATAAACGTGTATCCGACGCTGATTAAGCAAGATAAAGACGTTGCTAAGGTAGATTTGCGCTACGACACCGGATTAGCCGTGGGTTGGGTTAACGCACAGAAGAGAGCCAGTAAATAATGACCAAGAATCAAGATAGAAACCTGATCGTTGGATTAGACATAGGAACGTCAAAAGTTGCTGTGATTATAGGTGAAGTGCTGCCCGATGGTGAGATAAGTGTCGTCGGTTTGGGGACCCACCAATCCAGAGGCATGGATAAAGGTGGTGTGAATGACCTTGATTCAATTGTACGCAGCGTCCAGCGAGCCTTAGATCAGGCTGAACTGATGGCAGATTGTCAGGTCTCGTCTGTCTACTTGGGCATCTCTGGTAAGCATATCGCATGTCAAAATGAAAATGGCATGGTGTCAATCAATGATGAAGAAGTCACCCAAGACGATGTCGATAACGTTATCCATACGGCTCGTTCGGTGAAGATACCGACAGAGCGTCGTATTTTACATGTGTTACCGCAAGAGTACGCCATCGATGTCCAGGATGGGATTAAAAGCCCTATTGGCATGTCCGGTATGCGCATGGAAGCTAAAGTTCATATCGTCACATGTGCCAATGATATGGCGAAAAATATAACTAAGAGTGTCGAGCGTTGTGGTCTTAAAGTCGATGATCTCGTGTTCTCGGCGATTGCTTCAGCCGACTCGGTATTGACCAATGATGAAAAAGATCTCGGGGTCTGCCTGGTCGATATCGGCGGTGGCACAACCGATATCACGGTATATACCAATGGTGCATTGAGGCATTGTGCGGTTATACCAGTTGCGGGGAATCAGGTGACTAATGATATCGCCAAGATTTTCCGTACGCCTCTGGCCCATGCAGAGCTGATAAAGGTTCAATACGCTAGCGCTCGAAGCGCAATGGTAAGTCGTGAAGACAGTATAGAGGTCCCATCTGTAGGGGGGCGTCCGTCTCGAACAATGTCGAGACACACCTTGGCTGAAGTGGTTGAGCCTAGATATCAAGAGTTGTTTGAGTTGGTGTTGAAAGAATTACGTGATTCTGGTCTAGAGGACCAGGTCGCTGCTGGTATCGTTCTCACTGGTGGAACATCTTCCATCGAGGGGGCAGTGGATGTGGCTGAGGCTACATTCGGTATGCCGGTAAGAGTAGCAAACCCACTACCTGTGAAGGGCTTATTCGAATATGTTGATCAGCCCATATATTCGACAGGTATTGGCTTGTTACACTATGGAGCAAGAAGGTTGTTTGAACGTCAGTTTGAGCGTCCTGAGCGACAAGGGGTAACCAGCATTTGGAATCGGGTTCAAAGTTGGTTTAAAGGTGAATTTTAATACCAGGTTAGTACATTAACTTAGTGTTTGATTTGGTATTTCATATATAACGCAGGCAAAACGGAGAGAAGACCATGTTTGAGATCATGGACAGTCATACAGATGAAGCGGTGATCAAGGTCATCGGTGTCGGTGGCGGTGGCGGAAACGCAGTAGAGCATATGGTTAAGCATAACATCGAAGGTGTTGAGTTTGTTGCTACTAACACAGATGCGCAAGCACTGAGAAAGTCGTCTGCTGGTACAACTATTCAATTAGGACGCGATGTCACTAAGGGTTTAGGCGCCGGAGCTAATCCAGAAATAGGTCGTTTGGCGGCAGAAGAAGACAGAGAAAATATCAGAAATGCTCTTAAGGGCTGTGACATGATTTTCATTGCTGCGGGTATGGGCGGTGGAACGGGAACAGGAGCCGCACCAGTAGTCGCAGAAATAGCCAAAGAAGAAGGGATCTTAACGGTTGCTGTCGTGACCAAGCCGTTTCCTTTCGAAGGTAAGAAGCGTATGGCTTATGCTGAACAAGGCATCGAAGAGCTGGCTAAGCATGTGGATTCACTGATCACAATTCCTAACGAAAAGTTGCTTAAGGTCTTGGGGCGCGGCACATCACTGTTAGATGCGTTTGCTGCGGCTAACAATGTACTTCTTGGTGCCGTTCAAGGCATTGCCGAGCTTATCACGCGTCCGGGTTTGATTAACGTCGATTTTGCCGATGTGAAGACTGTGATGTCTGAGATGGGCAACGCCATGATGGGTACTGGTG
Organism: Shewanella sp. YLB-07; assembly: GCF_009377275.1. Taxonomy (NCBI): domain Bacteria; kingdom Pseudomonadati; phylum Pseudomonadota; class Gammaproteobacteria; order Alteromonadales; family Shewanellaceae; genus Shewanella; species Shewanella sp. YLB-07. The sequence goes on along the minus strand of NZ_VOQB01000020.1, from coordinate 6,598 downwards.
TCGCCAGTGGTGAAGACCGAGCCGAGGAGGCCGCCGAAGCTGCTGTAGCCAGTCCATTGTTGGAAGATATCGATCTGGCTGGAGCCCGTGGTGTATTGGTTAACATCACAGCGGGTATGGATATGAGCATAGAGGAATTTGAGACCGTGGGTAACCATGTCAAAGCTTATGCTTCTGATAACGCTACCGTAGTCGTCGGTGCGGTTATTGATCCAGAAATGAGTGATGAGCTACGTGTTACTGTAGTTGCTACTGGTATAGGCTCAGAGAAGAAGGCTGATATCCAATTAGTGACTAAACCTGCTCCTCGTCCTGAGTCCGTCGTGACTCCCGAAGTACGTACAGAGCCGCAAGGTGACGAATTGGTCCAGCCTATGGTTAGCGGCAATGTAGTTCCTGTGGCGCAGACTGCAGCAGCCCCAGCATTAAGGAATGAAACTGATTACTTAGATATTCCCGCTTTCTTACGTAAACAGGCTGATTAAGCTATTCGTGTAGGCTGGTATTAATTAAATTTTGCTGCATGTTCTACAGGTGATTTTTGGTTAATCTACAAAGGTATGCTAGCATATTCGACCAGCCACGCCTGAATCTAGTGATTCAGGGGGATAGGTTGAGTGCTTTTTTTGTTGATATATACAGGTAAGACTATGATTTTTCAAAGAACTGTTAGAGAAATGGTAAAAACTACCGGCGTCGGATTGCATTCCGGCAATAAGGTGACTTTGAGCATCAAGCCTGCACCAGTTAATTCGGGTATCGTACTAGTGCGCACAGACTTGGAGCCTGCAGTTTCTATCCCTGCTAAGGCGGAACTTGTCCGTGAAACCACTATGTGTACGGCACTAGTGAATGACGATGGCATTCGTATATCAACGATCGAGCACCTATTTGCAGCGCTTGCGGGACTCGGTATCGATAATGCGATTATTGAAGTCGATGCGCCTGAGATACCTATTATGGATGGCAGTGCAAGTCCATTTGTTTTCTTATTACAATCAGTAGGAATTCAAGAGCAAACCGCGCCAAAGAAATATTTAAGAATCAAGAAAAATATACGCGTTGAAGACGGTGATAAATGGGTAGAGTTAAAACCTTATAAAGGCTTCAAAGTAGATTTTACTATCGACTTTGATCACCCGGAAATTGCGCGTAGTAAGCAGCATATGGTGATGGATTTCTCATCTTCAGCCTTTATTCGTGATATCAGTAGGGCGAGAACTTTTGGGTTCATGCGTGATATTGAGTATTTACGTGCTAATAATTTAGCGTTAGGCGGCAGTATGGAGAATGCCGTTGTGCTTGATGAATATAAAGTTCTCAACCCCGATGGCCTGCGTTATGAGGACGAGTTTGTTAAGCACAAAATTTTAGATGCATTTGGTGATTTGTATGTTGCAGGCTATGCCATCGTCGGTGAGTTCTGCGCATACAAGACCGGGCATGCGCTAAATAATCAATTGGTACGTGCTCTATTGGCTCAACAGGATGCCTGGGAGTTAGTCAGCTTTGAAAAAGAAGACGAAGCTCCAGTGAGTTTTTCGGTTCCTAGCGGTGCAGTATTTGCCTGATAGTGAACTAAGATTGTCTTGAACGACTGGCTAAAGCAGCCAGTCGTTTTAGTTTTATCCCTAAAGATCCTTCCGTATGTTCAGCTAGTGCCTCTATGTGTTCTGCAGCTGCTTTAGTGATTTTGTTGTTATTTGTTTTGGGTTTTGTTGCATACAAAAACAGACTCGGGTTGACTTTAACTTCGATAGCGGACAGCATGGGTAACGTTTCGGCTTGAAGCTGTTGCAAAATCTTGGCTTTTTGGAAGTTTATTCTTGCAGCCCATGCAGCAGTTGTCGTTTCGATAACTAGAACACCCTGACGGAGATTGGCAACCTTGAGCTGCTGTGACACTGGACCAGTCAGCACTTGTTTTACGTGATTATCCAAGTGCAACAGAAGTTCTGCTTTTTCAGCTATCTCAGGGAATTTCCCTTGCTGATGCAGTAATTGGCTTAGGTCTCTAGGGGGCTTTTTCATATGATAATAAAATGGCTTAATTAGGCTATGAGTGTAACAGTTTTTATTCAAGGTCGAAACGGCGCCACAAGATGGCAGCCTGGTAAACGTTGGCTATTATTGCCCGTTCTGTTGCTCGCAGCCGGAACTGGTTTGTATCAGCACAACGCCAAACAAATTCAGCAACAGCAGACTAATATCGATAATGAACGTGTTGCTCGTGAAGAGCAGAAAAAAGAACTTATCGAGCTTAAAGGGGCGACTGAATCACAACTAGCCATGCTGGTAACTCATGTTGCCCGTATGCAAGCTAAGGTGACACGTCTCGAAGCACTTGGTCTGCAAATCGCTAAGAACAATCAATTAGAAGATCAGTTTGATTTCTCTTCCGAAGTCGGTGTCGGGGGCCTGAGTGATTTGGGTGCCAACATCGAACTCGATCAACTTATTCTGGATATGGATAAGTTAGTGTCACGAATAGATAATAATAATGCTCAACTTTCAATACTTGAAACTGTCTCATCTAATCTCCATATAGATGAAGAGCGTTATATATCTGGGCGTCCCATCCGTAAAGGTTGGTTATCGTCGCCCTACGGTTTACGAAATGACCCTTTTAGTGGGCGCAGAACGATACATAAAGGTATCGACTTCGCTGGCAAAGAGGGCACCAAGGTGGTTGCAACTGCAGCAGGAGTGATCACTTGGGCAGGAAAAATGTTTGGGTATGGTGAGTTGGTAGAAATAGACCATGGTAATGGTCTGCGAACTCGCTATGGACATAATAAATCTCTGTCAGTAACTGTGGGTGATGTCGTCGCCAAAGGCGAAGGTATTGCGCTTATGGGGAGTACTGGTCGTTCGACTGGACCTCATGTGCATTACGAAGTGTTGCGGGGTGGGCAACAGATAGATCCACAGAAGTTTGTCTACCGCAAAGCAAGTTAACTTAATAATCGGCTTCCAGACTCGACAGGGACTAGGCCAATAACATAAAAAGTGGTTCAGATGTTTGGTAAAATACTGACAAAATTATTTGGTAGTCGCAACGATCGTACACTTAAGTCTCTTAGCAAGGTTGTTACTGAGATTAATGCTCTCGAAGAAGATTATGAAAAGTTAACTGATGATGAGTTAAAGGGGAAAACCTCGACTTTTCGTGAACGTTTAGATACGGGGGAATCATTAGATGATGTTTTGCCAGAAGCGTTCGCCGTTGTTCGTGAAGCATCTAAGCGCGTATTCGATATGCGCCACTTCGATGTACAGATGCTCGGCGGCATGGTTCTAGATAGTAATCGTATTGCTGAGATGCGTACCGGTGAAGGTAAAACCTTGACGGCGACACTACCTGCTTATTTGAATGGATTAACTGGTAAAGGCGTACATGTCATTACGGTTAACGATTATCTCGCACGTCGTGATGCCGAAAATAACCGTCCACTTTTTGAGTTTTTAGGCTTAACCGTTGGCATCAACGTAGCAGGCTTAGGCCAGCAAGAGAAGAAAGATGCATATCACTCAGACATTACTTATGGAACCAACAATGAGTTTGGTTTCGACTATCTGCGTGACAACATGGCATTTTCACCTCAAGAGCGTGTTCAACGCCCACTTCACTATGCCCTGATTGATGAAGTCGATTCGATTCTTATCGATGAAGCGAGAACGCCACTGATCATCTCTGGCGCGGCCGAAGATAGTTCGGCTCTCTATACTAAGATCAACACCCTAATTCCACTGCTAGTCCGCCAGGATAAAGAAGATACGGAAGAGGTGATCGGCGATGGAGATTATTCTATCGACGAGAAAGCGAAACAAGTACACATGACCGAACGTGGTCAGGAGAAAGTTGAAGTTCTGCTTACCGAGCGAGGCATGTTAGCCGAAGGCGATTCCCTCTATTCGGCAGCTAACATTTCATTAGTGCATCATGTTAATGCTGCGCTTCGTGCTCATACACTCTTCGAGAGAGATGTCGACTATATCGTTCAGGACAATGAAGTCGTTATTGTCGATGAGCATACTGGGCGTACTATGCCGGGTCGACGCTGGTCGGAAGGCCTTCATCAGGCTGTTGAAGCCAAAGAAGGCGTCAATATTCAGAATGAAAACCAGACGCTGGCTTCAATCACTTTCCAGAACTTCTTCCGTCAGTATGAAAAGCTTGCGGGTATGACGGGTACCGCCGATACCGAAGCGTTCGAGTTTCAGCATATTTATAGTCTAGATACTGTTGTGATTCCGACCAATAGACCTATGGTGCGAAAAGACAATGCTGATTTGGTTTATCTAACGCCGGATGAGAAATATGCTGCAATAGTCGAAGATATTCAGGGTTGCCGCGAACGTGGTCAGCCTGTTCTTGTGGGTACCGTCTCAATCGAACAATCTGAACTTCTGGCTCGTCTGATGCAGAAAGAGAAGATTCCCCATGAAGTCTTGAATGCCAAGTTTCATGAGCGTGAAGCCGATATTGTTGCTCAAGCAGGAAGGACGGGAGCCGTTACCATCGCCACTAATATGGCGGGTCGTGGTACAGATATCGTCCTTGGCGGTAACTGGGCGATGGAGATCGAGGCGATTGAGAACCCAACTTCTGAACAGAAAGCTAAAATCAAGGCCGATTGGCAAATTCGCCATGACGAAGTCGTTGATGCCGGTGGATTGCATATCTTAGGTACCGAGCGTCATGAGTCACGTCGTATCGATAATCAGCTGCGTGGACGTTCGGGTCGACAAGGTGATGCAGGTTCTTCGCGTTTTTATCTTTCAATGGAAGATAGCTTAATGCGTATCTTTGCTTCCGAGCGTGTTTCTTCGATGATGAAGAAACTTGGCATGGAGCAAGGTGAAGCAATTGAACATCCTTGGGTATCACGCGCTATCGAGAATGCCCAACGCAAAGTAGAAGCTAGAAACTTCGATATCCGTAAGCAGTTACTCGAATTTGATGATGTAGCCAATGACCAACGTCAGGTCGTTTACGCCCAGCGTAATGAGTTAATGGACGCCGAAGATATTCAAGATACTATCGTTAACATTCAAGCCGACGTAGTTAATGGCTTAATCGATATGTATGTTCCACCTCAGTCACTAGAAGAATTGTGGGATGTGCCAGGCCTTGAAAAACGTTTGGAGCAGGAATACGCTATTAAAATGCCAGTACAAGACTGGTTAGATAAGGAAGATGATCTTCACGAAGAAACACTACGTGAGAGAATAGTAGATACCTGGGTGAAAGCTTATCAAGCAAAAGAAGAGACGGTAGGTGCACAGGTTCTGCGTCAGTTTGAAAAAGCTGTCATGCTACAAACTTTAGATGGGCTTTGGAAAGAGCACTTAGCTGCGATGGATCATCTGCGTCAAGGTATCCATCTTCGTGGTTATGCGCAGAAAAACCCTAAGCAGGAATATAAGCGTGAATCTTTTGAGATGTTCCAAGAGATGTTGGAGTCATTGAAGCATGACGTTATCAGCGTTATGTCAAAGGTACAGGTACAGGCACAGTCAGATGTCGAAGAGATGGAAGAACGCCGACGTCAAGAAGAAGCTAAGATCAGCCGAAATTATCAGCATGCTGCTGCAGAAGCGTTAGTGGGGGCTGAAGAAGCTCAAAATTTAGCTGAACATATTCCGACTGTACGTGAAGGTGCTAAAGTAGGTCGTAACGATCCTTGTCCATGTGGTTCTGGCCGTAAGTATAAGCAGTGTCACGGTAAGCTTACCTAGGTTAGTTAGTCTGGAAAGCAGAATGAATCTAAAGCCACTCATCTGAGTGGCTTTTTTATATTAAGCTTACTAGCAGGTTTTAAAGCATATCAAAGAATATCGCCGACTTAATGAGCTAGAATGCACATTCTGTGGATAAATCTGGGGGTAAGCGGTGGTTTAATTGTGACTATCAGAAAAGATCGTTTTTATTTATAAAACTGCTTGCGATCATTCTCATACTCCCTATAATGCGCATCCACTGACACGGCAAACCAGTCCTACTAAACATTACGTTAAGTAAGACGCAGTTGAGTCAGGGCAACAAGTTAGCTTAGTTTTAGAATAGTTTTTAAGTTGTGTTAAACGCTTAAAAATCTTTTTAAAAAAAGCACTTGACGTCAACCTAGGAAAGCGTAGAATACGCCTCCTCAAGCCAGCGACCTAGCGTCTAACGGCGGTGCTACCAAGCACCAAGCTCTTTAACAATTTATCAAGTAATCTGTGTGGGCACTCACAGGTGTTGAGTTATTCGAAGCCATCTTACTTTGTAAGTGGCAACAAATTTTCTCAATGAACTACTGAGTGACCATAGCAACTTTGCTTTCTACTTTCTTACTCTCACGAGCAAGCAAAGTAAATTCAAAGAAGCAAAATATGTAAGCTTCATTGACATTCTCTTTATAGAGGGTGGTTAATGAAAAACAGTATAATTCGTTGAGCCGATGTCATTGCCGAAAGGTAATGCATCAAAAAAACTTTAATTGAAGAGTTTGATCATGGCTCAGATTGAACGCTGGCGGCAGGCCTAACACATGCAAGTCGAGCGGAAACAGGAAGTAGCTTGCTACTTTGCTGTCGAGCGGCGGACGGGTGA
>NZ_VOQB01000001.1:851906-992380 GCF_009377275.1 Shewanella sp. YLB-07 | reverse complement strand
GCGCATGGTGTTGTTATCTGGTTTGTTTTTGGCGAAATTGATTAGATCAAATTGCACCATGTGTGTCTAGCTTTTGAAAACAAAAGAAATTATCTGGGGATTCCCTAGAGCAGGGCGTTAGGTTTAAAATGGAATTTATCAAACTCTCGTTGTTCCTTCTCTTTATTAGTACCGTTTCAGGATGTGCCAACGTAAATTATTAATTAGGTAGTGTGGCAAAGTTAGATCCTAAGAAAACTGTTAAAACTGATGAACCTTATACGTATTATGACCAAGATGTTTCTGGCCGTTTTACCTTTGAAAACGTTGAGTTAACAGTAACCCCTTATAATACTATTACTACAGAAAAGAACTTTGAATTATTTTTTGTGTCAGTTGATAAACAAGGGCCATTTTACGGAGATGTGGGCAAAACTCCTTTTATGATCGAGCTAAGATTAAGAGGGGAAAAGGGTAAAATGGAATTTCATCCTTTAAAATCTAAATTAAATAGCTCTATAAAAGTGAAAGAGGTCAAGTTTAGAGATCCAATTCCAGAGTGTAATTATGTGCATACTGAATGGAAAGTTATAGATTCAAACGTACCGCATACAGTCCCAGACAAAAATAGTAATAAAAGTGAAAAATGTTATAAAAAAGGTTGGTTAGAATATTTGCTGGTTTTCGACGTTGAAACACCGCATCCAAAAAATGATTTTAGTCTAACCGTATCACTCAAGGATATAGAAACAGGTGCTTGGGTAAATAAAACTATATATTTTAGTGCTGCTAAGTTTATCTCTACTCAGACGCATTAAACACACTAATATAACCAAGACATCCAAAATTATTCTCTGTTAGATGGCCTGTACCTACTAGAGTCAGATTGCCTGATAAATTCATTGTTGTATCAATCCGCCCACTTGTTACGCCAAACAATACTCAAATATTCTGTCATGAGTTAATTTCAACTCATGCCCTTGAAAATAAGACATCAAAAAAACCAAACTTCCGTTTGGTTATGCTTGAATAAAATACTTTTGAAATAGGTTACTTTGGGTCTTAATTAATCGCTATCTAGCCATCCATAACACTTTGCGACACAAGTATAAAAAAAACAGACTAATACTGGAAGGTTTCTACTGGATATCAGCGTTACCATTGGTCCTCGATATCAAATGCATACTCCAAGGAGTCGATTATGCCTACTATCTCAGTAACTCCAAGTTCTCATAAAACGATAGAAATATCTTCAAGCGGAAATAGAGATATCGTCTCAAAAAAAGGGCTAATCAAAAGCGCAAAGGCTGCATCGGCAAAATTAGCGTCTATAGGCTCTGCTTTAACGCTCCCCACCTGTAAAGGCATGCATTTTAATCGCGCAAAAGCAACCCAAAAATCGGCACCACAACACGACGTCACTGATTTTAAATCAGAGTTTATACCACGTCGAAGTGAGGCGAAAAAGCACACCGCCCAAGATACAGAGACTAGCACAACAGCATTGCAAAACTATTATCAACACCAGCATGCCACAGTAAAGCAAGAGTTTGAGTCTCTGTTTAATACCTATGCTAGCTCCAGCACTGAGCATGGTAAATATGCACAAAGTTATGCCAATGATCTATCGATGACATGTGTAGAAGGTCGCTATCAACTCCCAGCCCTACCAAAGACTGTTGCTGAATTTGCCATTATATTCAATCAACTAGCACAGAACCATGCGCCTAATGGATCGTTAGGAAAACTGATTAAGAAGGCACTTGGTAAGAATACCACTCTTGGTCAACTTCTTGATATCAATACAAGTGCAAAACTCGGAGCACTATCACAACTTATCCCGATAACATTAAAAGTGACTCTGAAGCATAAATTATCATCCCCTACAACGACAGAGCCCCCAAAAGTAATAAAACTAGATCCGATCGAAAAGGAAAAATTAGCCACTGAAAAGCAGCGTCAACTTCCTTCTCTGCTGCAGCAATTAGACACTCTGTCCAAGGTTTACTCCTCTTATGTTAAAGAGTTACCCACCGCTGATTCTCAAGCTAGGGGGCTGCAACAATCTTTGCTTGAGGCTGCGAATAAGCTTGATGCCATAGACAAGGATAACGAATTACAACGACAGCCTGAATTTAGAGGTCGAGGCGCTACGTTTACACAAACAACACCAAATACACACCTAGCCCATAGCGCACTCTTTGACAGCGATAAAATATACAGCCTTGCTGACTTTGATGACATTATTGCCAGTAACCGTGCGATCAAAGAGAAAATTGCAGAATTTGATCGTCATTTATCACAACTAAACCAAAATATTGGGTTTCATGTTGAAAAGCTGCCAAATAAAGCAGAGGTAGCCAATAGTAAAATCTTAGGCATTAACCCGTTAGATATTGATCTTGATAAGGTCATGGACAAACTAAACAATCTAGAAACTCTGCTGTTAAAACCCAAACAAAACTGGAGAAGCCGACTTATTAACTTTTTCCATCCAAAAGGTTTCCAAAGCGAATCTGACCGTCTTACTTTTGAGACCATGGCCATTCATCGGCTCAAAGAGCTGAAAGAGAAAATATCGACATCTTCTGTGGAGATGAAACTGGAAGATTTTTCAACCAAGCCTTGGTTTAAATACCTTGTAGCTAAGCAAATCGAGTCATTACAAACAGCCAGCCAAAGTTACCAATTTGGCCCCTTTAGTATTGCATCACCAGCCAAGAAACAACTGGATGCTTTTTTACGATCAAATGATTGGCCTAAACCGAATGTTGCCTAACATGTAACACCGATAGTTATCTAATAATCACAGGTAAAACTGAATCCGATGAGGTGTCTAGTTGAAATTTGAAACGGTGTTAACAGAGCTTGCTCAATTATGGGGAGTTAATATACCCACCGAGTCAGATGCTATTGAAATCATTGATAATCAAGAGTGTTTATGGGTCCTGGAATGTTCAAAGATGTCAGATACCTTTACTTTGTATACTCACCTTAATATTTCGCTCAATGCCAATGATATTAATTATTGGTTAAGCATGAACATGAAGCGAGACTTATTAGGCAGCAGCTGGATTGGATTAGATGAAGGCACACTTTGCTTGGGTTTATCCTTACCGAAAGATAAACTTGATCACCATGAACTCAATAATATCTTTGAAAATATGTTATTAATCAAAGAGAAGCTGTATTTATTAGCTGCAAGCGATGCAGATGCCCATATCGATCAAGCGTTAATTAATATTCAGTTCATTTAACTTCCGAGCTGTACGTTAGGACGGGGCGGTCAGATTTCGGCCAACAAGCATGCCGGAAAGACTGCATGATTCACTTGGGTGCTGATGCTGAACAGAGTGCTTTTTTAACCGCAGCTTCTGAGTGTATAGCCGTCGTATCATACAAGGGAACTTGAGTATCTTCTTGGCCAACTAATAACGCAATCTCGGTACAACCTAAAATCACCGCCTGTGCTCCTTGAACATAAAGACTCTCGATGATCTTCAGGTAGGACAGGCGAGATTGTGGATTCACCTTGCCAAGGCATAGCTCCTCATAGATAACCCGATGAACAATCTCTCTATCTTGAGGCTCTGGCGTTAATACCTCAATACCATACTTATCGGTCAGACGTCCCTTATAAAAGTTCTGCTCCATGGTAAATTTTGTGCCCAATAGCCCAACTGTTTTGAGCCCATCCGCAATAAGCTTATGGGCAGTAGCATCGGCGATATGCAGCAAGGGGATCTCAACAGCTTGCTCCACTTTTTCAGCCACCTTGTGCATGGTGTTGGTACAGATCATGAAAAAATCTGCCCCCGCGGCTTCAACAGAGCGCGCAGCTTCGGCCAGTATCTCGGCGGTTTTATCCCACTCGCCTTTATGTTGCAGGCGTTCAATCTCGGCAAAATCGACGCTATAGAGGGCGATTTTTGCCGAATGTAATCCACCGAGTTCACGCTTTATGCCCTGGTTTAATGCCTGATAATAACTGGCCGTAGACTCCCAGCTCATGCCGCCTATCATTCCTATGATTTTCATACTCTCTCCTTGAATAATTGTTCGTCGCTAAAGCAGCCTGAATATAAACTAACAAGCTTGGCCTTATATGCCTGCATGTATCACAGTCAAATCACCACACCTTCACGGCGACATGGACGGCCTGAGTGAGGTCATCCAGTGTTTTTCCCGAGCGGGCTAGTACGGCTGAGCCATGAATAAAGGTCATGATGTAATTGACGTTGGCCTCAACATCGAAGCCCAGATCCAGATTGCCTTGAGATTTTTCTTTATTGAAAAATTCGATCAGGAAAACTTGATGAGAGCCTTGGATCTTTAATATGGCATCCATGGCACTCTGGGGCATATCGTGACTGGCAGATTCCGCGGCGCACAGAGAAACAAAACAACCCTTTGGCAGGGAGATATCACAATGCATCTCTACCACAGACAAGAGGTAATTTAACAGACGCTGCTTGATACTGAGATCTTGCTGTTGCAACTTTTCAATATGGGGCGTGGCATATTTAGCTAGATAATGCTCTGTCGCAGTAACAAACAGCTCCTCCTTATTGCCGAACGCCGAGTACAGACTAGGCTTGTTAATCCCCATGCTTAGAGTCAGATCTGTCATGGACGCCCCTACGAAGCCTTTCTGCCAAAATACTAAGGTCGCCTGCTCTAAGGCAGCATCGATATCGAAGTTACGTTTTCTACCGGAAGCCATATCTGCCTCTGCTCACTTATATAAATAAAAATCACCTTGGTTCTTGACAATATTGTACCGATCGGTAAGTATAATTTCAACCGTACCGATCGGTACACAATGAAACCCAATTTAAAAACCATGAAAAGGAAGATAAAGATGAGTTTTGATATAGCGAATAAAGTGGCACTGGTTACTGGTGCGAACCGTGGCATAGGCAAATCTATCGTTGAGTCATTTCTGGCTCACGGCGCGAAGAAAGTCTATCTGGCGGTGCGCGATCTCGATTCGACTAACGAGCTAGTGAAACAGTATGGGGTTAAGGTTTCACCTCTGCTGATCGATGTGTCTAAACCTGAATCTATCGTGGCTGCTGCGAAACTGGCTACAGATATACAAGTGGTTGTGAATAACGCTGGTGTGTTGAAAATTGCCGGACCGCTAGATGAACATGCAGAAGCATCATTAACCGAAGAACTCAACATAAACGCTTTCGGCCTGCTGCGCATAGCTCAGGCATTTACCCCGGTACTCGAGAAGAATGGACCAGGTGCTTTGGTGCAACTCAACTCGGTAGCTTCCATTAAAAACTTTGGCGCGCTCACCACCTATTCAGCCTCGAAAGCGGCTGCATACTCGATTACCCAAGGCTTAAAAGAGAATCTGGCACCGAAAGGAATTACAGTATTGAGTGTCCACCCCGGCCCTATCAATACCGATATGGCGGCGCAAGGTGGCATGACAGAAATAGCCGAGCCCACCAGTGTGGTGGCCGAAGGAATAGTGACCTCCCTAAAAGCTGGAGACTTTCATCTCTTCCCCGATGCCATGGCCAGGGACTTTCAAGGCGCCTATCAAAGCTACGCCGACAACATCATAGAGGCTGATTTATCTGAATCCTGATGAGCGATTAAAATAAAAAGGGTTATTGATGAGTCATTCACTCAACAATAACCCTTATATTTATCTTAGCCCGATATGTGCAGAGATGGCTAGTTGACCAACTTCTGTAATAGGCGTATCAGTTCTTTCTGTTCACTCGCCTTTAGTGGCGCTAATAACTCTTTATTCACCGCGATAGGGATAGGTAATAACTGGCTCTCTAACGCTCGGCCTTTCTCAGTTAAATAAATCCGAAAACTTCGACGACTATTTGGATCGTTTCTGCGTTCAACCAGAGACAATTTCACCAGTTTATCCAGTGTTCTGGTAGTGGTTGAATTTTCTATCATAGATTTTCTGGCGATCTCACTCTGTGTTATCCCCTCCTCCTCGAACAAACACATTAAAACTGGCCAAAGGGCCAGAGTTAATCCCTGCTTTTTTAGCTGCTCTTCAAACTTTCTTGCAGCCTTATTGGCAATAACATTTGTTAACCATCCAAAGCTGGCTTTACGCTCAAACTTTATACTCATTATTTTCTCACGAACATATTATGACAGTGCAACTATTGCAATGGTAACTAATACCGAAGCAATTAACACTACACATGCGCGTTTATTTGATTCAAAGCTTAATACGACCTGCTCCGCTCGGATTTGTACGCCAATCACCATAGCCCAAAGCAGTGGCTTCGAGCGTAATTTGTAAACGAGAATAGCCATCAAATGTAGGCCTATTACCACAAGTAACAATACCGCTAAGGATGTATGAAATCCGATTAGACTCTCGACGACTCTATCGGTCAGCCAAATATCAGAAAACGGTATTTTTTCTACCAAACCCGCAATCACTAAACCGGTTAAGCACTGGAATAATAAAATAGCCAGCATGAGTATTACCATCCATCCACCGGCCGGATTATGGCCAGGTTTTTCTTGATTCTGCTCGCTAAAATATCTTAATACGGTCTTGGGAGACTGGACAAAATAAGAAAACCGACTGGTGTCACTGCCTATCACTCCCCAGGAAACTCGCCAAATTAGTAGAGTAACTAAACCTAACCCTAAGGAAACATGAACTCCAACACCTTGATAACCTGTTACAAACAATCCAATAATCAGGGCAACTTGAAGCCAGTGATATAGACGTGTAGGTAGATCCCAAACTTTCATTTCACATTCCTTAATACAAATCAATGACAATAATTTACACGGCAACAGTTGCGCACGCAATGATTGTCGTGTAAATTGTTGTCCATACCCCAGGCATGAAAATACTTGTCTGGATTCAATACAGCAGTTTCAACATATAGAGGAGCCATTAACATGAAATACAGTCTTAGCATCATCATTATCTGTGCAACGCTTTCGCCAAATGCTATTGCTGAAGTGGGAAAATTTGAGCATGAAATAGAAGAGCGTAAAACATCATTTACTCAAATAGAGGATCTCAATGAGCAAATAAAAATAGATCTTAAGAGTGACGATATTCCCTGGCCGGTACTGCAAGCTAATACCGACACCCTGCTTGCAGCATCCTCCTCATTAAGCAACTTATTTCCACAAGGGAGCCATGAAAACAGCAGGGCAAAGCAAAAAATTTGGAACACCCCCGCTAAATTTAAAAATGAATTAGCACTAATGGATAGCCACTTTCGCGCACTCAACAATGCGGTTTTACAAAAAGATACTCATGCAGCAAAGCTTGCATTAAAAAAAGCAAACTCTACATGTAGTAACTGCCATAGAAAATATCGTTCTTGGTGGTAAACACCCAAACCTACCCACACAGCTCAATTAATCTAGTCCAATCAATAAAATAAGGAAATATCATGAAACACTTACTAATCAGTATCCTGATGCTCATACTCCCCACCACAGCCATGGCGCAAAATGTCATACTCATCAACCCTTTTGAAGTACCAAAGGGACAAGAAGCCGAAGCAATCGTGTACTGGGAAGCTGCAAGAGACTTTCTGCAACAACAACCCGGCTATGTCTCCACCGAGCTACACCAATCTATACAGCCCAATGCAAGGTTTCATTTAATCAATATTGCCGAATGGGAAAACATCGAAACCTTCAAGGCAGCAACATCGAAAATGAGAAAAGAGTTAACACAGAAGCGTATCGAAGGGATGAAGTTTTATCCGGCACTGTATGACATCATACGTAAATAGTTAAAATTACACCTCGAAAAGCTTTAAATACAGACCAAGTAAGGCTCCCCTTGACCTTAAGCTGTCAAGGGGAGCCTTCTCTTGTTTAGGATAAAAGTATGAGACTCACTCACATCATGCCATAAAAATAATTATTGGATATCTTACTGACAACTCAATTATCATTTTCATTAATCTAGCTCCCTGGTTAACTCCTTACTCCGAGTCGGTAACCAAGAGCACACCGCGGGCATAATCCACGACAGAGGCACTGGCCACCACTGCGCCGGCGGTCACATCCAAATTCATGATCCCTTCATCGGCAATGACCGGAGTGGATGACCAAAGGTAGGAATAACCGCCCTCAGCCTGAGCAATCGCATCAACATTAGGGAAGATCACACTGTTCATCGCAGGATGCACGCAGCGCTGCTCACGTATAGAAACCAGCTCTTTGATGTTAGGCACACGCCAGTTATCCTGGCCAGCGAAGTGATATAGCTTATTTGCCTCATTAGTTCTGGCGTTGTCGGCCGCTTGCAGCGCTCCTTGCCAGAAGACAGTCACAGGCATGCCGTCACAATATTTAGTCTCATTGTTCCAGGTTTGGCCTACTGAGCAACGCATCCAAATCAGTTTAGTGGCTTGATCTGTCACCGTACCGTCATTGTTATCGATAAATCTTGCGGTCGGTGTGGTCGCGTCGAAACTCATTTCACAGGCTTGCTCTACTGCCGTCGCTGAAAAGCTCAGGGTTATCGCCGCCGCTAATAGTAATTTTTTCATTATAGTTCCCTAATTCTCTTATTTAACACCGACAAGACGGACTGGCAAGGCTGATGGATAATCACAATCATCTTGGCTAACACAGTATGAGTAAGATGTTGTAGCTCCCATATACCAGCGGTTAAAACCTAAGGTCCACATATAGGCGGACTGATCCATCGAGGCATAATTTTCTACCGAAGGCGTACTGCTCCAGTAATCATTATCCGCCGTATTAGGGAAAAACTTGATATCGACTGCCATCTGCACATCATCGCTACCTGAATCGGTAGACGCGAAGTTGACCAGGCTGTATAGCTGATCGAAGCTGGGTAGTTGCCAATCTTTAACGCCGCACAAACCTTGTTTATCTTCCAGCTCATTTAGATGAGTCTGGTATTGAGATGTGGTGCAGATACCGCTGGCATCATCACAACTCGCCTCATCAATCTCACCTTGGGTGATAACCCGCTCATCCTTGATATAGACCAAGAGACGGTCTTTATCTTGAACACCTGTGCCATCGGCAGTTTTATTCTCCCAAATAAGCCCTGTATTTAGATCTTTAACACAACTCCACAGCTGAGCATCGGCGGCCAACGCCTCGCCCTTAGCATCGAGTTTCTGATAACTGAAACCGGCAGCGCCGTCACTGTTATCATTGTTGGTTTTATCCAGGCCATAGTCGGCATCCTGTCCGGCAAACTGCTCATCTCGGCTATCTGAAGCGAATGAAGTGCCATCGGCAAACAAGGTGATCCCTGTGTCTGTCATGGGATAAACCGAATTTAGCTGACTGGCGTAACCGATAATATCTTCAGCAAAAACGAGCATGTCCTCGTCAGTCATGCCAGCCCAAGAGGCCAAATGCTGGCTCATTGCGGCCAGTAAAGCCGGCGATTGAGCCGCCTTAGCGCCTATCGCTTGCCACATGATGTCAAATTTAGGGTTAAAATCGGTCAAAGCATCATGATGCTGTAACAAGCGCGCATCAGTGGGCAACTCAAGCGTAAACTGCTTGTTTAGGCTTGAAGCTATCGAAGCTAATGCCTTCTCTTGTGTCATGCCGTTAAGCATAAGACCTGACACCATGCTGGAAACCGGATTGAGTGTCACCTCACTCTTATCGGCGATGGCCGCTGATGCAAGGTAGCGCATCATGGGCTTATCACTGCCGGCATCTTGGCTCTGCACTATGTAGTAATTATTGAGTACAGCAACATCTTCGCTGCTCAGCGTCGCTACGCCGGCCGTCATATCGGCTTGGGTTTCACCCACATCACAGACGAAATTCTGATTACCATCGGCGCAGATCTGACCATCAATATTGGCATCGGCAGCAAAGCTTACGCTATAAACCTTAGCTGGTTCGATAGTAGGTGTAGTGGTCGAGTCATCGCTCGAGCCACAGGCGGTTAATCCGGCACAAACTAGTGCGAGATAGAGCGGGCTTAGATTTATTTTCATGGTCCTACTTCTCCATTTTTCCATATTGTCGTGTAATAAAAGCGAAACAAAGCATCCAAAGTGTCCAGCCTAGGCTGCCACCTGAATCTTTAGTTTTTTCATCGGGTTTCTTATCTGGTTGTGGATTAACATCTGGCTGACTGCAGGTGTATTCGCTCACCTGGCTCAAGCCCCACGAAAGCAGCTTGCCCTTGTTACCTGCGTCGTGATCTATGATCTGCAGCTGCCACTCGCCCGTCAGGCTTTCACCTATGACTGCGGACCAGTCGATATCGGCCACACTATTTGGCAAGGTGTAATCGAAATTCGTATGCGGGTAATAACCCCGGTCCCAGATATCGACCTGCAGACCCGAAGGGCTGATAAGCTTGATGCTGAGCTGGTCAAGTTGGGCATGCTCGATGTGAAGAGACAGTGTAAGGTCTTGATTAACCTTTAAATCTGGCTGACTAAAGTCAAGATAGAAGTTGTTTACCCCCATCTCCTTGGTCAAACCGACATCATTGGCTGTGGCATCGAGCAAGTCTCCGCCTGTGCCTGTGGCCGTTTGATGAGCTCCCTCGCCGATGGTCACACCAAGTGCGAGGCGGGAGTGATTTATCGCAGCGATATCACTGGTATAATGCACATCGACGGGCAATGTGATCTTCTGACCGCAAGTTAAGTTGTTGCCAAGCGCTAAGGTAAACTGTCCATCTATCGCCCTGGTATCACCAGCGAGTAATTCAGTCATTGGCGTCATATCACCACTCACCTCTACACCCTCGGGTAAGTCAGAGAAACTGAAGCTAATATCTTCAAGTTTTGCCACCGCAAGATTTTGTAGGGAAAGATTTAGCGGTACTGAGCCTGTCTGCTGCTTCACCACACTGGAGATAACTAACTCGATGGGATCTAAGATCAAACCATGCTTATCAAATTGCTGTTGCAAGATGGCGGCATAATCTTTCGCAGGATGCATACGCGCAGCCATGTCAAGTGTCGATAGAGCGAGCTGATCCATACGAACCCCGGCGCCCATGCCATACATGGCTTCGATAACGATGCGTTCAAAATCATCGATAGCCTCATCGCCATGGCTTTCGAACGCCCGGCGCATCCCCTGAAACAGAGGGGTCGACCAGAGCTGATCGCCTAAGGTATCTTTGACCCACTGGTGAGCCGGATAGTTATAATTAGGATTATATTTAGCCGATTGATCATCTAAAGTTCTGGGTTTACGATTACCGAACCGAGCATCCCAGTTAAACATGACATTAGGCTCAAAAATTTGGCCTTGAGGATCCCGGAAGCTGTGCACTCCGGCGTAGAAATCGGAGAAGCCTTCGCCTATGGCGCCACTGTCACCGCCCTTATCGCTATTATTGATGAAATGCAACAAACCATGGCCGAACTCATGCCAGATCACATCGGCATCTTCACCGTCGGGTACCCCGCCGACACCGAGCAAGATCCTATTCTCGAGGAAGGAAAATGCCGACTGATCGTTAGTGCCACCACGAGCATCCACCTCGATGGGCGAATAAAATATCTGGCTAGTGCCTTCATAACCAAGGCTCTGCAGATGACGTTGAGCCTTATCCAGATGATAATAAGCCATGACCTGGACAAACTCATCATCATGACGGCGCCACTCAATGTCGCCTGTCAGCAAGGGAGATGGATTAACAGGTTCGGCCAGGTCCACCACCTTGACATAGGGACCGCTCAGCATGAAGCCAGCCTCGACAGCCTGAAGATCTTGCAGTTCGACTCGGCTATAGGCGGCGTCTGGCAAGGTCTCGGTCAAAGCTTGTTGCTCCAGACTCTCATCCATCAGCTTAGTCTTAGGGTCGGGACTGAATACCAGCGCCTTGAGACTCTTGCCAGTGAGCAAATCACCGGGAGTAAAGTCAGGCAGATAAGCTTCAACCGTGCGCTCCTTGCCCAAAAATTGTTTATGATCTAAGTCGACATAGAAAGAGAATGTCGCCTCAGGTTTATACTGTTTGACCTTCACCTGCCACACGGGCTCAATGCCCGACGCCTCGGTCAACCACCAACCTTTGGCCAAGCCTTGGATGTCGAAATTATCCGCTTGGATGCCGATAGCCTGGGCAATGACACTAGACTCGGGTTCAACTTCAGACTCAGGCCAAGTGAGTGATAGCAAGGAAGTAACAGACGCCTGATAGTAGCGAAACGGCATGCCAGCCCGGTTCACCGCTAAAGCATCCACCACGGAAAATACCGGTAGCCCATCTATCAGAGGATAGAAACTGTAGTAATGACCAAATACACCGCGGCGCTCATAGGCAAGAAGATGCTCCCTTGAAAACTCATCGCCCAAATAATCATTGGCCTGCTCGGCATTTTCTATCTGTGTGGGACTCAAGGGATCCAGAAAATGTAACTCACTGGCACCGCAGACACCGCTAACGAGCAGGGCTACAGCCGCTAATTTAAAATGATGTTTCATACTTCACCTAAAATTTATAAGAGACCGAGGCGCTAAAAGTGCGGCCTGGCTGAGTGGGCTGGTAGCCTGACGTGCCAGCGACATCCTGATAGCGCACATACTCTTTATCGAGTAGATTTTTAATCGACAGATTAACTTTGAAGTGAGCGTAGACTTCATATTGAGCCGCAAGATCGACAATCACCCAGCCAGCAGGTGCCGGGCAATCCTGCGGGCCGGTACGAGAATCGACACAGGTGGTGACATTGGTCATCTCGGTCGCTCCATTGACCAGACCCGAAAGACGTAAATTGTCGTATTGATAGTTGAGGGAAACTGAGCCCTCCAGTGGAGTCAAGGTGCGTAACTTCTCATCGGTGTCATTGTTTTTGCCATCAACCCAGCCCATTTGAAACTGGACGTCCAGATTTTCAGTCAAGTTATAATCTAGGTTGAATTCGCCGCCCCAAGAACTGGCACTGTCGATGTTGACAAATTGACGTTCGAATACGCCATCACTCATGCGGAGTCCAACCTCGATCCAATCGATGAAACCATCGAATTGGCTATAGTAATAACTCGCCGCTATATCCAGATCTTGCCACTGCCAGCGCATGCCCAGCTCGATACTCTCGCTGGTTTCTTCATGCAAATCAGAATTGGGGATGATCTCAAACGGCGGGAAGGCAAACAGGTGAGGAATGCTGCCATAGACCTTGTCGTAAGGAGCGGCGCGGTAACCCTGTGAATAGGCAAGATAGCCACTTATATCTTCACCAGGATCATAGCTTAGCGAGATACTGGAAGAGACATTATCTGAAGCATTGTCTTCCAGTTTAATGTTTGATATTTCAGTTTGTTCTGGTGTCAGGCTATTTCTGTCATAGCGGCTGCTGAGTAGCAGTCCCCAGTTATCACTCAGGCTAATATCATCTGAGATATACACACTGAATGAATCTGTGCTGGCATCGGCAAAAGGCTGATTTGACCAGTAGGTTTGTTTACCGTTCTCAATCTTATTACGCTCCTTGGTGCGAGAATGATTGAGGCTCTGCCCTTCTATGCCATAGAGGAAATTATGTTCCATGCCATTTAACTCAGTCCAGAGGTCCATATCGACGCTGAAGCCATAGGTGCTTTCTTTAAACGTTTCATTACTCTCGTATCTACGGTATCGCTCTTGTACGTTAAGAAATGTACGTGTGAGTAGATCGTTAACTTTATTTTCGTTTTCAGTCTCACCATAGAAAATTTGGCCCGATAGGTTATCGAATAAGATGAAGGACTCTGGTGAGTATTGCATCTTGATCTGTTGCACCATTGAGCTTTGCTCTTCATCTCTGTTGCGCTTTTCCACATCCCAAGCACCATCAGGCTGAGGCACGGAGCCCGGCGCCCCGTGTGTCGATTTTGTCTGA
Source organism: Shewanella sp. YLB-07 (assembly GCF_009377275.1). Taxonomy (NCBI): domain Bacteria; kingdom Pseudomonadati; phylum Pseudomonadota; class Gammaproteobacteria; order Alteromonadales; family Shewanellaceae; genus Shewanella; species Shewanella sp. YLB-07. Next base: position 978,572 of record NZ_VOQB01000001.1, on the reverse strand, counting down.
CTTTGCCAGTCACTATTGACGCTCAATAGCCAGTGCTGATTGCTGACAAGATTAGTATTGAAGGAGATACTGGTGCCATCGATATCGGCAGGGGATCGCGTACCGGCATAGTTCTGTTGCTCATGGCCCTGCCATTGACTCGCACGTAACATAACTGGAATATCGAATGCTTTAGTAGCTGCGGTGACAGATAACTTTTTCTGCTCGTTAACGCCGCTGTATAAGGCTTTTAATGCCAGATAATAATCTTTATGGTAGAGGTAATCGGCCGCTTCCTTAGTCTCGACTTTCACCACCCCCCCTAAGGCTCCCGAGCCGAAGAATGAGGATGCGGGTCCCTTGGCCACCTCGATAGATTTAACATCATCGAGATCGAAGTTAAATCGTCCGACACTGTCATTAATGTCACTGGCACCATAACCATCGGCCATGCGCACACCGTCTTTTATCATCAGGATGCGATTACCTGTTATCCCTCGAATGGTGATGTTCTGAGGTGTGCCCGCAGAGCCCGTCACTGAGACGCCGGGTTCATTTCTAAACAGATCAGACAGTTCGGTGGCCACCAAATTTTCAATATCTGCTGCTGTGATCACCACGGCACTACCCGATATTTCGGTTAGAGGTTTCTCCAGACGGGTGCCTACAACCTTGATCACCTCCATCTTGTCTTTTTTGTGTTCACTATTTGTTGTAGGTTCGACCTTTGTATATGCTAAGCCACTGTATATGCTGGTAATAACGGCAATTGAAATGGGTAATAATTTCATAAACATCATGCTGTAATTGCGAAAGGCCAGCACCATACACCCAGATAATAATGATTACCATTTAGATTACAAAGAAACATGCGTTAATATGATGTTGATCACGTTAACGCGAATGAGATCGATAAGCGTTTGCATTGATATTGTATGTCTATATTATTCCTGATTTTTTACAGGAACCACAAATCATGAACATCGCCTTACTCGAAGGGCTACTCGCTAACCTGTCTGAATATTTGATGACACCGGTACTTATTTGTATCGTCTTATTATTGATCTATGCCATCTATGCCATAGGACGATTCGCAGGCTTGTTCTATGTCAGACGTAAGAATGCTCAGGGATATAGGCAGACGATTCAGATTAAAGAGCGAAAATGGTATTCGGGTTATCCCATACATAACTATTTCGTTAATAATCCAAATGCCTGTGAAGATGAACTAGAAATCTTCGCCCTTAAGAAGCTTGAAAATTTACGTGTCGTCACTCGAGTCGCACCCATGCTGGGACTCATCGCCACCATGATTCCCATGGGACCGGCACTCAAGGCCCTTGCCGATGGTAATATTCAAGGGATCAGCGAAAGTCTTATCATCGCCTTCGCCTCGGTGATCTGGGGTCTGGTCATCGCCACCCTCACCTTCTGGCCTGCATCGGTAAAGAAACGTTGGTTCGCCGCCGAGCTGATTAATATCCGCAAGCTAAGGGGAGCGTGAAAGTGCGTTTCTTAGATGAAGACGAAGAGCTCAACCCTATCCTGTCCAGCGTCAACCTGATCGATGTTTTTCTGGTGCTGATCGCCGCCTTGCTGATTGCCATCGCACAGAACCCGTTGAACACATTTTCCGCAGAAAATGTCACTGTGGTGAAGAACGCCGGCAAACCCAACATGGAGATCATCGTCAAGGAAGGTAAGGAGATCAAACAGTACAAATCATCGGGCAATATTGGCAGCGGTCAAGGTGCCCGTGCCGGCATCGCCTATAAGATGGCCGACGGCTCGATGATCTATGTCCCCGAAGACGGCACCAGTTCCACCTCAGATAAGCAAACTGTCACAAATAACAAGCTATAAAGCGAGCGATAACTTCATGTTTCTACGCGTATTAATCCTGATATTCATGTGTTTTCCCGGCCTTGCCCAGGCAGACACATCAGCAGACACCCAAACCGGTGCCAAACGAGTGCTCATGGTGATGTCGAATTATAATTCGGCGCCCAAGAAGGCACTGTTAACCAAACTGGCAAAAGAACAGCCATTCGAACTCATTCAACTCGTCACCAAGGGCAAGTCAGATGAAGAGATAGCCGAGCAATGGCGCAGCGCCGATCTGGTGATGCTAGATGGCATCAATCCAGCGTTGTCTGAGTATATGTTCGAGAAGTTCGAAGCCATACCCAAACAATTTCCCAAGTTGAAAATTGTCTCTCTGGGCGATCTCGAGGGTGAGACATTCAATCAGAACCTTGCCGATGAACAGAGTCAGCGACTAGCAGATTACTTTCGTCATGCCGGTGGCAGAAACTACAAAAACCTGATGATTTATATCGCCAGCGATGTGTTAAATATCAGCAAGATAAAGGCTGATAAACCTGCCATCACCCCTGTGACGGGCCTGTATCATCCCCAATATCCTGACTTGTTAACCGATGAGGAGCAGGCATTCTTCACCTGGCTTGCCCCCACAGAGCAACAAGCCGTTATCGCCATAGGCATTCACCGCTCTGCTATCGATTATGAACAGCAAGAGGTCATCGATGCCATGATCAACGGCATAGAAGCTGAGGGCCAACGGGCCTTCGCCTTCTTCTACGACGATAAGGAGACCAAGCTAAAATACACGGACTTGTTGACAGATAACAATGGGAAAGTACGCGCTAACTTGATGATCAACTATCGCTCACTGCATTATGTTAAGAAACGCCGCGATGAATTTGAGAAGTTAGGCATCCCGGTGATACATGCACTCAACTATGTTGACGGTGACAGCGAGCAGTTTTCACAGGCTCAATCGGGTATATCACCGGGTTTAACCCCATTTTTTCTGGTTATGCCCGAAGACACCGGCAGTATCGATCCTGTCATCATAACCGCCAATAACAAGGGCAATAAACAAGTGATGCCGGCGCAGATGGACGCGCTTATCCAGCGCGCCGTCAAGCATGCCAAACTCGCCATCACGGCCAATAAAGACAAGCGAGTGGCCGCGTTTATCTGGAACTATCCTCCCGGAGAGAAGAACATAGGTGCCGCATTTCTTGACGTTCCCGCATCACTCGAGGTAATAGCCGAGGCGATGAGACAAGACGGTTATAACGTCAACCCAAAACCTGCCAAGGAGATCATCGAGGCGGCAGGCAAGCTACTGCGTCCCTACTATCGCAACGAAGACGCCAGTGGTTTACTGGATGAAGACCTGGCCGACCTATTGCCCCTTGCCGATTATGAAGCTTGGTTCGCAGACTTATCTGAATCGGTACAAAAAGGCATCAACGACCGCTGGGGACTGGCCAAAGACAGCCCCATGCTTACCACTAAAAATGGTGAACTGGCCTTCATCATTCCGCGAATGAACCTAGGTAATCTAATCGTACTGCCACAGGGTGGGCGCAGCAACGACATAAGTGAACACTCTTCCCTGTATCACGACATGAAGACGCCGATAAACCACGGATATCTGGCTATCTATCTCTACGCCAAGCAGATATTCAATGCCGATGCCATCATCCACTTAGGGACTCATGGCTCACAGGAGTGGCTATTGGGTAAGGAACGTGGCCTGTCAGTGGATGACTCCCCCAACCTGGCCGTGGGTAATGTGCCAGTATTTTACCCTTACATCATAGATAATGTCGGTGAGGCCATGCAGGCAAAACGCCGTGGTCGGGCAACCACCATCAGCCACCTGACACCTGGTTTTGCCAAGGCTGGCCTGTATGCCGATATCGCTAAACTCAACGATCTGCTATCGAATTATCGTCTGTTAGATGAAGGACAAACGAGAGAGAATACCAAGGCCAGAATCACCAAGAAAGTCGAAGCGCTCAATCTGTTAAAGGATATGGCCATGGACAGGGAAGAATTTGACCGTGACTTCGACCAGAACCTGACCCGACTCCAAGATCAGCTCACCGAGATGGCCGAGCAGGCTCAGCCGCTTGGGGTTCATACCTTCGGCTTACTACCAAAAGAGCAGCACTTGTATAGCACCATGCTGCAGATGTTGGGCGATGATTTCACCAAGGCGGCCAAAGCCTACGAAAAAGACCACGGCCTGACGCTGCCCGCTGATGAGCAAAAAGACAGGCTAAACGTGACTCATCTAGAAGCCTTAGCTGGTTTTCAACTGCTACAGGCATACATTCAGGGACAACAACTCGAAGGCTTAAGCGATGAGTTGAACGTCTGGCTCACCACGGCGCAACAATATTGGGATAATTTTGCCAAGATTGCCGAAACAGAAAACCTGCTGGCCGCTATGTCGGCCAAGTATATTCCCGTGTCATATGGCGGCGATCCTATACGTAGCCCGGAATCTGTGCCTACCGGACGCAATCTTATCGGTTTCAATCCGGCTAAATTACCATCGAAAGAAGCCTATGAGGCTGGCGTGTTCTTATTAGAGCAGACAGTGGCTGATTACCGAGAAAAGCATGGTAAATACCCGCAGAAACTGGCCTTCTCTCTCTGGTCCCTTGAAACCATGCGTCATCATGGCGCATTAGAGGCGCAGATCCTCCATGCCCTCGGCATCAGGCCCAAATGGGATGAGCAAGATGATGTCATAGGTATAGAGGTCATTCCCATGAGTGAGCTCAAGCGCCCGCGGATCGATGTGGTGGTATCGGCGACAGGCCTCTATCGTGACGCTTTTCCCAATGTCATGTTATGGATGGCCGACGCCATCGACACCATAGCCAAGATGAAGGAGGACAATAACTTCGCCTATCGTCACTCACAAGCACTGAAACAACAGCTTGAGGATCAGGGCAAGACGCCCGAGGAAGCGGATTATCTCTCCAGTATCCGAATCTTCTCTAACGATTCGGGCAACTACGGCACGGGACTAGCGGATCAGACCTTGGATTCAGGCAGCTGGGAAACCGATGATGCCATGAGCGAGCGTTACCTTAAACGTATGGGCTATGCCTACGGCAAGGATGAGAGCCGCTGGAGCGAAAAAATAGAGGACGTGGATCTCTATGGCAAGGTGTTATCCGGTACCGACGCGGTAATATTCTCCCGCTCGACCAACCTCTATGCCCTGTTGACCAATGACGACCCTTTCCAGTATTTCGGCGGCATGGGTCAGGCTATCCGTAAACTCGACGGCAAAACACCTGAAATGTACGTGAGTAACTTACGCCGTAAGGATAGAATCAAGACCCAGACCATGGCCAGCTTCCTCAACAACGAGATGCGCGGCCGTTACCTGCATCCTCGCTGGATCCAAGCCATGCAGGAGTCAGGTTATGCTGGCGCTACCACCATACTGGATCGTATCAACAGCCTCTGGGGTTGGGAGGTGATGACCCCTGAGCTGGTGCGGGACGATCATTGGCAGTCGATATTCGAGGTCTACGTCGAAGACAAGTACCAGCTGGATATGCAGGCCTTCTTCGAGGAAAATAATGCCCACGCTCTGGCGCAAATGTTGGAGCGCATGCTGGAAGCCAATCGCAAGGACTACTGGAAGGCCGATGAGGCGACGCTGAAGAAGATGCTGGAAACCTATATCAGTCTCGCTAATCGCTTCGATGTCGTCACCGACAACGATAAGTTTACCGAATTTGTCGAGACACAAGGCGCAGGCTTTGGCCTAGCGCCACTGGCACCAGCCATGGCGGTGCCGCCAGCACAGACTAATCCGTCCAAGGCTAAACAAGAAGTCAGCGGGCAGAAACTGGAGCAGGTGCAAAAACCTAGTGAGCAAGAAGAGGATGACTACTGGTATCTGCTGCCCTTATTCGTCTTGCTGTTTATCTTCTTCGCCGGCGCGGCCAGGCCCCTGTTGGCGAGAGAGCCTCAGCGGAGTAAAGAGCCTGTGTAAATGAAGAAGCTCAACGAGTAAAAGGCCTCAGCCTAGCTGACACCATAAACGAGTAGTTTAACAATAGATAAAAAAACGGCAGTGCGCATTAGCGCCCTGCCGTTTTTCATTGAACATGTCATTGCTAGGCGAGTTCAGCCTCAATCTCAGCCTTGGCAACTCCATGCCACTGAAAATGGTTATTGGCTTTCTTGCTGACTATGCCCTCATCAAACAGCCTCTTGAAAATCTCATCCACCTCGTCATTGGAGAAATTTAAGTACTTGCTCACCGCCCGTTTACTGCAATTCACCCGATTCAGACTTAATGCCTGCAGCACCTGTTCATAGGGCGTTTTCTCGGCTTCATTCACAATGTCAGCATCGTCAAAATGTGACAGTAACTCGGGTGATTTACTCTCTGCCGGGCTAAATCCCTCTATGGTCAGTGGCTTCATGTTGTGGAACTGATGGCGAAAACGATTCTCCTCGCCGATGAGGCCGACGAAGAAGGCGGCGAAGAAATCTAACAGTACCGAGAGAAAGACCACCAGGCCGAGTTGAGCCGTGCTAGCCTGAATGTTCAAGAAGCTGGCTAAACTGTCGATCAAGCCTATGACAGAACCCTGACTGACTACAGGCAAGTTATCTCGCTCCATCGCCAGGGCTTGTTGCTCCTGTCTCAGCTTATTATTCTCTTTCTGAATGCGGGTCACCCCTGTGGCTATACGCTCCATCTGAATGTATTTCTCGGCGGCAACGTTATTGAGCTGGATCTGTTCATCGATAGACTGGATCTGCATGTTGTAAGCGTTCACCTTGCTCTGCTGCACATTCACATGTTCCTGTGCCTTATTGGTGGCACTGTTAATACCGCCCACTGAGCCACCGATAGAGATGGCGGCCAGCACCATGTAGAAAACCAACGCAGATAACATGCCCGGATAGTTACGTCTCGCATGTCGCTCACCCACCTCATACCAGGCAAAAAATTTACCCAGTTCAAAAATCACCGCCAGGCCGCCAAACAATAACTGCATAACTGGATCGTCATCGATGGACAGAAACAGCAATAAGGAGAATACGATGGAGGCTAAGATGGAAGCGCCAGTGAAGCTGTAGACGCTCCACATGGCAAACTTACCTTTCGGGAAACGCAGGGCTATATCTTGGTTGTAAAACATATCTGACTTCTATGTCGGCGAGCTGGTGCTCTTGGTCTGCAGCTTGGCAGCGCAGACAGAAAAATGGAGCGTCAGCATACATGAAAACCTAGCCTTTTCCTTATAAAGCACGGCTTAACCGCTCTTGTTGAAGCTTTTTCAATCACTGCTAAAAAACCTGCTTAAAGCGTATTCACCTATGTGTATCGGGTATTGATACTATGTAAGCATTTGGTTAAGTAAGACATAAGAACGGCCTGCATCGAATATCGATATCAGGCCGTATATTGACTCATCACTTATGATTTATCGCCTCATAACAGCTGAGGCTAATCTCTTTGCAGGGCGACAATCGGATCCAATTTAGCCGCCTTCTTGGCTGGGTAAAGGCCAAAACCCACACCGATAGTCATACACACTCCCAGCGCTAACACTATGGCGAAGGGAGACCAGGCCACCGGCCAACCTGCGGCGGAAGAGATCACGAACGCCAACAACAAGCCCACACCTATGCCTATGACGCCGCCCGTTGCCGAGATGACGATACTCTCGATAAGAAACTGGCGGGCGATATCCTTACGCCTAGCCCCTAATGCCCTGAGCAAGCCTATCTCTCCGGTACGCTCCATGATGGTGGCCAACATGATATTCATGATACCTATGCCGCCCACCAGCAAAGAGATCCCCGCCACACAAGCCATGACGATATTGAATATCTGTTGCGTCTTCTGATGTTGGGCCAGCAAGTCCGCCGGTACCACTATGTCATAATCTTTCTCGCCGCCATGGCGACGACTGATCAGATGCCTCAAGCTCTTGGCCGCTAATGAAGGCTCGACCCCTTCAGCAAGTGACACCTTAAAGGCATCGAGCTCATCTTCCAGACTCTTAAAATTCATCTTTTTTAGAGCCGTGGCCAGAGGAATAAATACCTCATTGCGCTCTCCACCCAGTTTGACGCCCTGAATCTTTGACTTACCATTCTGGGCATCGGTCAACACACCGACCACAGTGAACCACTGATGATTTATCTTGATCACACTGCCGATAGCCTTTCCCTGTGGAAACAGGCTTCTGGCAGCTTCCGGGCCCAATACGGCAACTTGTCGATAATGGGCCTCATCTTTGGAATCGAAGGCGGCTCCCTCGCTCATTTTCAGGGCGCTCAAGTCAAAATAACTGGGCGTCACCCCTTTAACTTGGGCATCACTACGGCCTTCGAGGCTAAATAAGCTGAAAGTTTTGACCTGCTTCTCGGCGCTCCAGTTTTCCACGAAGGGTAAGGTATCTTTGGCACTCTCAACATCTCTGAGGCTCAAACCTATGCTGTGCTCTCGAATCGATTTAAGCGCTTCGCCATCCGATGTTCTGGCATTGACCACCAGGTTTCGGACCCCCATGGACTCGATCATCTTCAGCGCTTCTCGCTCCGCTCCCTCTCCCACACTCAACATGGCTATCACGGCGCCGACACCAAATATCATCCCCAGCAGGGTCAGAGCCGTGCGCAACTTGTGGTGGCGCATCTCATCGAAGGCTTGCTTAATCCCTTCGATATAAATCTTACTCTCATTGACTAAGCTCATACTCGGCTCCTTTTTGGAGGCGTGGTAAGTGCGATCACATCGCCTTGGTTCAGCCCATCGGTGATCACGGTTCGATTCAGGCTACGACGCCCAGGCGTCACTAGCTGTTTAATGAAACCTGCACTGGTCTTAAGGTAAACCCAATATTGGCCGTCTTTCTGAAACAGAGCTTGATTAGGTACAGTCAGCACATCTTGCAGATTAAGCAGATGCACCTGGGCCTTTACTTGCCTGCCCGGCTGCATGATCGCCACTAAGGTTTTATCCAGACTGATGGTAAATTGGAAATAGTTTACCGGACTGTCCTTCTCTTTAGGTTTAGCCAAAGCATCGACTTGGGTCACCTTACCGGTAAATGGCTTATCCGGATAAGCATCCAGATAAACGGTCGCCGTCTTTCCTATGGCGAGACCCGCCGCCTCAGATTCCTGCACAAACAGTTTCGCCTGCATCACAGAGGTATCGGGCAAGAGGCCGATGGAAAAACCTGACCACATCATGTCACCAACCACGGGAAACGAGCCATCCCATCCAGCCTGATAGACAAATAAGCCATCATGAGGGGCGATGATTTCCATCTGATTGAGGTTACTCTCATAACGGTTTATCTTGGCCGAGTGACCTTTCTGCCTGAGCTTTATCAACTCCTGCTCGGCAGCGGCCTGATCACCATGTTGATCTAGCCCCCAATCGAAATAATGCATCTTAGCGACAAGATAGTCTTGATTACGCATCTGATCGATAATCTCTATCTTGGTATAAACGCGCTCATCTTCACTGAAGAAACGTTCGGCTAATTCTTTTTCTTCGCTAGTCACTCTGGTACCGGTTGAGAGTGTCTGACTGATCGTCTTGTCCTTCTCTGTCTGCATCTGACTATCGAACGTCAACTTGTCAAAATCGAACTGCTCCATCTTGAGGCGATAATTTTCGCGGGTGGGATCCATTCTGGCGACGACATCCCCCGCTTTGACTCGGCTGAAGTTATCCAAGATCCAGGCTAATGACTGTGGGCCACGTAATCCCGTCGGCACGATCACAGAGGTCGACTGGCTGGCTTCTAGTTCTCCGGTGGCCGGAATGTCGACCTTAAAGTCGGCTCGGCTCACATCCATGGTGAGTACACCGTCGCTGGCTTGTTGACTACAGCCCGCAATCCATACCAAGCTAAAAACCAGTAAGCTATTTCTTAAACTAAACATCATGGCAGTAATACCTCCTGACCCACATCAAGTCCGGTCTTTATTGATACCAGCTCTTTGCCTATGGTGCCTATGGTAACTGCTTGCTTAGACTCGCCAAATAAGTCAGGTAATAGTACATAAGCTTGACCGGACTCGTAATGAACGGCATCCAGTGACAACAGGAGTTCCTGCTTCTCATTGGCGATATCGATGGCAATCTTTGCTGTCATACCGGGTCTCATCAAGTCGGTATCCGCTTCATCTATGCTGGCCACCGCATCGAACACTACTAGGGGCACATCCTGATTTTTATGACGAAACACAGCCCCGAGTTCAATAATTTTCCCGTAAAAGACTTTATCAGGATTAGCATCCAGTCTTATTTTGAGTTGCTGACCTAACTTGACCCGACTCGCTTCGACCTCAGGTATGGTCATGTTCACCTGCATATGATTCAGATCCGGAATACTGAGTACCGCATCCCCCATAAAAACAGACTGGCCTTCCTTAATCTTATTGCCTTGAGAATCATTACCGTATACCACCATGCCTTCACGGGGAGCGATTAACGTCAGGGATTCAATTCCCTTTTTAAGCGCTGCGACTTCGGAGGAAAACTTTTGTCGATCCCCCTCTAACATGGCTTCTCTTTGTTTGGCACTTTGATTTTCAAGCTCTATTTTTTGCTTGGTGAGTTGAACCTTGTCCTTGGCGATGACAGCATCTTTCTCATACTTAATTTTATCGATAACCGCGACAGTTTCATCAGACAGCTTAAATTTACGCTCCGCTTTGTCGAAACTCATCTTAGCCTCGGCGAGATCTAGCCTCAGCTGCTCCAACTTTTTTGCATTTCGCAGTTTCGACGTTTCGATATCCTGCAAAGTCGCTTCCAACTTGGCCGTTTTGACCGATAGCCGTTGAGTCAGTTCGGAGGTATCGAGTTGAGCAACCATGTCCCCTTCTTGAACCAGAGAGCCTTCCGGTGCGAGCTGCTTAACCTGGTATTGCCACACCCTACGGATCGAAGGCGGCTTCATAGATACGGTATCGGCGGATACCAGCTCTCCGGTAGCCTCGATACTCTGTCTTAACACCCCTAGCTCCACGGAAGTCACCGGCGCCCCGGTACAGGCCGTTAGCAAGGATAGCGAAAGAACTAAGCTCGAAGGCCGCAAGAGACGCGATAGGTCTGAGATGTGAAATGTCTTGCTCATGATACGGCTCCGGTACTGACTAAAACACTCATGCCGGGAACGATCTTAATGTCTTCATCGGCCTCAAAACTCACCTCAACCTTGAACCAATTACTCTGACCCCAGGCTGGCTGTTTTTGCGCCTGGCGACCGATATCTTTAATACTGCCAGTAAATGGCTTCGCCGACTGGGAATCCAGTCTAAGTGTCACTTGAGTCCCCACGGCTAATTTATCGACATCGACCTCATTAACCCAAGCGACAACCTCTAGCTCTTCCATCGCTGGCACTCTTGCTATCTGCCGGCCAATCTGTACGGTATCACCGACGGCAAATTTCTTATTACTCCAGGGATCGCTACCATAGAGCACAGGGCCTTTTATCTTGGCCTTTAGTTCGAGTTGCTCTAATCCGTTTAATGCTTGCGCTAGCTCTAATTGTGCACGGCGTCGGTCTATGGCTAATTGCGCCTTACTGGCGGCTTGTTTATCCAATACTTCTTTTAACGCCTGCTCGACTTTAGATAACTCGCTGCCTGCCAGCATCAAGTTAAATTGATGTTCAGCGTATTTTTTAGCAGCGATATAATCCGCTGGCACATCGGCATCGAGCTGATTCTTCTCGAGTTCAGATTTTTTCTGTTTAACATCAAATTTGGCCTGCAACACACTGGCGGTAAGATCGATACTCAGGCTCTGCTCTTCGGCTGTGACCCGCAGCAGACTCGCCTCAAGTTGCTCGATCTGATTGGCAATTTGGCTCTTGTCGAAGATCACCACAGTCTGACCCGGTTCGGCAACTGAGCCCTCGGGCAACATCCACTGAATTTGATAACGCCAGGCATCACCGGCCTTCGGCACCATAAAGGATTGAGACTGCACCGAGGAGATCTGCCCGGTCAATAACAAGGTCTGTTCGCCTAGGTTGGCAACGCCTGAGCCTGATACACCAGGAGTTGCAGTGCTGAGACTGGCTTCCTCTGCCGCAATCAAATTAACCGGCAAAAAAAATGCAGCTATCAAAACAAATTTTGATAGCAATGAAGATAGATGAGAATTAGGCCGCATAGACACCACGCTCCTCTATTTCTACGATATGACCATCCCGCATGCGGATCACCCGCTGGGCATAGGCTGCCACTTCCTCTTCGTGGGTTACTAAGATGATGGTTTGACCCGCCTTATGCAACTCGGTGAATAGCTCCATGATCTCCACCGAGGTCTTACTGTCCAGTGCTCCCGTAGGTTCATCGGCCAATAAAATAGCTGGTTTGTTCACCAGAGCCCGCGCGATGGCGACTCTTTGCCTTTGACCACCAGATAGCTGATTGGGTCTATGATCTTGACGTGAACCTAAGCCCACTCGCATCAAGAGCTCATTGGCATAGCTGGTATCGTTATTGGGGGGCGTTGCAAACCGTAAAGGTAACAGCACGTTTTGCAGCGCACTCATTCTAGGCAACAAGTGAAAACTCTGAAACACGAAACCTATGTCCTTATTTCGCACCGCGGATAGCGCATCATCATCCAGGCTGGCAACCTCTTGTTCATTGAGTTGATAGCTCCCCGAGCTAGGCTTGTCCAAACAGCCGATGATGTTCATCAAGGTGGATTTACCCGAACCCGATGGCCCCATGATCGCCACAAACTCATTTTGTTTAATGGTAAAGTCGACCCCTCTGAGGGCAAAAACTGACGATTCGCCCATCTGATACTCTTTCGTTAATCCATTGACTTTTATCATAATACTCTCTCACTTACACTCATATTCCGTCCCTAGAATTCAGTCATCGTTTTTATTTTGTACTAGGGCCAGTGCGCGACTAGTTTCTCTTATACCAATTGGTACTAGATTACAGAGTCCATCGAACTCATCAAGTTCAATGATTATTTTAATTTCGATTATACAGTGCCCGACAAACGAGTGTGCAGGCAATTGAATTTAATTAACTTTGCAAAGTTAATATGAAGCAACAGGAATGACGAGAGTTCGAGTGTTAATCCAAGTGTTGCAGAGAAAAAATGATGGTGAGCGCTTAGGTAAGATAGATCCCCATTAGGCTCAAGGCCGAGATACTTGAAAACAGAGTCCATTGGAAAAGATGCTTGAAGGGAGAGTTAATCTCACTAAAGAAGGCGAAATAGATCTGCCAGACCGAAAAAAGTGCGAAGTTAAGTGCGACGAAAAGTACTAGACTAATGCCTTGCATATATGACACAAGATCTAAACCGCAGACGGCTAATACCAGAGTCGATAACACCAAAAATGCCGACACATAATGAAATACACAGTGCATGACAGCTTTAGCCACGGGATCGAAAGACGCTGCTAGCATAGGGTTAAGGTACTGCCTCACACCATAGGTAAAGTGACCGATACAGGTCAAGAAACCAAGAATTGCAGCAGCGATAAAGTAGTAATTCATAGACGTCCTCACGTTTAATCTGTGTCAATAATGAGTGACACTATTCAGATAGACAGATCTGAGCACATTTTTATTGCAAAAAAAGAGCCCTGTGGCTCTTTTTTTAAATGACGACTATTTCTAGCACAGCCAAATTACATGGTCGCCATGATCCAATAGTCCAAGCGCTTCTGCGGTTCTGCAAGTAAAGTTTTACAGCTGTCCTTATACTTGCCCATCAAACCTCGTAAGCTCTTGTTATCCGGCAGTGACGCCAACTGCTTCTGCTGAACGTTCGATAACACATCGGCGACATCTTCTTTAGCCTGATACTCTTCTGCAATCGAGATGGCCTTGGCCGATGAACTCTTCAATCGCTCACCTACTACCTGCATCTGAGGCGCATTCATAGCTGCTATGGCATCGGAACTTATCTGGTAATAGGATGCACACTCGATCACTTCATTGCTGAATATAATTTCAGCTTCGCTAGGAGCAGCAGAAACAGAAAGCGGTGCCAGACATAAAATAGGGAAAATAAGACTATGTTTAATTTGACTAATACGTCGATTCTTAATCGATACTAAGCGAGTAACTGAACTCGGCATTGGGGATCCCTTTTCTTGTGATACGGCTTCACCTGAAATGAAACGGCTCTAAGGCGTAACTCGTGACCTCGACTATATTCAGACAGCCTTAGTTAATCAAGCGCTATATAAGTTAACGCCATTATTCTTGTTCATAGCGAGTCAAGAGTTAATCAATTCCAACATAAGTTAATCAAGGATTCTGCATCTTATTTTGCTGCAATCTATGCTTCAAATGTTGTTTCACCGTCGACCACTCACTGTCAATAATCGAGTAAATGACAGTATCTCTGACTGTGCCGTCCTTCAAAATTTGATGATTTCTCAGCACACCATCTTGCTTAGCACCGAGGCGAGTAATCGCTTCTCTGGAAGCCTGATTATGCCAGTGGGTTCTAAACTCCACCGCCATGACATCTAAGGTTTCAAATGCATAAGTGAGCAGCAATAGCTTAGCCTCGGTGTTGATCCCTGTCTTCTGGGCTCGCTTAGCATACCAGGTATGGCCAATCTCGAGTCGCCGATTCACCTGATCCCATGAGCAGATCCGAGTCGAGCCTATCAACTCTCCCGAGCGCTTATCTCTCACCGCAAAAGCCAGGGCTTCACCTCGCTGTTCGGCTGCGATAGCCGTTTCAATATAAGATTTCATCTCATCTGGGTGTGGCACCGAGGTATACCAGAGTTGCCAGAGCTCCCCATCTGCCACCGCCAGAGATAAAGCAGGAACATGCTCGAGAGTTAAAGGTTCAAGCACCATATATTCGCCCGATAAGCACTCGCTTCGCTCTGTACTATCCAATCTACTCTCCTTCATCATTACCGTAATGACTCGTTTAATATGAAATTATTATTGAACTATATAACTTGGACCATACTCAGGGCTATTCATCAGGACTCTTTATTAGAGCTATTCATTAGGCTAGGTTAATTGATAAAGCAAGACCTCTGAATTGTCCTCTTCCCACATCATAATCGAATCGAATGCCATACCCACCTTCTCTAACACTGAGATCGAGGCTGTGTTACCCGGACTCACGACACCCAAGAGGCGTGAAATAGAGAGATCTCTACTGTGGCGAACTACCGCCAGAGCCGATTCGACCGCATAGCCTCTACCCCAGAACGCAGGCAGAAACGCATAACCTAGGTCCGGAGAGTCGAGCACAGAACGTTTGACTAAGCCGCTGAGCCCTATCGACTCTCCGCTCGATTTTAATTCCACCACATAGAGGCCGAAGCCATGTTGTTGGTAGCTGGAAATCGGCCCATCGAGAAGATAGGTCTGTGCATGACAAAGATCTCTGACACCACGATCGCCTATGTTGGCGATAAAGCCAGGGGTGTTTAACAAATCCAAGATAAACTCAACATCGGTCAATACGGCATGCCTGAGAATGAGTCTAGTTGTTTCCAAAATAATCAATTTTATCCCAGCTCCTTTGACAAAGTTTATATCGACTATACTTGTTTCAGTCATGCAGAGGAAGCCCGTCACTATGTCAAGGAAGCGCACTCAAGTCAGTCAATATTATGTGATTGCAGCCGTTGTCGCCGCTGAGCTAAACCACACCTTAGCCCACTGTAAACAGATTAACCTTACCGCGAGCAATGCTCAGGCAGCGTCATCTCGAGTCGGTAATGCTGCCTTAGGATTTAAAGCATTAACCGGCTTTATCGATGACTTGGCCTGTTACACCATGAAGGCGGCGACCGACATCAACATTCTCGCCCATAGCGCGAGTAAGATGGCAACGGATACTGCCAGAGCTGCTGCAGCGCTCAAACACTTCGAAAAAGCAAAACTCAAAGCCATCGATGCTAAATACTCAGCCAGTATGGATTCCGCCGTGGCTCAGACAGTGAGTAACTACAACAAACTACAGAAATCATTCCAAGCCTTGATTAACCAGATGGAGCAGCAACTCCATGAGCTGAAAAGAAACCTGAGAACCGCCAATATTCTTGCCTCTATTTGTAGAATCGAAGCCTGCAGGGTGGATGTGGCTAATCAGGCAACCTTTAATGATGTGGCCAACAGGGTCGATAGTGTCGCGAACCTGATACGTCAACGGGTCGATAATGCCATCGCCCTGTTTGATACTTCAGCTTCTAAAAAAGCCGCTTAAACCATTCACTTTCACATGTGTAAGCAGTTAACCCTTATTAATTTAACACTAAGGTTTAATGCTGAGGTTTTAAAGACCAATTTACATATCCATTAACAAACAGTCGCTTTAAAGACAGGGAGCTTTTACAAATGAAGAGTCAGCTTATCGTTGAAACCCCCACTCATCAGTGGATCTACTTTGGAAGGGATCCAGAGAAGCCGGATAAAATCATAGATACCAATCAATATATGCTAGTGACTGAAAAAAAAGCCCTCTTGATGGATCCCGGCGGAATTGAATTATTTGCTCCCATGCTAGCCAATATTGTCAAACACATCCCCCTCGAGCAACTGACTCATCTGTTTGCCTCCCATCAAGATCCGGATATTATCTCGTCTCTCGGGCTCTGGGATCAGACCCTACCGGGGGCAAAACTTTACTCTCCATGGCTTTGGGAGGGGTTTATTCGTCATTTTGGCATGCACAATATCAGTTATGAGGCTATCCCAGATGAAGGCAGCAGACTGTTGCTCGATCAAGTCGAAGTGCAATTTATCCCAGCCCACTACTTGCATGCCTCGGGAAACTTTCATGTATATGACCCCGCCGCTCGAGTCCTGATGTCAGGAGATATAGGCGCGGCCTTAGAAGATCATGATGTCGATATTTTTGTCGATGACTTCGACGCTCATGTCAAAAAGATGAAATTTTTCCATCAGAGATGGATGCCATCAAACAGCGCGAAGAATGATTGGATTAATCGGGTACGTAAACTCGATATCGATTTCCTCTGCCCTCAACATGGCAGGATTTTCAAAGGAGAACAGGTGGGGCAATTTCTTGATTGGTTTGAGCAACTCGATGTCGGTCAGGCCATTTCGAATACCTGATTAATGATTAATGATTAATGATTAAAGCTTGATAAGCTATTTGCACTCAAATAATACAGCCCATGACCTTAAGGTTATGGGCTGTATTATTACTAACGTAAAATAGTATGGCTTAGACTGGCATCACTAGAGGTAGCGGGCAAACTCACTGCCACTCTTACCCGGCTTCAAGGGCGCTTTTACCGCTTGAGTCCCCAGATACAGAAATCCGACAATTTGATCGCCATCAGATAAGCCTAAGCTTAGATGCACTCGTTTATCGAACGCCAAATCACCCGTTCGCCAAATTCCACCAAGCCCGAGGGAAAATGCAGCCTGCTGCATCGCCATAGTCGAACATCCGGCCGCGATCAACTGCTCAAGCTCAGGGACTTTCCCGTGAGGTTGAGGCTTAGCCACCACCACTATGATCATGGGAGCCCTCAATGGCATAGACTGAGTCTTCGCCTGCTTCGCCTCATCCGCCCCATTCTCAATTGCCGCTTGTAAGAAAATATCTCCCAGACGATTCAGGCCTTCACCCTGAGCGATAATGAATTCCCAAGGTGATAATCCCCCATGATCGGGCACTCGCACACCAGCATCTAAGATGACTTTCAGTTGAGATTCATCGGGAGCGGGTGCTATAAGGCGTGGGCAAGATTGGCGAGTCAGTAATAATTCAGTCGCGTCCAAGAGTATTTCCTTCTGTGAATGGGCTTGAATAATTCAAGTTATGTAACTTTGGTTTACCGGGAAGAATAACAAAGACGCAAATAAAAATCCCACCAATGTGGTGGGATTTACAGTATCAACAAACTGAAAATGTCACTTTATGGAGCTGTATTCAAGCTATAAACTACTATCAGGATAGCGTTTAGACACTCCCTTACGGATGAAGTAATCCACACTGGTATAACGTCCTCCACCTATCATAATCAAGGCGAGCAACATGATTGAATACGTTATCGCGAACTCGATACCATTATTTAAGATGACAAAATTACCTGAGCTAGTCAGCCATTCATAATTGCCATGCTCCTGTAAAATAGTCTTAGCGGCACTGAGCTTCTCACCCGCAGCCAGTACCTGATCATTTGCCAACCAGGAACCCCCATCGGCTATGGCTAACCAGCCATTATTCCAATGCACGGAGAAAGCCGCCACTAACATGGTAGCGAGTAGAGGTATGGAGATTAACCGAGTTCCTAGACCAATAATCAGCAGGAAACCTCCAACAAACTCGGTCCCCGCCGCCATAGTCACCATCACTTCAGGCATAGGCAGACCTAACCCCCAATCAGGGTTGCCAAACCAGGCCACAGTGTCACTGAAATGAGATAACTTATTATATCCCGCTTGCATCAACACAGGTGCCAAGTACAAACGTAAGGCTAAGGGGGCAATACCCGATACCTGTTTCACCACATTTAAAAACTTCTGATACGCATTAACCACTAACATGTTTACTCCTTACAAATACTATTGTCAGAATAGACCATATTGAGAGGGAATATCTTTCATCTTTATACCAATCTCAGAGTAAAAAGTGCTAATGCTCTGGTTACTACGGCAGTGCCTTCTCGCTTAGGGTAAAATTAACGAATAAAACTGACTGAAACAATCTAGGTATTTTGTCCCATGTTCAGAGCTTGAATCTCTGGGTAAATCTAAGACTTCAGCTACCTCTATTTCAGTTTCAGCGTCTACAGCCATCAGCAGGGACCAACAAGCGGAAAACACCCAATAGATATTGATTGCCGCTGGCAATGCTGCTTTGGCGTCAAGGGTCAAATTCGGATGATTATCCAGATAGGCGTCGATTAAAAAATGCCGTTGGGCCGTTGACAGGGCATGACTAGATAGCACGCCTGCCAGATCGAATAACGGATGTGAACTGCAGGCATATTCAAAATCTATGCATTGAAGTCGGCCATTTTTAAACAATAAGTTATGGGGGTTAAGATCTCTATGGCTGTATTGTTCCCCCAATGCGCAGGCATCGAGTTCATCTAACCATTGGCTGATGTCGTCTCTAAGCGACAGGAGTTGAAGATGTTTCTCCCGCCACTCGGTGTGCTGGCGGCACTCATTGCCCTGAGCTTGCTCATTACAAATTTTGCTCCATATATCATACATAGAAGCCTGATAAATGGACCACTGCCTGGATACACTGAGACTGTTTTCAGGACATTCTAGCCCGGCTAACTCAGTCAATAGTAGCAATAGCGCTGACTCGGCGCCGGGCCATGGTATCGACTCATCGATAAGAGGGTGCGCCGATTTTGCGGTGATCAACTTGCCCCAACTGTGCCCCTCCTCTTGCTCGATATATTCACTGAGATAATATTTATTATCATCACTGACAAAAAACAAATCTGGTGCTAGCCCCCTTTCTGCCACTATCTTCCAGTTTCTCACCTCGGCGTCGCGATCACAAATCTGACTACTCGCCGATGAGTTCACTCGCAATACCCAACTGATATGTCGATCTCGAATCAAGTAATTTTGATTACTCAGCCCCTCAGCCAACACAGAAACTGAAACAGAAGAGGACAGCACTAAGCCTGCACTTTGCAGTCCAGTCTTAACATCCTGCGGCAAACTCGTTAATAGTAAGGATTGCTTCATCACATCCAATATCTCATGCTATATCTCATGTTATATATGTCATATTCTCGATCTATTGAGCCAATGCAATTTTCTGTTCACGCATCGCCGTGCGCCATAAGAAATAACCACCTATGGCCATACCCACATACAAGATAAATAACAGTGACGTTAGCATGAGCCCTTTTTGCAGATAAAGATAGATGGAGACGAAATCGATCACCACCCAATAAAGCCAATTTTCTAGCACCTTCTTTGCAACTAAATACGTCGTCATCACAGCAAAACACGTGGTCGCGGCATCGAGGTAGGCATAGGAAGCTTGGGTATAGGTAGCCATTAAATAGCCCACGACCACTGAAATGCTAGCGGTTGTGAGTATAAGCAGAATATGGCGTCTCAGACTCCAGGAAATGACTTCAATGCCAGAATCATCTCCTTTTCCCTTTGACCACTGACGAAAACCATAGAACGCCATCGCCATGTAGTACACATTGAGCACAGACTCCATCAATAGCGACACTTTCCAGAAGAGCGCCGTGTAGATTGCCGTGCTGGCGAACGCGGCAAACCAACACCAGATATTGCCCTTCATGGCCAGTATCAGGTAGGCCGCGGCTAGCACAACGGCTACGGCCTCCCAGGCCGTTAATGCTGTTGCCTGGATTAATGCACCATCTATTGTGCTCATGAGCGCGGACCAAAAATCTATCATCACTTTTTCCGAAATAATACTTTGCTAACGTAAAACAGATGCTCGCCAGACTCTTACAAGTCAAGCGAGCATAGGCTAAACATCATATATATGACGCAAGACACTTATTGAGTGTGTGACAAATCCAACTCACCACCAATAAACTTACATACAAACACGGCCTTACCCCACTTTTCATGGGCAGCCTGCATCTCAGTCGCCAGCATAGCCATCACATCGCCATACTCACCACACACCTGAGTGGCCATGGCATTGGTCTTACGTTCAATATTTTCATAGCTATCCAGACGGTCGATAAACCATAGGATAGGATCCAGGTAGTTATCTTGCAGCGGGTAACAACTTATCTCGGCGGTTAATTTCATTTCTCGACCTCAGGTGGCACTCTTTTCAGAAGGAGCCACCACAATTAAATAAAAAACACATGTCTGCTTGCACTAGCTATGCTTTCAGCCGCTAGCGGCCGCAATTTAATCCCGTAGGGAGTGAATTACATGAACTTGACGTTAACAGTCAATCCTAACTGGCGTGGATCACCATAGCGTATATATTGCTTGTCTGCCCAGTCTTGATCTGGCTCATTACCAAAGTAAAAGCCTCGAGTGCCGTATTGCTCATCAAACAGGTTCTTGCCCCAAAGATAAGCCGACCAGACATCAGTCTCATATCCGACACGGGCATTGAAGATAGTGTAGGCCTGTGATTTTGACTCATTACTGTCTGAGTAGTAAAACTCACTCTTACCACTGGTGGTCAAGTTCGCGAACCAACCTGAATCGGTACGATAGGTCGCTCCTGCACTGTAAGTGAAGTTAGGTGAATGGGCCAGCTCACGACCGGTTAGATCCACTGTCCCACCGTACTTGTCCTGATAAGCATAATCACCATAAGCTGTCTCAAGCCAACCAAGACTCGCATACAGCTTGAGATTATCTGTCGCATACCAATTCCCTTCTAGCTCGGCGCCATAGTTGTGTGAGCTACCTGCGTTCTCGGTATACAGGATAAATTTTTGCGGCTCTTCTGGATTTTGTTGAGACGCTGAAACCTGCTGGTCGCGCCTATCCATGTAGAATAGAGAGAAATTAGTGCTGGCATCACCATCGAGCCAGCGTGATTTAAGCCCTATCTCATAATTATATAAGGTTTCGGTATCATACTCTTTCTTGTCTGACAGCTCCGCTGGCAATGACATGTTGAAACCACCCGCCTTATAACCACGAGCTATGCGCGCATAGGTTTCATGACTGCTGTTTAACGCCTTACTCAGGGCAATATGTCCGCCCCACATGGTTTCACCTGGGCTAAACTCATCACCAGCACTGTCGCTGTAATCACTGTCTCGACGTTCGACTCTAAGGCCAAAAGACAAGGCGTAACCCGCACCGAGATCTGAGTCTAACTGGCCAAATACGGCAGTATTATTCGCTTCATATTCGGCAGCAAGCGTGTCTAACCAGCCGTTATAGTCTTCAACTGTGTCGTTGTCTTCAGTTAAGCGCATACCATAAACACCCAGTAACCAATCTGTGCTACCAGAAAAGATACGTCCAGCTTCAGTTGAGCTGAATCTAAACTCTTGGCTAATGGTATTTCGCTCCCCTTCTTTATCCCAGGTATAATCGAATTGGCAAGGCTCGCCGCCACAATCGAGTCCGCCCCAGTAATCAGGGTTTGCCCAGTCACCATCATAATTATGGTGAGTCTGAGAGTTAGCATATGATGTTAAAGAAACGATTTCGAACTGCTCGGCACCTGAATAGGTAAACTTAAGCGAGCTACCTGTGGTGCGCTGCTTATCGACGCCTGGCGCGTCTGTTAGGGTATTTTCGCCATTGTTATCTAAGGTCCACACATCATAGCCATTATCATAATCGGCGTGAAGTAAGGTAAAATTAATCTCCAAATCGTCGCTGGCATACCAACGCAATTTCGCCCGGCCGGTAAACTCATCCCGGGCATTGGTATCATCGCGGTTCAGATAGAGGTTGTTTTGATAGCCGTTCTGTTGATGTTGCTGCAAAGAGACACGGTAAAGTAATTTGCCGGAATCCGTCAAAGGCCCAGAGCTAAAGCCGCTAAAAGTCGTCAGGTTATCATCCCCCACCGACACTTCAGCCCCATGCTCAAACACATCGGTTGGGTCATTACTCTTAAGGTATATCAAACCCGCTAAGGCATTAGCGCCGTAGCGCGTTCCTTGTGGACCACGCAGCACTTCTACCTGCTGCAGATCGTACATACTGGAAATCATGCCCAGACCTGACATGTCGATATCATCGATAATGTAACCAACAGATGAATTCGGCGCACCTTGGTATTCCTCCTGCTCGCCGACACCACGAATTTGGAAGTATTTAGGACGAGAGCTGCCGCCGGACCAGTTAAAGTTCGCGATGGAGTTAAGCACATCTTCAAAATGCTGCGCGCCTTCGTCTTCTATCTGCTGCTGATCGATAATCGTAATACTCGACGGCATTTTATCCAGTGTCGAGCCGCGAAAATCAGAGGTCACCACGATGACTTCCATCTCATCGGAAGGTGTCTCAGTTGGTTCAGAAGCGAAAGCGTTTGGGCTGATTAGTGCGGTCGATACCGCGAGCGCTACCGGAGAGAATCTCTTCAAGACGGTAGAATCGAAACATAAAGATTTAAGTGTAAACATAGGACCCCAAATTATAATTTTTGAGATCCGGCAACTGGAAAAGCGAGAAAGGATGTTGTGGTCGACTACAGATGTTCTTAACAGACACCTCGAAAGCATCAAACCTATTGGCCCATTCCTACGCCGGTATTAGCCGGATCAGGTTCAAAGGGTTTGTCATCTGACATCTCAGAAACTGGTATATAAGAAATAACAGTCTCACCCCTTGGCAGGCGGGATTATACATGAATAAAACAAGGTTTTGACAAAGATATGTCATCAAGTGATGAATTTACACACACTTGGATCACAAAAAACGTCAGCCTAGCTGACGTTTTTCAATTTCATTGCAATACGCATTTAATCAACAAAAGATTAATTAGAGAAAGCTTTTCTCACATATAGCTCATAGCGAACGGCATTTGCATTGGGCGCAACCGCCATAACTTGCATACGCTGCATGCCATGCAACTTCAATGATTTCCATGGGCTGGCTTCATCTTCCAAGGTAAAACCGTTTATGTCATACCAGGTAAACTTGTATTGCAGTCTTAAATCTGTGGAGACCTTACTCATGATCACCCCAGAGCCTTGCAGTAGATCGCCCTGTTGACGGGCCTTTAATTGCTCGACTCCCACTTCACGAGCGAAACTACTGTTATCTACTCTGACTTCACCGGTAGAGCTGCCCATCACACCCGCAGTGTGCTGAGCGCAAGCCGTGAAAATAAGGGCCGATGCTAAGACCAAAACGATTTTTTTCATTTCATTCGCTCCAAATTAATTTAGCCCTATGGATAAGGGCTAATCATTATCTACTTATTATAAGTGAGTGTTTATAAGAGGAGCTTAACCTAAACTCGCGCTAAGGTTAACCACCCCCAATTATCACTACTGACAATATATTTGTCAGTACCAGTCAAAATTAGTCGATCAAAAAGTGAGCCCTGGCGGTAGCGATAAGTTTCTTTCTGTTGGTTTGCCAACAGTTAATACTCACATTCGCAACCCGGCGCCCCTGTCTGGTGATCTTACATTCTGCAAAGGTATCTTTATGGTATCCCGCTCTCAAGTAGTCAATGGAAAAATCCACCACCTTAGGCACTCTTGAGGTATGCATAAACACCATGAGTTGCACAATCGCAGACATCTCCATAAAGCCGGCAATGACGCCACCATGGATAGCTGGCAGTGTAGGATTACCGATATTCTCATCTTTTGCTGGCAATCTAAACACTAACTCATCACCGAAGCGCTCCACATTCATACCGATAAAATCAGTATAGGGAACGTGAGCGAGAAGATGACCGAAGTCGTTGAGTGCTGTCGCCTGCTTGACTATTTTTTTAACATCGAGTTCTTTAACGTCTAACTCTTTTATATCAGGAGCCAAAAGATTAGATGCTATTGTCTCAAGCACACCGTTTTTAACTTCAAGGGACTCTGAAGTCTGACCTTGTTGACCTAAGAGAGCCTGACGAAACTCATCGCCAATCATTTCCGGGCTTATCCGCATAAAAGAGCCAACGGCATGTGCTATCGGGTCATCGATAGAGTCTTGATAAGCTATGGCTCGAGTGAAAGAGACGCTGGATGAAATTTTATAGCACTCGGCGAAGCCATACACTGGCTTATTGGGATCCGCAGGCTTCATGTAATCCACTCGAAGATCGAGTGTTGGCGAGAGTTCCAGTGATTGATATTTATCATAGATAGCGCAAACCACAGCACTACCACAGGCGGTATCCATCAAGGTGGTGATCACTCCACCGTGAATAACACCGGTATCCGGATAACCAATCAGCTGCTTATTATATGGCAGCTCAATGAGTACGTGATGCTCGCTGGCTTCGTGCACCTTTAATTTTAAACGGCGACATTGGGCCAGTTGATCCACAAAGCGAGTTGCGATTTGCGTCAATGGGAAAAAATCTGAATTGACCTGCATGACTATTCGCTCTCTACTAGCTGTTAATGCTTAACATTGGACCTAAAGAGCAACCACCCAGTAAGTGCATATGTATGTGAAACACCTCTTGACCGCCGTGCTTATTACAATTCATTATGATGCGATAGCCATCTTCGGCAATCCCCGCCTCTTCAGCCAATTTCGCTGCGACTGTGACCATACGACCTAACGCCTTCTCATCCGATGCTTTTACATCGTTTGTCGTCGGGATCAAATGATTTGGGATGATCAATATGTGGGTCGGCGCTCTGGCATTGATGTCTCTGAATGCCGTGACTAAATCGTCTTGATATAGGATATCTGCGGGAATTTCACGTCGAATGATTTTGCTAAAAATGGTTTCTTCAGCCATCTGACTGTCCTCTTTTCTTTAGGGTTGCCACAGTATACGCATAAATTTATAACTTGTGAGGATATGGGAGTAAAGAGTAAAAACAACCGACTACAAAATCATCCAAAAACACAAACCCACAACAAAATATACACTTGCGTACACAAGGGAGTTGACATAAGGAACTAAACCCTTTTTAATAATGGAAATTTTAAGGAAATATATTCAATGCTGACAAATAAAGAGACCGCTCTGCTCGACGCCGCTGGTGAGCTGATAAGAGAAAAAGGCATGATTGCCTTGAACATGTCCGATGTACATAAGAAAGCTGGCTACTCGAGAGCCGCTCAGTACCAATCTTTTAGTGATAAAAACTCATTGTTAGCGGCATTGTGTATGCGGGAGTTAGTTGAAAACACCACCGCCATCGAAGCGCAAAGATATAAAGAGCTATCCGGTGATTTCACTGTCGTCATTAGACCCGTAGTTTACGACTATTTGAAACTGTCAGATCGCCTGATGATAGATTCGGCCTTCTCTCAAATGTTAGCCAGTGTAGAGAGCTTACCCGATGTTGAAGAGTTTTCATTCCTGAAACAAGGATTCGCTTTCTTGCATGCTGAAAGATTGAAAGCTAAATAATCGGTCAAAAATGCGCCTGGTATCGAGTATCAGGCATTTACTTTAGCTTTATTAGGCTTTAATCAGGTAGACAACACCATCTTTTTCATAGACATTCTTAACTTCATTCCCTTCACCTAACACCACAACCTGTTGGCCTTTATCAGTTACAGCCCTACCTGCAGTGTCCAATACAATGGCAATACCCAATGCTGTCAGCATGGGAGAGCGAAAAGCATTGTAATGATGGTGATGCCTTGGAACGACCACAATAGGCGCTCTTGCAACACGTTTATGACCTAGTTTCTGACACTTAATACCACCAGCTCGCTCACAACCTAGAGTTGCAGCTTGCGCGGTTGTGGAGGCAAGTCCAAGAAAAGCGAATGCGATAACTGCAACTGATATATTAATCTTGAACATAATGACCTCATATTTGGATATGCGGTTCAGATTTTTCGGCACATCTGAACAGCAAACACAACAGGGTATACACATGACTACTCAACATGTAAACACACTCACTTCCCTCGTTTCCCAAATAAAAAGGGAGTGATAATCGCTTATCACTCCCTAGTCTAAATATCTAGTTCATTTAGCCCTGCTTTATGCGATCACTCACTCTTGCTTCTGAATGAGCTTCTAGCCAATACTTTTGCAACACAGGATTCTTCAACCCTGACGCTATATCCGCTAAATTCCAGGCGCGTTTCCAGATCCCATCGGCGATCATATGCACCACGGCACTCTCAATTGCTTGTGCCACACAGAGGCTCACTGGCTCATTTGAGGTGTAACCAAGTTCAGATTCGAGTAGGTCTTGAGCATCGATAAACTTGAATACTCCAGCAGAAACCTCTTTAGACAGTATTGACTTAGTCGTCGTGACACTGCTGAGTAAGCGCCCGGTTCGGATATCAACGGCTCTTAAGTTAACCGTTACCGTATCGACCCTAAACTTAGTATTCACTCCTATACCCAGATACCTTGCTCCGGCACCACCTGTTTTAATATTGGTGTCATAGGCGACAATACCGCCTTCCATCAAAATTTGTGCTGAACTTAATTGAGGCAGTTTATTCACTTCGCCTTTAAGACCTGCTCTGACAATTTTTCTCTCTGTTAGCAGGTTCTGTAAGCCTTCACGCTCTACGGGGACAAACCAGCTTGAATCATTCAGCGCCTGGGCAAGGAATGCTGTGCCGCTCTGGGGGACCGCCGTCGAGAAGTTACTCGATGGTATGGCCTTATACTGCCCCGTTTGATCGCGAAAATCATAAACTGCGGCAACCATACTTCCCTGTGGATGAGGTAAACCTATCAGATCATAATAGGTATCGCTTTTTGGCATCAGGCTCGACGATGCTTCTATACCTTCGAATTCGGTCGTGCTCGAGCAAGCAGTCAAAAGCAACAAGACAGCACTGAGAATTAACGTCTTCATACTTAGCCCCCCGTGCCCGTATCGACTAATCCACCGACTTCAATCACTGTTGTTTCACCTGTAACTATATCTGTGATATGTACCAGTAATGTGCCGTCTTCATTGACAACATTAATCTCAAAATCCGTTGTTTTCAGATAACCTTCTCCACCATTAGCCGCATCGTTGAACAGCTGGCTCATCAAACGAGACTCTAACGAGCTGGCCATTCTTTCGAGTGCCGTTGGTGGTGTATAGCCAGAACTGGTCTTGTGATCATTCTGAGACGAGGCATTGGCTAAAAGGTATGAACCATTTAGATAACTGCCACCGAAGTTTGGGTTTACAGGCGTATAGATCAATTGAGTTGCGCTGACGGAAAACCCCATCAGGCAAAATCCTATGCCACTTCCCAGTAATCTGAACTTATTCATGTGCGGTCCCTGTCTAAAATTCATCTGGAGCAAGATCTGGGTCTAAGAATTGAGCCCAACTTGCTTGTTTCTTATTTTGCCTCAAAGTTTGATTAACCCTGGAAGCCGCTGCAGCAGCCTGATCATCGATATTACGACTCACAGGTGATACCACAGTGATATATATTGGTTTTCTATTGTGTAAAATGGTGACCTTACTGCCGCTGCGAGCCGTTGCTCGCTCGACAATACTCAAGCCTGAATGCGATGAAATCCCACCTATGTCTCTGTATGCCGAGACAAACTCGCGGTAAAAACGGTGGCCAACCCGAGTCATAGCCCTATTTAGGATCAAGCCATCAACAAGATCAGTCTCTCGCTTTGGCTTTGCATCACTGATATTTTGAGATTCAAGAGCTTGCTTCGATTTGACTTCTGCTTTATGTAATTCCTCCGCCGAAATAAAAAAGACCATACTAAACAAAAATAAAAAGCAAACGACTTGCTTCACAGATGAACCTCATGAAGGTGAGTCTGTGCCCACGCTATCGCTTGACCGCGACTAGAAACACCTATTTTTCTAAACGCGCGATAGAGGTGAGTTTTAATGGTGCTCTCACTCACAAACAACTGGCTAGCGATATCAACATTAGTGCTACCACTGAGCAATGCCTGGAGGACTTCTCTTTCTCGAATGGTAAGATTATCACTTCCTTCCAGGTTCGATTGGTCATCGCTACTGTTATGGATTAACTGAGCCGGGATAACAGACTTACCGCGCAAAATATTGGCTAAGCCTTGTCCAACGTCTTCTAATGAAGCATCACAATAGAAAATACCGGCTGTGACTGTTGGATGGATAAGAAAACGAGCATCGATCTGTCTGGGATAATGTAAGAATACGACTCTCGAGGCGTATTCTTTCTCGACGTGTCGCTGAATTTGATAAGCGTTTTGTACGTCAACCGTGGCTAAATCAATAACGATAAGTGACACACCTCCCTTCTTGATCTCGGGCTCAACTTTCTCTGGCGTCACTTTGACTAACTTAACCAAAAACTCTTGAGGCCAACGTGTATCCAGCAGATCGGCAAGTAATTGAGAACGAGAAACGACAATCCAATTTATGACTTTAAACATACAGCTGACTCCATGTCGTAATATTTACTGTGCTAGAGGCCTTTAATGTAACAATTAAGCTACACTAGTGCAGCAAATGTATCCATCCATTTTATTTATGTATAACTCAAAAGGGTGCTAAACACCCTTTTGCCTTATACACTCTTACTCAGGCACACTAGCTTGCATGATAGTCACCTGGTTATTAGAGCCGAAACTCGTCACATTCGCTGTGTTGTATGCGTCATACTGACTCACGCTCACAACGTTTCCAGCTCCGCCTTCCACATAGATATCAGTAATGTGATGCTGACCATATTGAACCACATCGATATCATTACCTGCGCCAGTGAAAGACTCAACAGTCGCGCTGTTAAACTCGCCAGTCTGAGCGATATCAATTTGCGAACCGCTATCGGCAGCGTCTGCATAAGCTAAGTTTTCAGTACCCGTTTGAGTGATATGAATAATGTTGTCATTACCATAAGTACCCGCACCTAAGTCATCACCATACCAATTGCTCGCAGTCGCGCTGTTGGTTACACGGTTACCTGTACCTGACTGCACGATGACAATTTCACTCGCGTTACCACCTTGAGTTGCAGCACCTGCATAGTTGTCACTGCCCATTTGAGTCACACTGATGGTATTACCGAAACTAAAATCAGTTTGGTCGATAAGCACTGTGTTTGAATTACCAGTTTGAGATACAAGCGCTGTATCATTAGTACCGGCTTGATTGATAGTGGCCGTGTTACCCGAACCTTCAAGACTTCCACCTTGAGTTAAGGTTAACGAGTTACTCGCGCCGCTTTGGTCGATATTAGCAATGTTTGAGAAATCATTTTGAGTTACGTTAGCCGTCTGTTCATCACCAGTTTGAGTGATACTTGCATCGTTAAGTGAACCCGTTTGCAGCACACTTGCTGAACTTCCGAAGCTGTTCTGATCAACAGACACTAAGTTTTCTTCCCCAGTCTGATCGATATCGGCAGTATTCCCTTCGTCTAGCTGATCGACTAGCGCAATGTTACCCGCTGCAGTTTGATCTATATTGGCAATATTCAAATCACCAACTTGGTTAAGCACTGCACTGTTACCTGCAGCTGACTGAACGACATAAGCTTGGTTAGCTTCACCGTCAGAGTTAATGACAGCTTCGTTGCTTCTAGCCGATTGAAGTACATCGGCAATATTACCCAGACCACTTTGCTGAACATCGGCAGTATTGAAGCGAGCACTCTGCTTTACCCTGGCATTGTTATTGCTGCCATCTTGGTTAACGAAGGCTATATTTTTCTTTGCTGTTTGACGAATGAAGCCAGTGTTATCATTACCAAGCTGGTCAAGTGAGGCGGTATTTTTTGCCTTAGTTTGACGAATATGGCCATCATTTCGATCGCCAGTTTGAGTTAACGCTGCAGTGTTCTTTTTAGCAAACTGTTCAACTAAACCTATATTGTCATTGCCTGATTGAATCAGTTCTGCTCGTGTAGTATCTGTACTACCATCATGAGCGAAGTTACCCGTTTTCTGCAGGATATCACCATCATTGCCAGAACCCGTTTGAGTTAGTTCAGCGAATGCTGCATCAGAGCGGTCTTGTGAAACATACGCATTATTTCCTGCACCCGTATTTTGCTCAATCGTTGCAGTAGCATTATCAGACCAATGATTGTCAATTTCAGCGGTATCACCATTTCCATTTTGAATAACTGAAGACACTGCCGCATCTGCGTTATTTTGAGTAATCGTTGCTGTATTTTCGTTGCCATTTTGAGCAACCGATGCAAGTGCTGACTGCTCATTATTTAACTTCTGAACGATTGATGCAGTGTTTTCATTACCGATTGAATCGACAGTGGCTAACGCAGATGACGTTGCATCTTTTTGATCTATTGTTGCTGTATTACCGTTACCTTGCTGATTAATGCGGGCTTCAGTCTCAACTGTTCTCGCTTGAGTTGCTGTCGCAGTATTATTCGAACCTTCCTGGTTAACTAATACTTTGTTGTATGAGCTAGCATCAGTTTGAGTCACTGTCGCCGTGTTCTGTACACCGCCGACTTGAGAGACTTCCGCTACATTATGAGTGCTATCCGCGGCATAAACGCTTGTTGATGCTAAGAGTGCTGCTGATACTACAAGTGCGATTTTGGTCTGCTTCATTTGTGTTTTTCCCTTTCCCTAGTTAGACGCATGGCCTTGAGTGATGACGGCTGTTTGTGAACTGCCCCACTGAGCCACACTGACTACATGCCCGGAACCATTTTGCTGGATCCAGACTGAGTTTTCGTATCCTGTTTGATGTATATAAGCCTGATTACCATAGCCATTTTGAGTCACATCTATCTCAAGAGCCGTACCGAGCTGATTGGCTATAACCAAATTGCCATAACCCGTTTGTTGTATGCTCGCTTCGATATCTGAGCCAGATTGCAAGAGTAGAATTTCATTACTGACTCCTTGTTGGCTGGCGATAAGTGAAGTGTTGTAACCAGTCTGTGCCAGATATAGCTCATTGCTCATACCCTGCTGGCTTATATTCGCAGAATGGCTATCGCCTATCTGGTTGACTAAAGCTTGATTCCCTGCACCAGAGAGTTCATCGAAACTACTGATATCTTCATCTGCGTGGGCCATAGGAGATAAAAACAAACCGGTGATCACCAGGAGTTTCCCCCAGTGATTCAACAAACTATTTTCCATTTTATCCATGTTTGTAAGCAACATCTTGCATCCTGCATTAACCAGTCAAAATATTGACGTTAGTATGTCGCTAACAGGGGGGAACATCATCATCCAAAAGTATGAAGCCAGATAGCTCAAACATCGTATTTTCACAAGCTAACTAGTCCCTTATTACTACAACTTAAGTACTATCAAACAAAGGATTTCTGCAAGCTACCGGGCCACCTAAAATGTAATGACTTGCAAAACAAACTGTTACACGCTTACCCGCAGATTTACACGAGTTGTAAACAGGTGCGCGCACTTGTGAACTAAGAGTAATTCCATTTGGCATATTTTGAAAACTTCAGCTAGGACAATAAAAACTCTAGAATTAGAAACAGAACGGGGGTAACTTGTGATCATCTTGCACAAATAAAAAAGGGGCGTTTCCGCCCCCTCAATCTAATCAATCAAAAATAGTTAACTATTTAAATTGAACCTTGAGTGACAACGACTGTGTTACCAGCACCTGTACTGGAAACATTTGCGGTGTTACTCGTATCATATTGATGAACTGTCACACTGTTACCCAGTCCATAACCAACAAATACATTGGCTTCATGGTTCGAGCCATACTGGTCAATGTCTATGATATTTTGGTCGCCGAAGGCAACAGCGCTGATAAAGTTATCTTGGCCATCCTGAAGCAGATCGACATTAGAACCGCTATAACCTGAAATAGACTCAACGGTATTATCTGTACCATGTTGGTTGACTGTTAGCGTGTTACTGTCTCCTATGGTTCCTGAATACCCTATAGAACCTGTCAGAGATTGACCTTCACCAGTTTGAGTCACATTTACCGTATTATCTCCACCAAAAGCGGTAACAACACCAGCATAATGAGCATCACCAGTTTGATTAACCGTGATTTCACTGTCATGGCTACCTAAGCCTTGGTAAATAGTTGTATTGTTACTTGTGCCGTTTTGAGTGACTGACGATGTGTCGCTATCACCGTATTGCTCAACTCTAGAATAGTTACCAAATGCTGGGTCGGTAGCCGTTTGAGTCACAGTGGCAGTGTTACCGTTATTGCTTTGATCAATATCAGCGTTATTGCCCCCGCCATACTGGTAAACGTTAGCAGTTTGAGATGTGCCCAACTGATCAACGCTTGCTAGGTTATCAGCGGAAGATTGCATCACTAATACATCACTATCCTTACTAAATTGATTCACTACTGCTGTATTGCCAGTATCAGACTGAGTGACATAAGTCGTGTTTCTATCACCTGTTTGAGTGACCGTAGCATCGTTATTTTCAGCATTCTGTGCAATCGTAGCTGAATTGCCATTGCCGCTTTGAGTCACAGTTGCGCCATTGTGCTTAGCGTTCTGCTCAATATCACCTAAGTTACCATTACCCGTTTGAGTAATGGTCGCTGTTGTATCATCGGTTTCAGACCAGTCATCAGCTGTGGTCGTCTGATAAATGATTCCAGAGTTACCACTGCCGGTTTGAGTTACGTCTGCAGAGGCATAATCTGAGTCAGTTTGACCAATATAACCATAGTTACCGCCACCGATGTTCTGGGTGATGGTAGCCACCGCTCTATCTGTTTGTTGGTTATTGATTATTGCAGTATCGCCGCTTCCATTTTGATCTATGCTAGAAAGCGATGCATCGGCACTGTTTTGTGTAACTTGCGCCGTATTACCGTTACCATTTTGAGTGATCAAGGCATGAGCACTCTCTTCTGTACCATTTTCTTGAAGGATTGTGGCTAAGTTTCCGTCACCAATGGTATTAATCGTCGACAATGAAGTATCTGCGGTGTCTTTCTGAGTGATATAAGCTTGGTTACCTGAGCCATCCTGGTCGATGTCTGCGCTAGTATCTTGAGTATTAGACTGTGTTGCTGTAGCAAGGTTACCTGAGCCAAGCTGATCAATAGTCACATCATTAAATGAACTATCTATTGCTTGTGTCACTGTTGCTGAATTTCCAGCCCCATCTTGGTTAACTGTTGCTAGATTATTCGTACTATCTTCAGCTAAAGCGCCTGTCGACACAATTAAAGCTGCCGATACTAATAGTGCAATTTTAGATTGTTTCATTTCCCTGTTTCCTCTTCCTTTAGTCCGATGCTTGACCCTGAGTCACCACCGCGGTTTGCGAACTTCCCCATTGAGCAACACTTATCCTGTGCCCTGTGCCGTGTTGCTGAATTAAAATTGAATGCTCATAGCCCGTCTGGATGCTATACACGGAGTTATCTTGGCTGGATAGCTCATCTAAGGAGCTCAGATCTGAGTTGGCGAAGACATAAGAAGAAAAAGTGCAGGACACTAACAGGTAACTAAAGAGTGTAAACACTTTAGTTTTAAGAATAAGCCGTTTATTACGCTGTCCTTGCGAATCCATGTCGATAAACCAGTGTCAGATTATTGACGTTGATTATGTAGGCATAAAATACTAGCGACATCCATCTAAAGTATTAACGATCAGGTCATAAAGTTGTATATGCAGCAGGTAAGCAATACCTTTCTACTACAACCTGGACAGTGTGTCCTTAGTCCACACAAAGCCTATGTAGATCCTTTTACCTGCATAAAAGGATTAAATATGCCGTTAGTTCTGAACTGCAAATATAATCTCCATAAAGCAGCATAATAACGGAGCCTTCATCTGATCCTTCAAAGTCCAAAACACCAGTCGTAAAACAGCAAGACTTATTGAACCTAGCCAACAGACAAGTATTCAAATTCTGTGATTCACCCAGCAATCTTAAATAACTAAAAAAAGGGGCCTAAGCCCCTTGAAAAGTCACTACAAACTTAATAATTACATAGTACCCTGAGTGACCATAACAACGTTATTAGAACCGGAACTTGTCACGTTGGCTGTATTGTAGGAATCTGTTTGAGTCACACTAACAGAGTTCATTGAACCACCTACAACATAGACATCAGCAAGATGATAATCGCCAGTTTGGCTGACAGACAGGTCATTTTCGCTACCGAACCATGACTCAACCGTCGCATCGTTAAACTCGCCTGATTGAGCTATATCAACAGATGAATTATCATGAGAAGCATCAGCATAAGCAGTGTTATCATTACCTGATTGGCTAATTACTAGCATGTTATTAGCACCGTAAGTACCCGCGCCTATATCTGAACCATAATAATTATTAGCATTGTCATTATTCCTAACACTGTTGTTAGTACCAGTCTGAGTGATAGTGATGGAACTGCCACCACCTAATTCAGTAGCGGCACCAGCGTAGTTCGAAGCACCAGATTGAGTCACTGAAATATTATTATCATAGCTGTTAGCACTTTGAGCGATCACCACTTGGTTTGAATTACCAGTTTGGCTCAATGTAGCTGTATCGTTATCACCATCTTGATTAACAGTAGTCGTATTACCAGTACCAAAATCACTTCCACCTTGAGTAAGTGTTAGACCATTACCTAGACCAGACTGAGTTACTGCAGCTGTATTTGAAAAATCATTCTGTGTGATTATGGCCGACTGATCCGCACCCGTTTGAGTCACAGTTGCGCCGTTACTTTCTCCAGTTTGAGTAACCTGAGCCAAACTACCAGAACTTGTTTGCGCGATAGTCGCACCATTGCTTGGTCCACTCTGATCGACATTTGCAGTGTTGCCGTTACCTACTTGATCAACATCTGCAGTATTACCCATAGCGGTTTGAGCTACAGTCGCAGTATTAGAGTCACCATCTTGAACTACGTCAGCAGCATTTGATTCAGCGCTCTGAGTGACACTAGCAGTGTTTAAATCGCCTTCTTGTAAAACAACAGCACTGTTATGCATGGCTGTTTGAGAAATAAAACCAGTATTTGTCGCCCCAGATTGAGTCAATGAAGCATTGGTATCGTCTGTGCCATTCTGCCAGCGATTGCCAGTGTTCTGAAGAATATCACCATCATTTCCTGAACCCGTTTGAGTTAAGTCGGCTGTACTGTGATCAGATACAGACTGATCTACATATGCATTATTTCCTGTACCTGTATTTTGGGTTACCGTCGCTGTTGCATAGTCTGACCAGTAATTATTAATCTCAGCAGTATCACCATTACCATTTTGAGTAATTGTCGAAACAGCTCCATCACCATCGTTTTGAGTGATTGTTGCAGTGTTCTCATTACCATTTTGTGCGATTGCCGCGTTAGCAGATACAGCATTGTTCAGCTTCTGTGTGATGTACGCTTTGTTGTCATTACCAACAGTATCAACAGTCGCAACAGCTGTTTCAGTCGCATCCATCTGATCTACAGTAGCCAGGTTATCATTACCTGTCTGGTTAATAGTCGCAGTTGTTTGCGCAGTTCGCGCTTGAGTCGCATGGGCAGTGTTACCGTTACCAGTTTGACCGATAGTAACTTGGTTATTTACGCTCTCATCGGTTTGAGTCACGGTAGCAGTATTACTGCTACCGTCTTGGTCCACTGTAGCTCTGTTTTGAGTACTCGCAGCATTGGCACCAAATGATGCAAATAGTGCAGCCGAAACTAATAGCGCAATTTTAGAATGTTTCATTTCCCTGTTTTCCCTTTTCTATAGCTTAGTTAAAGGCTGACAAAGCGTTATCACCAATTAGCGAACTCACAAGGTCATACCGAATTGTGAATTTAGAGCCTAAATGCCTCTAAACATGTCCTACTGAAATCAATCATTAGCTCGATAATGAAATAGGAAGCCTAATTCCATTAGGCAGTAAAACGGACTGCATTAAATTGTTATCGAGTTTAACTGGTGAGTATTATGCGGAGTAATTTGAATCACAACATCCATCACGAGTATTAACGATTCTTAACCAAAGGGATCGAAATTAGAGGGGGATATAGACTTTATAACTACGCCAGATACAACTTTAGATGTAAAGTCGTAATGGATCAGCTGTCGATTTTGATATTGTTGGGGAGCGAGTTTAAAAACAGCCAACGCACTTTAAGCGACTGTTTTATTTAAATTACATCTTATTCAACCAACTAAGTTTAGCTCGGTACAACCTCTGGATTTTAGGCATTTCGGCATATTCCAAGGCCAATTTAATCGAGTATCTTGCTGAATTACGTCTTCCCAGGGCATATTGTGCCCTAGCGAGATCAAAATATGCCTTGTGATAATAGGGGGTGTTTTTTAACTTAGCAGTAAGAGTAATGTACTCAAGCCAAGCAATACCGAGACACCTTGCCAGAACCTCACGGGATCCCTCTCTAAAAATGAGCGTCCCACTTCCGGTTTATCCCAATTCACCAATGGTTGATTGAGTTCATATAACAGCTCACTGGTATCAACCTGGCGACTCACGGGGTCGAAGCTTAAGGCTTTCTTCAGTGGTGGGTCCATCCATAAGGGAATGAGTGGATTGAGTTCATAACTCGGGATGTAAACCAGCTTAAGATAATCTTGTTTGGTGCGACATTGTGCCAATTTTCCTTTAAAAGGCAACTGGCCGGTGAGCATCTCGAAGGTGATCACTGCCATGGAAAACAGGTCGGCTTTGTTGGTAACCCGGTACCCTAATACACTCTCGGGGGCGGAATAGTCTGCGGTGCCTAAGATACTATCTCGTTGAAGAGGGGTGGCAATTTCGGCTATTCCCTTGATATGGCAGGAGCCAAAATCGATAAGCTTAATCTGGCCTTCATAGGTCAGTAAAATATTATCGGGTTTAAGATCTTGGTGTATGGTTTCCTTACGATGAAACGCCCTCACCCCGGATTCTATCTGTTTCAACAGCAGCAAAACCTCCTGCACCGAAGCCTTAGGATTACGAGTGATCCAGGTACTCAATGACATGCCGTTGAGATGCTCAGTGACATAGTAAAGCGCACTTTTCACCCGATCTCTGTCTAATAACTTCACCACGTTCGGGCTGTTTATCCTGTGGCCTATCCAACTCTCGAGCATGAAACGTTCGATATAAGCCGCGTCATCGAGATAATTAACCGAGGGCGTCTTGATGCAACGCTTGTTGCCATCTGCATCGGATGCCAGATATACCTGACTGCGCTGA
Source organism: Shewanella sp. YLB-07 (assembly GCF_009377275.1). Classification (NCBI taxonomy): domain Bacteria; kingdom Pseudomonadati; phylum Pseudomonadota; class Gammaproteobacteria; order Alteromonadales; family Shewanellaceae; genus Shewanella; species Shewanella sp. YLB-07. The sequence goes on along the minus strand of NZ_VOQB01000001.1, from coordinate 941,103 downwards.
CTCTGGTGTAAAATTTCTTCTATCAGGTAACCGTCTAGCTTCATCCCCTCAGACAATGGAGGCGGAAAAGGTAACTTAGATAGCCTCTGATAGAGATCGTCGATATTTAACTTAGGTAATGTACCTATGGATAACAGCTGACAGCTGACATTGTCCAGACTACCCGCATCGATTGCCTGAGAGCACAATAACCTGCAAAACTCATCGTGATCGATTGCGGCGTCTGACTCTTGTTTAAGGCTTACTTTAGACTCAGGTTTAGATTTTAGTTTAGACATAAACTCAGACAATTTAACTGCCAAGTCTTGATCACTGATAACGTCATGAATGCCGTCTGTGGTCAGCAGGTAGAGATCGCCCTGCGCTAACTCGAGCTTGCGGTAATCCACGTCCAGTTTCACATCTAACCCTAATGCCCTCGCTAGGTAGCGCTTATTTTTTCCAAGCACAGTCACATGGTCTCGGCTCAAACGCTCAAGCTTGCCAGCTCTGAACCGATAGGCTCTGGAGTCGCCAACATGGAGCAGATAAGCACTGCAAGATTTAAAAATAAGGGCGGTAAAGGTACATACATAACCCCGCTGCGCCTCTCGATAGTCCTGACCCAAACCATAGAGCCAACGATTCAGTGCGGTGAGTACCTGAGAGCTGGATTTCTCGACGCTCCAGGTATCCGGCGTCGAATAGTAATCGGAGATAAAATTACTGATGCTTATGCCGCTGGCTTTCTCTGCCGCTTCTGCGGCGCTCACCCCATCACAAATGACCGACACAGCGCCCTTAGTTGTCAGCATCAAGCCATCGGGTATACGTATGCCGATGGCATCTTCATTGGTGGATTTGGCCCCTTGAGCAGAGAACTGACCCGCCCCGATTTCAAGCTCCCCACTCAAAGGCAGCTCTCCATTGAGAGACGGTTCTTCTGGTACACTCGGCTCAGCTTTAGATGTTAAATCATCTTCCACCAGACTCTTACTCAATGACGCTACGCCCGATGCTGACATACCATTTCCCTCTTTGATAACTGGTTAATTGACACTGATCAAGGTCACTTCACCATCCTCATTCACTTCGGCGATATGCCCCTTAGGCTCAATGAGAAACAGCAGACTCACAAGGCCCAGCACCGCACTGGCAGCGATAACATAGAAGAAAATTTGCGTAGACACCATAGAGTAGACAGTTAGGAAAAATACAGCCCCAACATTACCATAGGCTCCCGTCATGCCGGCAATCTGACCAGTTAATCGTCGCTTAATCAAGGGAACAGCGGCAAAGACAGCCCCTTCACCGCCTTGAACAAAGAAAGAGCAAGTCATCACCATAATCACAGCCAATGGTAACGCCCAATCCGAGGTTATTTGTGCCATACCAAGGTAACCCAGTGCTAAGCCAGCAGTCAAAATCATCAGGGTTGGCTTGCGACCGAACCTATCACTTATCCAGCCACCGCCCGGTCTTGAGACCAGATTCATAAAGGCATAAGTGGAGGCCAACATGCCTGCCTGAGTCAGCCCAAGCTCGAAGGTTTCGGCAAAATACAGCGGCAACATAGAGACCACGGCGAGCTCTGAACCAAACGTCGAAAAATACAGTACATTTAATACCGCAACTTGCTTGAAGGGATAGCATTCAAACTCGGGTACCGGGCCATCGAAGATATGCTTGTTCACCTGATAGGTTTGATACAGGTCGACCATAAGCACGCCAACCAAGATGCCATAGATACCATAGACCTCCATCTGAGTGAACATGCCGACACCCGCTGGTGATAACTTCCAGCCGAGTAATGCCAAGGTGGCATACATGGGCAATTTCATCAGGATAAGCAGGGCTAAATCCCCCTTGCTTGTCACTTCCAGGGCGCCCGCCTTCTTAGGTTTAAAGTAGGTTGAACCCTTGGGCGTATCGGAAACATTGAAGTAATAAATAAAGGCGAACACAAAGCTCATCACGCCTGTTAACCCAATGGCATATCTCCAGCCATTATCTCCACCGAAGGCAATGGCTATAGCGGGTAAGGTAAACGCGGCGGCAGCCGAGCCAAAATTGCCCCAACCGCCATAGATCCCTTCGGCCGTGCCGAGCTCTTTCGCCGGAAACCACTCGCTGACCATACGAATACCGATAACGAACCCTGCACCGATAAAGCCGAGTAGGAAGCGTGCCAGCGCTAACTGTTCGAATGTTTCTCCTAGTGCGAACATGAAACAGGGAAAACTACACAATATCAGCAGCGCCGAATAGGTCAGCCTAGGACCAAATTTATCGGTCACCATGCCTATGATAATCCTCGCGGGAATCGTTAACGCCACATTCAGAATAAGCAATGTTTTAATCTGCTCATTGGTCAACCCCAGGCTCAGGGCAATCACCCCCATCAGAGGCGCGGCATTAAACCAGACCATGAAACTGACGAAGAAGGCCATCCAACTGAGGTGCATTATTTTCATTTTTCCCGAGAAGGAGAAAAGATTAAATTTGTCAGAACTCATCATTACCGCCTTATACTAATGAATAATTACCAGAACTGTCATAGGCGCTTTTCACAAGCACCTTGCCGTCTTCGCACTTGATCTGGTACACCTCGACACTTAAGGACTCATCTTCGATACAGGAGCCATCGCGCAAACTGTAATGTTGTTTATGCAAAGGCGATGCGACAAAAATATCCCCTTCGAGATCACAGATAAGCCCGCGGGACAATAGACTCACGCCCGTGGCGGGATCGGTATTATCCAGAGCAAATAATCCACGCTCACCTAAGTTAAAAATGGCAATAGCCCTGTCCTCAAACCAAGCGGCGACTCCGCCAAAGTCTGGCAATTCTTTTTTCTCACAAATATTGACCCAATTCATACTTGTCACTCCTTTAAGCCAATGGCCTTACTTAGATAATTCAACTAGCTCAACATTTTTGGATGTATCACTGGGCAAATTAGTCACGGCAATCGTGCCTACTGAGCCCACAGGGAAACGCTGTCCACGGCTATAGCGATATTGCTCTACATTCACTTGAGGCATTTTTTCAGGGTTAACGAACTCGCTGAATCGAGATAGGAACTCAGGACTTTCCAGACTAGTTCGCCACTCACACTGATACGTCGAGATGACTTTTTCCATCTGAGCTTCCAGATCTTCGGCCACTCCAAGACAATCATCGATGACCACTGACTTAAGGTAATCTAGGCCTCCCTCTAAAGACTCAAGCCACACGGAAGTGCGTTGCAAGCGGGCGGCAGTCTTAGCGTAGAAGATCAAGATACGGTCGATATAGGTCACTAAATCTGCTGTAGATAGGTCGGTTGCAAACAGATCCCCGTGACGAGGTCGCATGCCACCGTTGCCACCCACAAATAGGTTCCAGCCCTTGTCACTGGCAATGACTCCAATATCTTTACTCTGGGCCTCGGCACATTCGCGGGTACAACCCGATACTGCGAATTTGATCTTGTGTGGGGCGCGTAGTCCCTTGTAACGATTTTCCAGATCTATGGCTAAACTGATTGAATCCTGGACGCCATAGCGGCACCAAGTGCTGCCGACACAGGACTTAACTGTCCTTAAAGACTTACCGTAGGCATGTCCCGTCTCGAATCCCTGTTCAATCAATTCTTGCCAGATCATCGGCAAGTCAGAGAGCTGAGCCCCAAAGAGATCGATGCGTTGACCACCGGTGATTTTGGTGTAGAGATCGTGACGCTTAGCAATCTCACCCAGGGCGATTAACTTATCTGGAGTAATTTCACCACCGGCAATTCGAGGCACCACAGAGTAAGAACCATCTTTTTGAAGGTTGCCCAGATACGCATCGTTGGTGTCTTGCAGGTTGGCATGTTGAATGTTGAGTACGTATTCGTTCTCTAAAGTGGCAAATATTGAGGCGGCAACAGGTTTACAGATATCACAACCTAGGCCCACAACGGCAGCTTCCCCCTTGCCATGAGTCTTAATTAGGGTGGTAAAATCTCCTATCTCCTCTACCTGACAAAGATGAAACAGCTCCTGTCTGTCGTATTCAAAATGACAGCAGAGCCCCTTCTCAGTCTCTAGGCCTTGCTCTTCCATGCTCTGAGTGAGCACACTCTGAACCAAGGCACTGCAACCGCCACAACCTGACGCCGCTTTAGTGCAGGCTTTCACTTCAGTCAGACTATGGGAGCCGGCCTGAACGCTCGCAACGATGTCGGCCTTAGTCACCTGGTGACAGGAACAGATAATCGCGTCATCTTTCATCACAACACTGACGCCCTCTTCGCGCTGCAGCAAGTCAACAGCGGGGCCAACAAGCTCATCACCAGACAAGTATTGATTCAACAGCAGGCTGTAATCGCTGGCATCACCTACAAGGACAGCGCCTTTGAGATAACGGCCAGATTCATCTAACCAGAGCTTCTTATAGGTACCGGCTTGATTATCGGTAAGCTCAACAAATTGTGCATTATCAAACCCACGACTCTCACCGATTGAAGCTACGTCCACCCCAAGCAACTTAAGCTTAGTGCTCATATCCGCGCCTTCGAACTTCACTAAGCTCGAAGATGTGCCAGCCTTGTTAGCACCAGAATTAATATGGGATACCGCCGCCCTCGCCATCTGATAACCCGGCGCGACGAGTCCGAATATTCTCTGCTGCCAGATGGCACATTCGCCTATGGCATAAACATCATCGGCTGATGTTAAACAGTGATCATTTATGACAATACCGCCACGCTCACCCACTTCTATGCCACTTTGTCTGGCTAGGCTGTCCTGTGGACGAATACCGGCGGAGAAGACAATCATGTCTGTTTCAAGATAGGTATCGTCATTAAAATTCATCCGGTGCAGCGCCGACTCACCGGCGACAATAGCCGTGGTCGCCTTGCTGGTATGTACAGATACCCCTAACTGCTCAATTTTGTCACGCAGAAGGTCACCCGCCTTATCGTTGAGCTGTACAGGCATCAGCTGAGATGCAAACTCAACAACATGGGTATCTAAGCCTAAGGTCAGTAAGGCATTGGCGGCCTCTAATCCCAATAAGCCACCACCTATCACCACCCCGGATGTGGATTTCTCGGCGGCTTGCTGTATCTGCTCCAGATCTTCGATGGTGCGATACACCATACACTGGGGCCTGTCTTTGCCCGCGATAGGTGGCACGAAGGGGTAAGACCCTGTGGCCAACATGAGTTTGTCATAAAACCAAAAATCGCCATCTTGGGTATGCAGGCACTTATTCTCGGTATCGAGCCCGGTCACTTCCTTGCCAAGGTGTAAGGTCACTCCCTGTTTGGCATAGGTATCGACATTTGCCAGCATTAAGCTATCGGCACTGCCGGTCTCGAAATATTTAGACAGCTGCACCCTGTCATAGGCAGCAAGTTGTTCACTGCCAAATACCTCAATGTGAAAGTCTTCATTGAGCCCTTGATCGCAAAGCTGCTCTATAAAATGATGGCCAACCATGCCGTTACCCACGACGAGTAACCTAGGCTTACGCTCCAAATCTGTTTTTGCACAACCCATAACACACTCCCCATCTCTTTTTGAAACTGCAGATCTGCTAGAAAAAAAAAGACGCCATGCTCTCAAGTGAGAACATGGCGCCATTGCCGATTAGATCCGAATTTTTATTTTACTTGTTGTCTTAAAGCTTATTACTTATTGCAGTGATTATGCCAAGAAAACAATAAGACCAAGCCTTTGATTTAACTACGCTTATTATTTTTTCTGGTACGAAATGAAATGAGTGATCGCACAACCAAGGCGCTTCTGCACCATTTTGGGCGGAATTGAAATGCTTAAGTTTGAAATGGATAGGTTTGAAATAGTGAGGCTTTGAAATGATGAGAGCTGAGGAGTGACGATAGATAAATGAAAGCTTAGCTTAGCGGCAATTGATGAACCAGCTGTTCAATAGATATCCCGCTGTCCATCGCCTGTTTTTGCAAGAGTTTATGGGCTTGAGATTCACTCAATCCGTTTTGCTGGAGTCTCGCCTTCACCTTGGCCAGCAACTTCTGTGCTGCTAATGATGATTCTAATTGAATGATCTTCTGTTGCTGCTCATTGGCCAAGCTGAACCTCAGCTTGGCCAGTTCTATGACTTGCTTTAGTCTAGCGGGCTCAAATTCACCGGGGACAAATGTCACCCTGCCACATTCGAGTAATCTCGTCAGGTCCTCTTTCTGCCAGCACTTAGCATTCACCACCAGCGGAATGGGAGAGAATTGCATCAGGCGTAACAACAGTTGAAGATCGACGCCAATCATCTCTGAGCAAACATAAACGAGAAGATCTTGTTCATTGCAAAGAGGTACTCTCTCTATATCCTGTAACTTAGTTAAGCTAGTAACTTGCCAGTGAGTATCATGGATATGAAGCTCATCAGGTTGATCTGTAAAACAGGTATAAATAGTCATCTCATTCTCCATGCCTGATCGGCTAAAGATTCAGCTTCTGACACTGATTGACACTTACCTTGCAGTAGATAAACTGCCGACAGTGTACCTATCACACTCGCCTCGGCAACTTCTCCTAGCTTAATGAATAATGCTGAGTCGATTCCACGGCGATGATCACTCTCACCTTGATCCCAAATCTGACTCAATATCAGGGAAGCTTGTTCCGGTACAAGTGCAAGCTCTGATGACAAGGTGTTCATGCCAACAAAACCTTCAAGCCGGGTGGGAAGATGAATAACTTGGCTGTCACCCCGCGATGCGATGGTCAGCTCGGTAGAAATCCTTGGATTAATTTCAGTCTCTCCCTGAACCCCTTTAAAAATACCGACTCTACCTTTGAGTGCAAAAGCTTGCTCGGCAGCATTTACAGCAGTGCTTTCAACACTGTCATTAAAAGAGTCATCCAGCAGACGCACATCTAAACACGCATGGGACATCAGCTTAGCGACCTTGGTATGCATCTTATCCAGACCAGGGTGAAAATAGCTGCGCAGGCTAACAGGAGCATTAGCAGGATTAGTGCAGCGAATGGCTATCTGAAACAGACTTCTTAAACCTAGCTCTTGATGTAACTCGCGAAATTGCGCAACCAAGGGCGAGAAACTATCGGCATCGACATAACAAATTCCCACTGAATCTAATGCAGATTGAGCCTCTTCTGGATTGCTCGCCTTAGGAATATTAAGTCGCTCAACATAAGCCGCAATATGCTTTCTATGACTGAGCGATCTAGGGTCTCCATGCAGTAGTAGCCGTTCACCTTGATTTGCCAGTACTTTTGCGGCGAGTAATAGCCAAGGCAATAATTCACGTTTTCCTGCATAACAGGGCCAGTCGATGCTCACATCGAGATTTGACCATTGGGTGCTCATGGTTGATTTAATCCCCAAAGCCGCGCCAGCAACTTCCTCACAGGTTTCTCCCCTGACCCGCATCAACATCAACGCCGCAGCGAGCTGCACCTTAGTGCCAATGCCGTCAGAGAAACCTTTGATAAGAAAGTGCGCCTCACTGAGCGTCAATGATCGGGAGCCTTTCTCACCTCGCCCTAATGTTCTTATTAACCCCTGATAGGCTTTCTTCATGGAGTCTACAGCCTCTTATTATTTCAATTTAAAACAAAGACATAAATTAATGAAGGATAACCTTTCTCACCACAATCAAACTCATGTTTATATCGGCAGAAGAATCTAAGCAGACTCACTCATCTCTTTATCACTGGAAATGACATTATTTTTGCTGTTCTCGACTTGATTGATTAGCTCCGCAAGCTCTTGTCCCACAGAAACCACTTCGCCAACTATCATCAAAGTAGGACCCGACACTTGGAGCTGACTGGCCACTTCGGCCATGGCTCCTAACGTGGCAAAACTTAATTTCTGCTCGACTCTAGCCCCGCTACTGATAAATACCATAGGCAGCTTGATGCTTGCCCCCGCCGTTAACAGACCATGTGCGATATGCGCTGCCTGCTCCTTACCCATATAAAACACTAACGTCGACTGCGCAGTTAGCAGAGCCTGCCAGCCTATGCCAGTCCGGGAAGCATCATCGATGACAGTGCCAGTCACTAAGGTCACAGACCTTGCTACCCCTCTATGAGTCAGAGGGATCCCAGCGCTGGCGGCGCAGCCCAAAGCAGCTGTAATACCGGGGACAAATTGACTCTTAATACCATGTTTAGCCAGAAACATGGCCTCTTCACAACCCCGGCCAAATACATTGGGATCGCCACCTTTTAATCGCACGACCTTGAGTCCCCGCTTCGCACAAGCCACCAGTAGTTGATTGATATCATCTTGCTTGGCACTAGGTTTACCACACCTCTTACCAGCAAAGTGCATCTCACACTCATTCGATGCCAAATCAAGAATATCTTCACTGACCAGACTGTCATAGATCAAAGCGTCCGCAGAAGAAATTAGACGAGCGGCTTTAAGCGTCAGTAGCTCAACATCACCACAACCAGCACCAATAATAGCCACTCTGTGCGAGGATGAGATATCCCCGAGATTTACATTCTTGCTATGTTTAAATTCAATAATATCGGCACTTTCCATCTCATATCACCCACTTATGTTCGCGATAAATATAAGATTGCAACCAACGCGCCAACATTCAATTAATTGATAATTAACAATAAAAAAATTATCCGGTATTGTTTTTTGATAAAATGAGCAAAGAGAGTGCAATCAGTAGGTAAAAGCTGTAAGAAGTTGCACCAATATGGGGCTCACAGATCACACGCTGGGGGAGTGTTCAGAGGCTAAAACACTTTATAAAAAACTTTATTTAGTAACTTATTTACTTATCTTAAAGGTTAGCCCTTAATGTTATAAAGGCTAACCTCAAATGTTTCTTACTCTAGCTGCTGCAGACAGACTTATTTACTGCTCAGCGAGTGCGATGCTTGCCATCTTCATGGTACTTGCAAACGATTCTGCACCAGCGATAAACAAACCGTTATGGCAAAACATTGCATCATCTATGCCTGTCACTTCTTGAAGCGCTGTACCGTTTAATCCTGCCCACGCTTTTGGTAGCGACTTTCTATCTTCGAATGAACCAAGTTCTGCGGGTACGGTTTGAATTCTCCACTGCCCTGACTGAGATGGATAAACAACATATAAAGCCGCTTCAGATAAGGCATGAACAGTTCTTTTCCAAGGTGTATATTTTTCTAATACAATCACTCTTGGATCTTCAGCATCATCAATCGCTTTAGCCACAATCGCTTTTGCGCTAATACCACCGTTAGCCGAAGCAATAAAGCGTGTTAAAATCCGTGATGCAAAGTCTACCGCTTCGTTAAAGCTAGCATCAAAGTCACCCTCTTCTTGCCAAGTTGGGTTAAACATGGAAATAGTGTGACTAAGACTAATACCTGTAGCAACACCAGTAACATGGCCACAATCAATAGCATCGATGGTCGATACTAAACCAGCATCAACTGATGTAGCTAACTCTTGATCACCCTGACAAATTTCTAAGCCATATTTTTTCCAAATTAAGCCAAAAGATGAATACGGGATACCATCTTCACGCTCACCTGCTCCGCCACGTTGATGATGATCAAAGCGGCCTGCATCCGGATCATACTCTCCACCGACATCAAGCACGACATCTGCTTTAGCAATAATGTCAGCATTACGTGTCCTTACGAGATTAAAAGTCGGAAAAACACACTTAAGTGCGGCGATACTGAAAACATCATCGGCATGAAAATTACCGTCGTGGGTTACTATCGTTATATCATTCATCAGTTTTTATCATTTTAGGAAGAAATTAAGAAGGTGCAGGTAAAAAATCTTACCACAAATTATAGAGTGGATTCTATATTAACTCTGTCGACAACAGCTGATTATCGTTATCCAGCACGACACCGTTGGTATTACTAAATCTTAAGAGGCGAACAATTATCCAAACGTAAAAATGGGAGCCTAAGCTCCCATTTTTCAAGCACCTGATAATCAGATACTTTATTTAAACGCTTATTACAGCTCTACTTCAAGATGGACTCAGGTGTACGGCCATCATCATGACAGCTATCACATGTTGGTTTGTCACCGACATTCATGTCATGGGGAGCATGACAATCGGCGCACATTAGATTACCTTCATGTGGTTGGTGTACAGCATCCATCTCATCCAGTGTACCGTGACAGCTCTGGCACTGCTCAAACTCATAAGCACCATCTGCAGATGGCTCGCCATCTGCATGACAGGCTTCACAGCCATCCATCTCTACATGCATTTCTGCAAGTTCTTGTGGCTCAGCCATAGCAACTGGTGATAAAGCTAATGCTGCCAAAGCAGCACCGAATAATGCACTTAGTATTTTTTTGCTCACAATCATATCCTCTTATAATGACAGCATAGTGAAGTTTTATTAGTTAACCCCATCTTGCTCTCAACAGTCTTAGCACGACATTGCATAAAATAGCTAAGGAACTGCAAATACGCAACTTTTCTTAGATTTATGATATCGTCAAAGCAAGTTTGAAACTGTGCGCTTAATCAAATTATGCTGTTACTTATGTACTGAATTCAGTCATATAGTGAGCCCTATCACATAATCCTTATGTGATACTGCATAATCCCTCTCATTTAATTCAAGATCAAATTCAGTAAAAAGACTTAATAACTATGCAAGAAAACTTCATAAAATCACAGTAATGATATTCATTCTCACCTGCCTATATTCTCGAATAAGCTTCTTAGTGCGTGAACTGTATATCCCGATGACATAAGTGTAGTAAACATCTAGCTAAGAGCGAAAGCACATATGACTACCTAGTTACCTAAGTGCTTGCATAACTCTTTACTATAAGAAGTCCAGACATAGAAACGGGAGCCTAGGCTCCCGTTGTGTTTGTAATGATTACTGACTAGTGACTAGCTGGCACGCAGTGCTGCGATACGCTTCTCTAGCGGCGGATGGCTCATCATCAGTTCTGACATAGACTTTTTACCATTGATGCCTAGTGCAGACATCTGAGCTGGCATAGCACCTGTTGCAGGTCCCTGACGTAGACGCTCGAGAGCCGCAATCATCTTATCTTTACCCGCAAGTTTAGCTGCACCTTCGTCTGCCTTGAACTCACGAATACGCGAGAAGTAGGCCACGATCATAGAGGCAAGAATACCGAATAACATGTCGAGGACAAATACCACGCCCATGTAGGCGAACATGCCCAAGCCTTCACCCTCTTCATCATTACTAGCAACGAAGTTATTGATAATGCCAGCAACGACACGGGCAGCGAAGATAACGAAAGTGTTAACCACACCTTGAATAAGGGTCAGGGTAACCATGTCGCCATTTGCCACATGACTCACTTCGTGGGCAAGCACACCTTCAATTTCATCTTGACTCATGCCATAAAGCAGACCACTACTCACAGCAACAAGGGCTTTATCTTTACTTGGACCCGTCGCAAAAGCATTAAGCTCTTCAGACTGATAGATAGCCACTTCCGGCATCTTGATACCTGCCTGCTCAGCCTGACGAGCGACAGTCTCGACTAACCAACGCTCGGTATTATCACGAGGTGTAGTGATGACTTCGCAGCCCATGGTCTTTTTAGCCATCCATTTAGAGATAGCTAAACTGAGAAAAGCACCGCCAAAACCGAAAATAGCAGCAAAGACGAGTAAACCGCCCATGGTAGATGTATTAACACCTAATAGTGACATCACAATTGAGGCCACAAGTAAGATTGCCATGTTGGTCGCAATCAATAAAAAAATACGCATTAAATAAGCTCCTGTTGGGTACTTGAGTACCTGATGTTGCGTCCTAAAGACATAATATGTCCGAATGGCGAGAATTCAAGGGGAGAATAGTAAAAAAATGTACATCTGGACAAATTAAACTCAATTCGGGATCACTTTAAACTCGCAAAATACTAAGATCTATTGACCTTCCATAGTAAAGAAGATGCAGTCTAGGAGGCTTACATTAAGCAAAGCTTAAAACTCGGCGGCTAGCTTAACTACAGCTGACAATAAGCATTAAACTTGGTTAATTAGAGACATCTCCTCCACAGATACCTCTCAAATCTTGTTGCGACTGATGTCACCCTAATACTTAATTTCCCGCTACACTTTCTTATAGGCCTTTGTGTCACACCATATAGGCGGCCAAAGTTGTCAACGATTAACCCATCACCTGCTTACAGTTTCGGTATCATTCGATGAAAATATGTTCACAATGGCATATCGCGATTCGTAGATTTAGCACGCCCAATACGCTATGAGTAAATATTTACTCCATAAACTCAATCAGACTAAGTTCTGGGCGGAAACCCGTGATGCCCAAGTCTGGCAAGAACTCTTCCTACAAGGTGATGAGATGCGCCTATTTCTACATGAGCAAGAAAAGATGATGAATCAGGCGCTGACTAGTCTAGGAATTGAGTAGAGTAAAGAGCACAGACCAAGTTAACTGACTACCAAGCTCACCAAAGATGAATAAAAATTAACCTCAGCAGCTCCTGACCATAAGGGCCTTAACGGGCGATCATATTATTCACAATTGAGACAATGATCTAAGTTAAGAGAAAATAGGACAGATCTGATGTTTTCAGTCGTTGGAGTGATCTCGAACACCAACCCCCTCACAAAAGCAACCCGCACAAAACACAATAAAAACAAATGATTTACACAGTGTAAAATCAAATGCTCAAGATTTATCAAACATAAATGACACCAGCTTAAGTCTGACTAAAGTTTAACATTATGCAGCAGACTTCAAGCTTGCTAGGGTGTCACGGCAACAAAAGTTAAGACCTGAACTTACCAACTAAATAAAACAAACTGGTCAACCAACAATAGAAGAAGAGATTTCACATGCGCAAAAATCTAATAACAATCGCAATGAGTATGGTATTTGTCTTGGGTGGATGTTCAACTCAATCTGACGATACGCCGCAAACTCAAGCAAAGGCAAACATGATCACTCAACAAAATGCCGACAAGGTGCTGCTTCATCCCAGTCCATTACAGGATCAGGCCCCTCAATTCGATAAAATAGTCTCCGATGATTATCTACCGGCATTTCGTTTGGGGATGACACAACACGAGACAGATATCAGTAAGATCATCAATAATCCGGCCTCTGCTAGCTTCGACAATACTATCTCGGCGATGGAGACCTCCGGCGCTCTTTTGAGCCGGGTGTCGCGCATGTTTTTCAACCTCTCCGGCCTGATATCCGATGATGAGATGCTTAAGATCCAAGATACTATCTTGCCAGAGCTCACAGCCCATGAGGATAATATCTATCTCAATCGAGACCTGTTTGCCCGCATCGAGACCATTTACCAACATAAAGACGCACTAAAAGGTGAGCAAAAACGCCTCACCGAGCTCTACTACAACAATTTCCTGCGTGCCGGAGCCAAGCTCTCGCAGAAAGATCAAGCTAAGATACGAGACCTCAATACTTCTCTGGCCAAAGCTGGCGCCGACTTCTCGCAAAATGTTTTAAAGTCGTTTAAAAATGAGGTGATTCTTGTCACCGATAAGAGCCAACTGCTCGGCTTGTCAGCCGATGAGATAGCCACACTCGCCGCTGCCGCGAAATCCACAGGCACAGAGGGGTACATGATAACCCTAGTCAATACCACCAGGCAGCCCATACTGGCAAAGTTGAATAATCGAGAACTGCGCCAAAAAATATGGCAAGCATCTACCAATCGCGTCATGGACACCAATGGTCCCTTAGCCATTAAGCTGGCACAACTGCGCGCAGATAAGGCTGCCCTACTTGGATACCCTAATTGGGCAGCTTATACCCTTGCCGATCAAATGGCTAAGACCCCAGACGCCGTGTTCGCCATTCTCGACGATCTTGTTCCCAAAGCTATCGCCAAGACGAGAGCAGAAGCTGAGGACATACGTGAAGAGATGACGAGGGAGGGAGCCAATTTTGAGCTTCAACCATGGGATTGGGCTTTTTATGCCGAAAAGGTCCGTCAGCAAAAATACAGTCTTGATGAAAACCAGATTAAGCCTTACTTCGAATTTAACCGAGTATTGAAAGATGGACTATTCTACGCCATGAATCGACTCTACGGCATAGAGATCAAGCCTCGCACCGATCTGCCCGTGTGGCAGGAAGATGTGATGGCATTCGAAGTTTTCAACCAAGACGGCAGCTCTATTGGCATCTTCTATCTCGACCCTTATGCACGTCCAGGTAAGAATGGCGGCGCCTGGATGGATGAATTTGTCACTCAATCCGGTTTATTAGGCACCCATCCTGTGGTGTACAACGCACTGAATATCCCTAAGCCCGCAGCAGGAAAGCCAACCTTGATGACCTTCGATGAGGTCACCACCATGTTTCATGAGTTTGGCCATGCAGTCCATGGCCTATTCTCCGAGGTGAAGTATCCCAGTATCGCAGGCACGGCTACCGCTCGAGACTTCGTCGAATTTCCCTCTCAGTTTAACGAAGATTGGGACATAAACCCTGAGGTGATCGCCCACTATGCCAAGCACTATCAGACGGGGGAGCCTATCCCGGCCAAGCTGTTAAACAAGATCCTTAAGTCCCACAAGTTTAATCAGGGCCATGACACCACAGAATACCTCGCCGCCGCCATCTTAGATATGGAATGGCACTCAATAGCACCCGGTACGCGTATCGATAATGTTGAGGAATTTGAACATAAGGTATTAGCCAAACACGGTATAGACTACGCACCAGTGCCTCCCAGATATAAGACCAGCTATTTCAGCCACAGTTTTGGCGGCGGATACTCGGCGGGTTATTACGCTTACCTCTGGACTGAAGTGCTGGCAGCCGACGCCTTCTCTTACATGGATAAGACCGGCGGTCTGACCCTGAAAAATGGGAACAAATACCGCCAAGCCATCCTATCCAAGGGAAATAGCCAAGATTTGATGGGAGATTATATGCATTTCAGGGGGAATAAACCGACCACAGACGCCCTACTCAAGCGCAGGGGGTTGAAAGACTAACCCAGAAAGAATGGCTAAAGCTTAGCCCTGATAACATTCAGGGCTAAGCAACCTAAACGAGCTAAACGAGCTAAACGAGCTAAACGAGCTAAACGAGCTAAACGAGCTAAACGAGCTAAACGAGCTAAACGAGCTAAACGAGCTAAACAGTCCAAGAAACCTTAGCTGTTTATGAAACCAAAGCAGCCAGATTCAGATGCTCAGCGGCGGCTTCCGCTGTAGCCTCACTGAGATAGGGCACAACTCCTAGACACGAAGAAGGCATGAGTTGGTGTAAGCTGGCGAGATTATCATCCAGGCAGCGGGTCTGTGGTTCCACGATATTAGCGACCCAACCAACAAGGGTTAACCCATCGGCTATGATCGCTTCATGTGTCAGTACTGCGTGATTTAAACAGCCTAGTTTCACACCCACGACTAAAATTACAGGTATATCTAAGCTCTGCACAACCTCAGAGAGAAATTGACCTTCCCCTAAAGGCAGACGCCAGCCCCCCGCCCCTTCGATGAGGCAAACATCATTATCATTCAGCTCTGCTGCAACAATACTTTGCTGTATCTTCGCCAGTATTGCGCCGGGACTGATGTCGACTCCTGTCTGTGACGCTGCAATATGCGGCGCAATCGCAGGCAAGAAAGAGATAGGATTTACCAGCTCATAATCCAACTCTATGCTGGATTGCTCGATGAGGGCCAGTGCATCACTGTTTCTCAAGCCCTTCTCAGTCGTCTCACAACCAGAGGCGACAGGTTTAAGGCCTAAGGTACGGCCATAAGCCTGGCTTAATTTCATTTTATACAAGAGCGCCGAAGTGACCAAGGTCTTGCCGCTATCAGTGTCTGTTCCGGTGACGAAAAATTTCATGGATTAACCTATTATTTTTGCAGAAATACTAGCAATCTGATAAGTCAGCGGGAGGCCTTGCGCAGTTCGACTAAGCTCAGCGGCCGCCAATAATTTGTGCCAATCGCCTCTGCCACGGATCCCATGGCTTAGCTTGTCCTTAGTTCTTTCATTGTCATCGCCATTCCCATGAATAGAGGCGCCGACGCCTTTAATGGAATAGAGTAACGATTTCAGATCGGCAAAGTAGACACTAATCGCCGTCGTTTCAAACGAGATAATCTGCCACTGGTCCCTATCAAAATGACTCAAGATCTCCTCCATCGACCGAAATGCATTCACCCTAAAGCCTAATTCTGCAAGCTCAGGTAAGCTGTCTTGGGCAACAATCGCCAGATGATACTCGCCCCCGGCTGTTAACACCCGAGCCGTCTCATTGAAACTGCTGGAAAGGTCGCCGCACCACTGCAGGGCGAGATTAGAATAGGCACTGTCAATTGAGTTATCAGGCAGTGGGATGGATTCGGCATTGGCGCAAACCGTCTGATAATCGGGAAAGTCCAGCTTAACCTGCTCAAGCATGCCTTGAGCGATATCTAATGCTATCACTTGGTTAACCGATGAAAACTGACTGAAATCAGTCCCCGGCCCCGCACCTATGTCCAGCATGACCCCGCTTGGGGTCATGGTGTAAAAAAGCTGCATGCTGGAGAGCTTCTGCACTCTGTCATGTTCATGGTAATGCTTTGCTGCAGCGGAAAATCGCTGAGCAACTGTTTGACCATTAACGCTTTGTGCTACCCTTTGATTCACTACTTCGG
Organism: Shewanella sp. YLB-07; assembly: GCF_009377275.1. Classification (NCBI taxonomy): domain Bacteria; kingdom Pseudomonadati; phylum Pseudomonadota; class Gammaproteobacteria; order Alteromonadales; family Shewanellaceae; genus Shewanella; species Shewanella sp. YLB-07. Next base: position 924,499 of record NZ_VOQB01000001.1, on the reverse strand, counting down.
GCTCCTTCCTATCACTATTTGAAATTAGGCTAAGCTAGTGCTCAATCCATCCACTAATCTGTCGATATCATCGCGAGTATGCATGGCCGTGCACGATAGTCATTCGTCGTCGTGCAGAGCCTTTAATACCATTAAAAATCACTATTCGAAATTAGGCTAAGCTAGTGCTCAGTCCGTCCACTAACCTGTCGATATCATCGCGAGTATGCATAGCTGTGATGGTCATTCGCAGTCGCGCAGAGCCTTTAGGCACTGTTGGAGGACGGATAGCTCCGACCCAGAGTCCTAACTGCTTAAGCTTGTCGGCAACGAGCAAGGTGGTATCAACATCACCCAATACCAAGGGCTGAATTGCAGTGCCTGAATCGGCCAATTTGATGTTGGCCTGTTCACATTGCAGTCTAAAGTAGCGAATATTATCACCGAGTCTTTGAGCCAGAGACCTGTCTGTATCAATCAAATCCACCGCGGCTAGAGCAACGCAAGCATTCACAGGTGAAATGGCGGTCGAGTAGATATACTCTCTGGCATTAGAGACCAGAAAATCGATCACCTGCTGACTGGCTAAGATAGCCGCGCCTTGGCAACCTAAGGCCTTACCAAAGGTCACCACCTGGATATCGGCAATTTTGGCATCGACTAACGGCGGCATTTGCACGCCAAAACCATGGGCATCATCGACAATCAGGCTGACATTATTCTGCTTACAGAGTTGAGACAGCGATGAAAGCGGTGCTATATCACCGTCCATGCTAAAAATACTTTCGGTGACTAAGGCGGTGGGAACTTGCTGGTTCACTATGCGCTCGGCGCTGGCGATATCATTATGTAAAAACCGCTTCAACTGAGCCTGACTATCTTTTAAGCCATCGATGACAGAGGCATGCATTAGCTTATCTGCCATCACAGTGTCACTTGAGTCGAACAGGGTCTTCATCAATGCCGTATTAGCACTGAAACCCGAGCAAAATAACAAGGCCGCCTGGTGGCCGGTGATTTTGCACAGCCTCTGCTCCAATGCTAAATGCGCCTCACTGTAACCTGTCACCAAAGGTGAAGAACCGCTGCCGACACCATAACGTTTGGCGGCGCTGCACATGGCATCGATTAACTTAGATGAGCGAGATAAGCCAAGATAGTCGTTACTGCTAAAATTCAGGTAATGCTTGCCCTCTAGCGTGAAGGATAACGCGCCGGACAATTCAAGATTTGGCTCGCAAGGCAAGCTTGCTGAAATAGCATGTCTGCGGCGCAGCAAGCCTCGACTGGCAAGCTGGGCCTGAGCCTTTTCAATCTTATCAAGCATAGCAGTACTCATCGCCCTTACTCACTCGAGAGCCAATTCAGAACTCTCATCTAATTTATAGGGCTGCCGCATCGTAGAAGGCAGCACTCTTTTTATCTCTGATGGCATTCGCCTTAGCCGTCGCCTTAACAAATACGGCCTTATCATCTTCGACCGTGGCATACTTGCCCTGCTCCGGATGTAAACCCAGACGCTTAAACAGTGTCATATCTTCATTCTCTTCCGGGTTGTTGGTGGTTAATAGCTTACAACCGTAGAAGATAGAGTTAGCCCCGGCGAAGAAACACATGGCCTGCATCTCATCAGACATCTTCTCACGCCCTGCCGACAAGCGAACTCTTGAATAAGGCATTAAGATCCGCGCCACGGCAATCGTACGCACAAAGACTAAGGGGTCGAGATCGTCGATATTCTCGAACGGCGTGCCAGCGACTTTAACCAGCATATTAATGGGGACAGAATCAGGATGCTGCTCCATGTTCGCCAGCTGCTGCAATAAACCGGCACGATCACTTGCCTGTTCGCCCATGCCGACGATGCCGCCGGAACAGACTTTCATGCCGGCGGCGCGCACGTTAGACAGGGTATCGAGTCTGTCCTGATACGTTCGCGTGGTGATGATGTCGCCGTAGTACTCGGGAGAGGTGTCTAAGTTATGGTTATAGTAGTCCAGTCCCGCCTCAGCCAGCTCGCCGGCTTGCTCAGGAGAAAGCATGCCTAAGGTCATGCAGGTCTCCATTCCCATGCCTTTGACTTCGCTGACCATATCTTTTAAATAAGGCATGTCTCTTGGGTGGGGATTACGCCAGGCGGCGCCCATACAGAAACGTGAAGCACCGGCAGCCTTGGCACTACGAGCCTCGGTCAATACCTTGTCAATCTCGATGAGTCGCTCTTTCTCCAGACCCGTGTCGTAGCGGGCACTCTGGGGGCAATATTTGCAATCTTCGGGACAAGCACCAGTTTTAATCGACAATAATCGGCTGATCTGCACTTCGTTTGGATCGAATACCTGACGATGTAATGAATGGGCCTTAAACAGGAGGTCATTCATAGGTAAATCAAAAAGTTCTTTTATTTCATCACGTTGCCAATTATAGCGCAGCTGTATATCCGACATTTAACTTACCCTTTTTGCTCAATATAATTTGTTTTTATCTTGCCTAGGATACCTGCAGGTCGTAATCTGTCAACGCCAACCAGTCAAATAGGTTTACTAACGGTCAATATATGAACAAAAACAATTCCGATATCAGTCCTAGTATCTCAGCAGCGACTCTTTCTACATCAAAATCTTCGACATCCAGCATAGATCTTGAGTTTGATAAGCAGCACATCTGGCACCCTTATACCTCAATGAGTAATGCCTTGCCCGCGTTCGGTGTGGTATCGGCAAAAGAGTGCGAACTCACCTTAGATGATGGCCGCCAGCTTATCGATGGCACCAGCTCCTGGTGGGCCTGTGTTCACGGTTACAGTCATCCCGTCATCGTCGATGCAATGCAGACACAGCTAAGCAAACTCAGCCATGTGATGTTTGGCGGCATAACACATCAACCAGCCATCGAACTCTCGAAAAAACTGATCGCCATGACCAGTGATAACCTAACTAAGGTATTTTTAGCGGACTCGGGCTCTATTGCCGTCGAAGTGGCGCTTAAAATGGCCCTACAATATTGGCAAGGCAGAAATCAGCCTAACAAACAGCGCATTCTCACGGTAAAGTGCGGCTACCACGGCGATACTTTCGCCGCCATGAGCATATGTGATCCTGAAGGTGGCATGCACACTATGTTCGGCGACTCAGTCACTCAGCACGAATTTGTTAGCGCGCCACAGGCCAGTTTTGGCGCCAGTTTTAATCCCAGCGAACTGTGCGAGATGCGGGCCAAGCTTGAGGCGATGCACGATGACATTGCCGCAGTGATAATCGAGCCAATTCTGCAAGGCGCTGGGGGCATGCGTTTCTACCACCCGGATTACCTGGTCGGCTTGCGTCAGCTTTGTGATGAATTTAAGGTGCTACTGATACTTGATGAGATAGCCACGGGCTTTGGCCGCACCGGTAAGATGTTTGCCTATGAGCACGCCACAATTAATGGACACACCGTCGAGGCCGATATCCTCTGTTTAGGCAAAGCGCTCACCGGCGGCTATATATCTCTCGCTGTCACCCTATGCAGTGATGAAGTCGCACAAGGGATCAGCGACTCCCCTGCCGGCGTGTTTATGCATGGCCCCACCTTTATGGGTAACCCGTTAGCCTGCTCCGCCGCTTGTGCCAGCTTAGACCTGCTTGCAAATGGTGAATGGCAAGGACAAATCGCCAGCATAGAAGCTCAATTAAAAACTGAGCTGGCAGAAGCCATCGATTTCCCGGAAGTACAAGATGTGCGAGTGCTGGGCGGCATAGGGGTTATAGAGATGAACGCGACCGTCAATACCGCAGAGCTTCAGCAAAAGTTTGTCGATTTAGGCGTCTGGATTAGACCGTTTTCTAATCTGATTTATATTATGCCGCCCTATGTGATCACACCAAAGCAGCTGACCAAGCTAACCTCGGCGATGAAACAAGTCGCCAGCACAATTTTACCCTACAAGCATGAAGGTTTTATCAGTAATGGTTAAGGTTATCTTCTTCTCGATGATAATTCAGTAAGCGTTAAGCATTAAAAAACCACCCTGGATAAGAGTGGTTTTTTTGTTAATACCTATCGGTATCAATGACGTTAATGGTTAATTTAAAAACTCACGACTCTATCATTTGAACATTCTGTATCAGATAAGCAGACCTTATAGGTAAAGCTACTACCCACTTCACCGTGGAACCTGTCGGTATAGTGAGTATTTGTCGATGTGCCTACTGCTGTTCCATCACGATAGACGGTGTAACTCTGAGCAAAGTCACCACTCCAATCCAGCGTCACACGAATTGTGCCTCGGTTAGATATCTTGGCTCGTGTCACGGTCAAATCGATGGCGGCATCAGACACTTCAACCTCATAGGTCTGAGTCACAGTTGTAGAGGCTCCATCATCGTCTATGACGGTTAGGCTAACATCATAGCTCCCCGACGCTGCATAACTGTGAGTCGCATATTCTCCATTGGCCGATGCACCATCGCCGAAGCTCCAACTCCAATCCGAAATATCACCATCACTGTCGGTACTGGTACTGGTAAATGTGCCATTGCCCCTATCAAAACTTGCTTCGAATGCGGCCACAGGCGCCTCATTTGGCAAATCAACGCCTTGGTAACTGCCTGTCAGGCTTACGCCATCAAATGCTTCCCAAGCATGTAACATTACCCAATATGTCCCCTCTTGGGCTGAATCGATTGAACATGTCTCTTCATTTCCTGACTCATAAGGGCGACAATCATAGTTATCAGATGATGGCACTTCACCAAATTTCACATAGAGATCAGCATCACCTGTTCCACCTGTGATAACAAAGCTCAAATCTGTAACCTGTGCACCAACTTCTAAGGTGTAATAAGCTTTATTTCCTGTATTTCCTAAGACTTGTACCGAAGTACCGTTAGTCAATATTTCCGGAGTAGGTTCTGGCTCAGGATCCGGCTCGACACACGCCTCCACACCCACAGCTGTAAACGCAGCCAGTACATCGGCTTCACTGTAACCAAGATCGGCAGCAGCACTCTTCACACCACATGCCCCATCCCAGAATTTACTGTTAGCGGTCCAGTAGACTTGGTTGGCCCTCACCATCACATCAAATGCCTTTCGAGTGTCCCAACCTGATGTGTTGGCTAAGGTATAGAAGGCTTTATTAAATACTCCAGAGCTATGGTGCACATCGATGCCATCATAATAATCCGCCGCATTACCGATTGAATTACCATCTTGGGTCGGATCGGCCATATATCTTAACGCCCCTTCCCCTTTGAAAATCCCAGCGCCCACTAACCAATCATTACTTCCTAGCATATAAAATTCTGCGGCTTCACCGGCCATATCAGAGAAGGCTTCATTCATCCCTCCCGAACGATTGGCATACACTAGGCTTGAGTTCTGCTCGGTGAATCCATGGCTGACTTCATGGGCTGACACATCCAGGCTCACTAAAGGATAAAAGAAGTCTTTACCATCGCCAAATGTCATCGCTGAGCCATCCCAGAACGCATTCTCGTATTCGGTGCCATAATGCACACGCATGGTTAATTTAAAGCTCAATGGCGCAGTGTTATACCAGTCGCTAAACATGTTATAGATGACGTTGCCAAAAAAATGTGCATCGTTGAGCGGAGAGAAAGCACCGTTAATTTCCTTCACTGTATTGCGAGGACAAAGGTAACTAAATGCCGTGTTGCCGCTGCTGCCATGATTGAGGTTAACAGTTGCTACATTAGCCGAGTCCATGGTGCAGTTATCACCAGATTCAATCACATCTAAGAAGCCAAAATCAGTACCATATTCGTATTGGCCAACTTTATCGTTACCGCCAGGTCCGGTGCCTACCTGTGCATGATTAAGACCCTCCCAACGCTCGATGACTGCACCAGTTTTGGCATCCACAATAGTAAAAGGACGGCTGGGACTCGTGCCATAAACCACATAGGAGGTGATATATACCAGTCTAGGCTCACCCGATTTATCATGATAGATCCACATGTCAGATTTAGGATTGTTTACATCAGACTTCAGGTTTTTTTTCGACGTCTTCTTCATCGAAATATCAAGTGCCTGCTCTGACGTTATTTTCGCTTTAACAAAACTTTCAGGTTTAGCTATATTTGCAAGAATCGAACCTTGTATCTGAGAATAAAAACCCATATTAGATTTTGAGGCACTGACAGAATAACCAAATACAGGTATACCATAAAAATATTGCTGTAAACGTTGTTTAGTACCTAATTTCCCCAGAGATATCTCCTTAGATACTCTAAATTCACTGCCTTTCTCGGCAGAGATAATATTCTGAATATTATTACTGGCCGTTGTATTTATCAAGTTAAACACGTCAACTTTATTGGCTGCATATGCTGAACTCGCCATAGACGCCGATACAGCGAGAAAAACCAAAGACATTTTATTGTTTAGCATTATTTTGACCCATTGATTTATTAAAAAGATAGAATCTCTGAAAATACAGATACCCAAGTCATTTTCAACTCGATGATATTCATGTCGGTAAGTGTTTTGATTAACAAACTCATATAAAACCTATGCAAAACATAATTTTTTATATAATCAAAAACCATAAACCACATAAAACCAACAAATCGTTAACCATCATGCTATAGAGCTAAAAATACGTGCACAATCGGAAGAAAGAACTATCTTTGAGTAAATTTATGGCGCAAAAAATTGACAAGTGATAGAGAAATTGACGCTATAAGTGAGGATGGTTAAAAATTTAAGTAGCTTAGTTAATATGACCCATTTATTTAAGCTATAAAACTAATAAAACTTCATCAATTAATTTATTATAGACTTTTACATAAATCATATTTTAAGAGAGGATAACTCAGATAGACCAATTATTTAATTTACCCCAAACCATAAGGAATGGGGTAATTACTGTTTAATTACCAGCTTAAATGATTTAGCTCTGTTACGGTTGCACTAGAGGTGTCACAGTCAATTCAACATTTTCGAAACCGAGTAAATCCATTTCATCTGCACTGAAGTTGATATCTTTAAGCTCTACCCCTTGTCCGCCATTTCTCGAGCTATCAAGCTGACGAGTTTTAGGGTAACCAATCTCGATATCACCAGCGAATTGGTTTTCAGCATAAAAATCACCCGTAACTGAAGATTTTATTGGCCTTAGGACTCGCCCCAACGTATTTCTCATGGTAGATAAACCATATTCATCGATTGTCCATGACCAATCCCACCACTTGATCTCACCTGGGATATAACGTTTATCCCATTGGTAAGTGATGCTGCTGGCATTATCTTTCCACCGCCCAATGGTGAAAGTATGAGACTTGGTCGGACGATTTTCCGGATGGGTATACCAAGCATTGCCTCCCCAACGTAAGAAACCATTTAAGGTCAAATCATAACTGATATCGGCATCGAACTGATAAGGATATGAAATACTTGATTTATAAATGGCTATCCTGATTGGAGTTGTCGAGTTGGCCGGTACCATAGGTCTAGCTTCAACCGATACACCGTTATTCTCAGACCCGCCAGTTTGAGAAGACCAAGACTGATTTGCAGCTATCTCGATTGAGATTTCAGTTTCTCCCACCAAGGGCCACTTAAACTTATTTTTTGTAGTGACTTTCTCACTTAAACCATAAGTATCTGTTTTCGACCAATTGCTGGCCGTGTCGTACCTTAATGTCACTACCACCTGTTGAGGCGTATCTTCATGATTCACTGCATTGGCAGTAATCGTTTTAATCAGTTGCTTACCTGATTCAGTAATTTCTCCATGAGAAAAACCAGTATGGTCCAGGGTGTACGCAAAGTTACTGACCCTAATGGATGTCTTTTCTCCACACCTGTAGCCGCTACAAGAACCTTGGTTATTACCTTGAATACGCCAACTATCTCCCTCGCGGACAATATCCATATCTTCACCAACATAGTTGCTATGGTTACCACCGACCCAGGCATAACCTAGAAAGTGAGCTAAATAACTAGCAGGCTGAACAAAATAATTTTGATCATGAACGAGTCGCCATTGCACATCCACTTCATCACCAGAGGGAATAGCACGCGTAGATAAAACAGGGATCTCATCAATATCACTGTTTTTAGGGTAGCACCATGTATTATTTGCTGTGCCTGGCTTTATCTCACCGTAATATCCGGGCCCCATGATCACCCAGTTATCGGCGAGACCGGATATTTGCCATTTTCCCATTTTGGCAACGATAGAAGACTTAGACGATTGGGCCTCATCACGGGTGACGGTGCGATAAGATTCTCCACAGTTCTCTGATCCAAGGTTAAATAATTTCAATTGATCTGGGTAGATAGGTTCTGGTGTATTAGCAGAAACCAGGAATGGTAAACATGCCATAAACAGAAATAAGGCACTAACTGAACTTGATATTTTCATGTCGAACTCCTTTTCTAAATTCAATAAATTAAGAATTAACTAGGAATATATTGAGAGCTTGAATAAATATTGTTTAGCTTTCACTTATTCAAAGTGTTCAAAAACAACTCAAGAGTCAAATAAATAACATCATAAAGATACAAATTGAATCAGGTGATACCAATAAGATCTATATTTGTTAATGCTCGCAGAAGTAATCAATGAAAACAATTAACCATCAGAAAAGTTAAAAAATACAGACAAATTAATAATAACTTTCAACACTTTGCAAAAGCATATAGTTAAAAAACCAAAACAAGAAGTTGAGCTATCATTATATTAACCATGAAAAACAGACGCGAACCAGAATAAATAAAACAAACACAAACGAACTTTTAACAATTAAGATATTATCCAATCTTACATATGACTTAATATTTATAGTCACCATTCACAATTATGATTATTTTAATAGGCTGTGGTAATAGTTAAACTGGTTTATAAAAATGATTTTGTATTACTATGAATAGCACTAGTCATTAACCATCTGCATAGCCAAGCGTTTATCTTGTCTAATGGCTTCCTTACGATCGGCCCTTCTTTTGGTAGTAAATGCTATCAGCGGATCTTTATAATACTTAGTCTCCAGGCCACTGCAACTTGAGATTTCAACGGCATAGAGTCCTTCTGAATAACTCACGCCTTCGGGTAGTACTTTCATATTTATATCCATCTCAACACTTGTAAAAAATACATACAAACTCACTACACCTCTGATAATAACCTGAGATAATATACTAAACACATCAAAAAAACAAACAGGTGTGTACACACAAGTTAAAGCGAATACTTCTTAGAGCAAACAATACTTGCTGACTGTCACTCGATCAGGGCAATATCATCAATTAAAATAAGCGCATCATTGAATTTTGTTTGGTCTTTGAGATTTTTCATACAATCTAAACTACCGAATAGATAGCTCATATGACTCACAGCTAGTTTTATCAGCAAGCACTTTACTGTTAAATAGAGCTTAGTCAGGATAAGAATGTTAATACCAAACCCATTGATACGATAAATATAAAAACGAGGGTCCGATGAGATTACGTCATATTGAGGTTTTTCATGCCATCTATACTACGGGATCGATAACCAATGCAGCTCAGTTTCTGCATGTTTCACAACCTTCGGTCAGTAAGGTGCTGGCCCATGCCGAAATGCAGCTGGGTTTTCCCCTGTTTCAGCGTCAAAAAGGCCGCTTAAGCCCAACCAGCGAAGCCCAGATGCTGTTCAGTGAAGTGGATAAGGTCTATAAGCAGATCCATGCGGTGCGCAATACGGCCGACAACATAAGAAAAAGCCGCAGTGGCAGCATCAGTATTGGCCTGACTCCAGCTTTAGGTTTCGATCTATTACCCGCCTCAGTGGCGGCCTATAGGCGCTCCCATCCGGAAATCCATATAAACTTAGAGACCATTCACAACGAAAATGTATTACAGGCCTTACTCGAACACAAAATTGATCTCGCCTTGATGTTCTCTCCGCCGCCATTATCCGGTGTAGAGCAGCAAGTCATATGTGAGTCTGAGTTAATACTCATGTACCCCAATGATATGTTAGCCAATCAGCCAGAATCTGTTGCCATCAATATTCTGGAAAATAAAGAACTTATCGGTATCTGGGACAGCGGGCCATTAGGAGATATGCTGTGGAACCGCATCAACCAAGAGGGAATATCGGTCGAGAGTAATATACAGGTGCAGACCTACTTTATTGCGGCTCGTCTGGTCGCTCAGAAGATAGGTTTGTGTGTCGTCGATGAATATACGGCGGCAGGTAACCATAATGACAATGTATCTATGGCGACATTTTCTCCACCGCTTAACTTTACGTTATCGGCCCTGCATCTGGAGAATAAGAGCCTGTCAAAAATTGCCAGCGAATTCCTGCAAGAGGTGAAAACAATGACTAATAAGTGGTCATTAAAGCAGCACCCATAACCTTGAGTTATATCGTTACTAATAGATAGTATTTTCCACCTCGGAGTTGATCGCTTAGCGTTAAGTCATGTGCTAAATAACCTTAAGGCTAATATGAAAATAACAGCACCATACTTACTCTTCCTTGGTGATGCCACAGATAAACTCTCCATCAAAATGGCTCAGGGCGTTGCCGATTGGCGTCCGGATCTGTGTGTCGGCCAACTAAGGTTAGTAGGCTGTGAAGTCTCCGCTGGTCTGCAGGATATGGGCATAGAGGAAGCCAGAGATAAGGGGGCCAATACCTTTGTACTCGGCTTTGCCAACTGCGGCGGCACGATAGACACCAGTTGGGTCCCCTATATAATTAAGGCACTGAACGCCGGTCTCCATATCGTCAGTGGCTTGCACGATAAATTGACTAACATTGCCGATATCAAACGAGTCGCGGATGAGAAAAACCTGCAGCTTATCGATATCAGGCATCCCCAACAAAAGTTCACCACAGGTAACGGTGTCAAGCGCACAGGTAAGCGTCTGCTGACTGTGGGCACCGACTGCTCTGTGGGTAAAATGTACACCTCACTCTGTTTAGAAAAAGCGATGTTACAACGAGGTCTCGATGTCGATTTCAGAGCGACAGGCCAATGCGGAATTTTGATCGCAGGTCATGGCGTTGCTATCGATTGTGTTGTGGCCGATTTTATCGCCGGAGCGAGTGAATCTCTCTCTCCTGATAACCATGATGACCATTGGGATATCATTGAAGGTCAGGGCTCATTGTCTCATCCGGCTTTTGCCGGCGTTAGCTTAGGGTTATTACACGGCTCACAGCCAGATACTTTAGTGATTTGCCACGCTTTAGGCCGCGAGTCCATGAGAGGATTGAGCAAGTGTTTACCACCATCAATTTCTGACACATTAACGCTCAACTTAAACGCTGCAAAGTTAACCAACCCGGCAGCGAAAGTGATAGGTATCGCAGTTAATACCTCAAGCGTGAGTGAAGATGAGGCCATAAGAGTCTGCGAGAAAATAGCCAAAGAATTCCACCAGCCTTGCGTCGACCCTTTACGTCACAGCGTCGATAACATCATAGAGTGTTTACTATGAGCCTCAATTACAAGATCCATACACAAGCCTGGCCACTGGCGAAAGAATTCAGGATCTCCCGAGGCGCAAAGACACAAGCCGATGTGGTCGTGCTGATGCTAACAGATGGAAAACACACAGCCTGGGCTGAATCCGTACCCTACGCCCGATACGGTGAGACTCTTGCCTCTGTTGTGGCTCAAATTGAACACATCATGCCCTCAGTCCATAGCGAGCTGACTGGTGGCGAATTACTGACCATAATGCCAGCTGGGGCGGCGAGGAATGTCATCGACTGTGCCCTATGGGATTTAAAGGCTAAGCAGGCTCAAACCAATGTGCACACACTGCTTTCACTGGCATTGAAAACTGAGCTCAATACGGCGCAAACCTTGAGTCTCGATGCCCCGGATAAAATGGCCAAAGCCGCCGGTGAACTGAAAACGAATCCTCTGATAAAAATCAAGTTAGACGCGGATGATATCCTGGGAAAAATGCAGCAAATCCATCACTCGGCTCCAAATAGCCAATTTATCATAGATGCGAATGAAGCCTGGAATATCGATATTTTAACCGACATTCTGCCCAAATTAGTGCCACTCAACGTCGCCCTCATCGAGCAGCCCCTACCCAGCGAGCAAGATGAATTACTCACAGGATTTAAGCCGGCAATCCCTCTTTGCGCCGATGAATCTTGTCATGTGGCAGCCGATCTCGAACATCTGCAGAATAAGTTTCAGGCGGTCAATATCAAGTTAGATAAGACAGGTGGACTTACAGAGGCCGTTAACTTGATGCAACAAGCTAAGCAGCGAGGATTTATCATAATGACAGGCTGCATGGTGGGTACGTCTCTCGCCATGGCTCCCGCCTACCTTATCGGCGCTTACTCATCCTTCGTGGATCTCGATGGCCCTTTATTACTGGCCAATGACAGAGCTGACGGATTTAGCTTTAACAGGGGCTGCATGTCTTCAGCTTCCGCTACGCTTTGGGGAAGAGCCGATAATAAGCAGATGATGGAACATCTGCATTTGATCTAGATACAGGGCTAACAAGATGACACTGAAAGCCAAAGTTCATCTGTGTCGTCTTGTTCGTTAAACACTGACAAGCCTGCGCTTAACCTACCTTAGGTTGCTCCGTCCTAGGTTTCCATTCCCACCACTGCATCTGCTCGTCACCTTGTTTGCCTGGCTGCTTATCCGATACCAGTTTAGAAGCCTCTCTCTCATCAGACTCTTGCTTATAGGAGCGGGTCTGATAAATATCCCAGGTGATCAGGTAGTTTGGGTCGGTCACAGTGACGCCCTCGACACTGGTGTGGAATTGTCCTTTGGGAGCTGTAAACCAACATGACAAATCTGTGGGGACTAGGAACTGCTTACTTCCCTGACCCGAACTCTCCTTTTCGAACAGGGCTATGCCGATGCCTTTTTCTGCATCACAAGAGCTTACCTTTCCCGCCAACAGAGATTGCTTGAGCATCTCCCCTTCGGCAGTAAAGTAGGTCAGTCCAATCAAGCAGGTCTTCTCTATGGTCATGTCCAATGTCAGCATACTCACCTCGTGTCTACTCGTTATTCTTATCATGGCTATATTTATTGTTCTGGCTCTTCTTTTAACTCTGAAATCAGCTGTTATTATCTTGCCCTAGCTCTAGGGCAAGAAGCATTTGCTAATGAGCTAAGTTAATGGGCCAGCGGCGCCACACCACAAGCCGAATTATCCGCTAAACCTATGTCTCTGGCATGTTGCTCGAATCCCTTGTTCTTCCAGAAGAAGGCGCCGGGCATGGTGGTAGGTATCACTAGGTTATAAAACAGCGCGCGACCTATGACGGCACTGATACAGTTAATCAGGGCGATAACTGACCAGGCAAGGAATGCCCACAGGTTAACGCCTACCGGCTCTGAGGCTAGCCCTTGGGTATTGAACAAGCCAAGTTCACCCAGGGCCAGTAATGTCAGCCCGGCAAAGATAATCAAGGTCAACATCAGGTTACGTAGCTTGTAAGTCTTGCCGAAGGTAGTGCACTGAATATAGTGCGCCGCGCCGCCCTCATTCTCACTGGCATTGAGATCACGGTTGTGACCTATCAGACCTATGGCTTCGAGCACTACGCCAAATAACCACACACCTCCCAGTAGCTGTAAGGCGGGCAAGAGTGGCAGAGACAATGCGGCGAGTGTGCTCAATATCATCACGCCGCTCACCATGGCCCCCAAGGACACGCTGTTACCCACAAAGCTAGTCACCGTCTGCCAATGATTCCAGAACGGACGCGCCTTGATCTGATAACACTGATTCATGTAATACAGGCCCGTGGCGCCGGCGATAGCGGCAAAAATTCCCGCCCCCAGGGCCAGGTTAACCAAGGGCAAGGCGCCAGTAAGCCCGGGGAGTTCGATGTCGAAGCCCGATACCAGCAGCTCATTAAACCAGGTATTCGTGGCTAGCAGGCACACGGCCATCAAGCCGAGTCCGGCGCTGAACAAAGCCAGGCCTAATCCTTCACGGCTCATGGGTGAGTAACGCAGGTTGTTAAACCCACGATAGAAACGAAAAGGTTTACCTAGATGAGTCACGCTCATAAACAGGCCAAAAAAGGTCATAAAGAGCGATGTAACCACCAGTACTAACATCATGTCTGAGGCCATAAACAGCTCAAACGGCTCGACCCCGGCCAAGGCCGCCAAGAAGGGGACCATAAAGGTACCCAGGGCAGCCTGAGCAAACAGGGTAAACAGCACCAGAGGATTCTCCCGACTGTTGAGTTTGGCCAGATTCCAGTGTTGCTGCCTGCCCACTTTTTGATCCCCCTTCTTATCAAGAATAGGCTTATATTGGCCATCACTTTCCTTATGATATTTTATTGGCATGGAGTCGGTACGCGTCATCTCTTCCGGCATAGACTTGGTCTGCTGGAAACGTATGTTGGGCCGCGTGATTTCCGGTGACGGGAAGCCAGGAATGCTGGTCTTACATTGCTCACGACTCTCCGGCGTATTCTCAATCACACCGAAATCCAGTGCATTACCCACACAGGCTGAGACGCACGCAGGCTTGAGGCCCACTTCCAACCTATCGACACACATGTTGCACTTAGACACTCTTCCCTTAACCGGATCCAACTGAGGCGCATTGTAGGGACACACCCAGGTGCAGTAGCCACAGCCGAAACAGGTTTCAGGGTCCTGCAACACGGCGCCATACTCGGCATGCTTGGTATAAGCCCGGGTCGGACAGCCCTTGAGACAGACGGGATCGTCACAGTGGTTACAGGCCATGGAGATGTTCATCCGCTTATAATCTGGATATGAGCCCCCCTCCACATAGCCAACCGAGCGAAATGCCAGATGAGCTGGCGTGTCATTCTTCTCGGCGCAGGCCGACTCACAGGCATGACAACCGATACAGTTGTCTGCGGTAAAGAAGAAACCATGCTGCTTGTTACGATCCGGATTTGTGCCGACTGCCGGATTATCGTTGATAAACATGGAACGGCCCACCGGATTGTCGGTCAACTCCACCAAATCGATACGTTTGCCGTAGCGGTTCTCTATCTCGCTGTCGGTCTTAGGCAGATAGGCATAAGCTTGTTCCTCGGTGCGAACTTCCCAATGATTTGAGCGACCCAGCTGCTCTTCGCCTCTCTTAGGCAAAGCGTTCGCTTTGGCCACCTTTATGCTTGAGCCGGTCTCCGGGGTAAATAGCCCTACCCCCGCCTTGTCATTGCCACTGTGCAATTTGCTGCCTTCAGTTATCTGTGATGTCATTATCTCGTCCCCAGCCTTAAATCTCAGGCTTCAAATTCGCAAAATTATTCCGTCACCCTAAAATGCACGACGCTCGACGTTGATCCGCGCCGCTTCATCTTGATCGATCGGCTCTATTCGCGTGCTGCACTGCTTAAATGCTGGCTGACGTGAATAGGGATCGAGTAAACCTAAGGTGAGACGGTTGACACAATCGTGGTAATGAAACGGGATAAACACCATGTTACGCGGCACCCTGTGGGTCAACTGCACCATCACTACGGCATCGCCGCGACGACTCGTGAGGCGCACATAGCTCTGGTGTTCGACCCCAAGCTCTTTAGCCGCGTCTGGGTTCATCTCCATGTACGCCGTTGGGCTGAACTTGTTGCAGTTGCCTATCTTGCCCGTACGGGTACGGGTATGAAAATGCTCCACCACCCTGCCGCTATTAAGCCAGAAGGGATACTCGTCACAGGGCTGCTCGTTGTTGTTATAAAAATTAATGGGCAGCAGATTTGCCTTACCTGACTGAGTCGGAAACAGGCCATCGCTGTAGAGCCTGGCTGTGCCTTTGAGACCTTCATCTTGCTCTCTAAATGGCCACTGAATGCCTCTGGCTGCCTCGATTTTCTCATAGGTCATGCCAGAAATATCTAAGTGACGCGGACCGCCATGGGACAACTTGCCCTTAGACAGGTATTTCATCTCTTCGAACGCCCCTTCCGGTGTCGCGGGAAAATGGATCATCTGACCGTTATCGAAGCGCTTGGCCAGCTGATTAAAGATCCAAAAATCTGGCTTAGAATTCTTAAAGGGAGGCAAGACATTACAGATCAGGTTAACCCTGCGCTCAGTGTTAGTGTGGGTGCCCTCTTTTTCGGCCCAGACTGATGCAGGCAGATACACATGAGAATACTGGTTAGTCTCAACATCGCTATAGACGTCTTGGATAACCAGAAAGTCTAGCTTCTCAAGCGCCTTACGGATACGCGCCGTGTTGGGCATTGAGGTCATGGGATTAGTGGCCACGATCCACAGGCCTTTTATCTCTCCAGTCTCGATGGCTGGAAAGATATCGGTCTCGGCCAGGCCGCGTTTCTTGGGAAAGAACTCAGGATCTATGCCCCAAAAATCGGCTATCTCGTTTCTGTCGGCTTCATTTTCCAGATAACGATATCCGGGTAAGCCCGAGCAAGATGACCACTCTCGGGTGCCCATTGCATTACACTGACCGGTTATCGATAAGCTGGTGCCACCTGGCTTACCTATATTACCGGTTATCATATTCAGGTTATTGATGTTGGCCACACCATCTGAGCCATGGGTAGATTGATTTATCCCCATGGTCCAGATGCTCATGGCCGTCGGTGCCTTAGCATAAATTCTCGCCACATTACGTATGGTATCTTCGTCTATGCCGCAAATGTGTTGCGCTTGCTTAGGATTATAGTCCTGCACCAGTGCCTTAACCGCCTCGAAGCCTTGGGTATGGGCGTCGATATAGGCCTGATCTTGCAAGCCTTCATTGATGATCACATGCAACATGGCGTTGATCAGCACACAATCTGTACCTGGAGTGATCGGCAGGTGAATATCGGCAAATTGCGCCAACATGGTCACTCTGGGATCCACCACGATCAAAGGAAAATGTCGCTTCTCCAGCGCCTCTTTCAGGCGCCAATAGATGATAGGATGTTGCTCGGGAAGGTTGGAGCCAAAAGCCATCAGACAGTGGGTATGCTCGAAATCATCGTAACACCCCGGCGGACCGTCGGCGCCGAAGGAGCGCTTATAGCCGCTGACCGCGGACGCCATACATAAGGTGGTATTGCCGTCGTAGTTATTAGTACCGATCACACCGCGGGCAAGCTTGCCTAACGTATAGAACTCTTCGGTCAACAACTGGCCGGAAGAGACGATGGCAAAAGAATCGCGGCCATACTTGGCTTGAATATCTTTGATCTTATCGGCCGTGGTATCCAGAGCGTGATCCCAGGAAGTAGGCTCAAAGTCTTCGAAATGCTTGTCTCTTATAAGAGGCTCTGTTCCCCTGCCCGGACTCTCGAACAACTCGTGCTCTAAGATCCCCTTGATACAGAGTTTACCCCGATTCACATCGGCGCCAGCATGGCCTCGGGTGGTGACAATCTTGTTCTGCTCGTTTAAGCCTATCTCGATAGAGCACCCCGTAGAGCAATAATTACAGGTGGTGTACTTCCACTGTGCAACTTTCTTGCTGGGTATCACGATAGGCTTTCTTTTTTTACGACCAAACAGCATAAAATTCGCCCCACATTGAATAGATTCTATTTTATTTTTGCTTTATCTCAGCAATGATCATAACAATGCAGCCCTCATGCCAAAATATTAAACCAATAAAATCAATTAAATAGATATAATTCAGTTTCGATTGATGTACATTTTCGGTGCTTTCGCTTTAAAGTGGTGCACTTCTGGTTTTAAAATAAATTAAAATAGTTAACCCCTTTTCATTTTCCGGTCGTTTATAAGGGTATCTAAAACAGAAACAGCCATTTTTTTCTTGGAGATTTTATGAATTCATCGACACTCAACGCCGCTAAGAAAGCATTGACCATCACATTTTCAGCAGGAAGTATCTTAGCCGTGTCGCTATTATCTTTTAATGCAGCGGCCACCAGCCCAGCTCATCCAACGGATCTTAACTCTAGTGGTCACAACCAAAATATCATCACATCTCAGGCCTTCTCTTCATCCAATTACCAAGTCCAGGACGCGACTAAGATGTTTCCTGCACCAGAAATAGGCATGGTGCAACACATACTCACTCTGCCTAAACTAGATGATGAGTCGAACTACATGGTCGAGATACAGATAGGCCAAACTCAGATGGTGGACTGTAATGGCGGGAGCCTGTCGGGTGACTTGCAACAACATTCGGTTCAAGGGTGGGGATATAACTATTACCAAGTTGATTCGATCACTCAGGGGCCAACGACTATGATGGCGTGTTTCAAGCAAGCCAAAAAAGAGGCTTTTGTGCCAATCAGTACAGAGCTGAAAATCAGGTATGACAGTCGTCTGAATAAGGTATTTTATCTGCCCGAAGGCAGCGAACTAAGATATCGAGTCTGGGCGGTTGAGAGCCAATTCAGCACCTCAAAGCTAATGAGTGAATAATTAGCACCCAATATTGGTTACACATTTCACTACACGCATTAGTGACCAATTCCCCATACATAAATGCCAGCTAGCTAAGCTGGCATTTTACCCTTCACTTACTCCTTAGAGCCTTTCTCCGGGCAAACAGCAATTTATCTCTAACAGTCCTGGTCTGATGATTGGCTCATTTATTCTCGATTATCTACTATCGAATGGTATATTCTAGCTAAACCACTTAGAACATAAGCCTTATAACCAAGGTAAACACTCATTCGAATCAACAAGGATCTGATTAACTCTTGAGTAGACTTAACATCAGCCTCTACACGATTTTGGCCCTAATAGCGTTCGCGGCTAACTCAGTCCTGTGCCGCCTGGCATTAGGCGATAACACCATAGATGCGGCGAGCTTTACTTGGGTTCGGCTACTATCCGGAATGTTAGTGTTAATCATTATCTTAGCTTTCACTCGCTCAAGCTTAGGATCTAGCTTTAGCCGCACTGAGAGTAAGAGCCCGAGCCAAGATGAACAAGATAACCTGCAAGGGACATCTGCGGCCGACGCTTTGAGTCTGTCGAAGTCGAAAGCAAAAGGCAGTTGGCGAGCCGCTATATTGTTATTTATCTACGCGATAACCTTTTCCTTCGCCTATATATCATTGGCCACAGGCATGGGCGCCCTCATCTTGTTTGCCTCGGTGCAACTCACTATGGTTATAGCCAGTCTGCTCAGCGGTAAAAAACTCCACTATACTGAGTGGATCGGACTGATAATGGCTTTTTGCGGGTTCATTTACCTGGTGATGCCGACACTCGCGACACCTTCACTGTCAGGTTTTATCCTGATGACAATATCTGGCATTGCATGGGCAGGTTACACTCTGATGGGGCGAGGCTCCGCAAGCGCACTAGGAGATACCAGCTATAATTTTCTGCGTACCTTACCTTTCGTTATCCTCTTAATCCTGGTCACATTTCAAGATGCTCAACTATCAAATACCGGCCTGGCATTAGCCATAGTGTCCGGCGGGCTCGCCTCGGGGATCGGCTACACCATCTGGTATATTGCACTGACAGGTTTGAGCTCGATACAAGCGGCAGTGGTACAGCTAGTGGTGCCTGTTATCGCGGCTATTGGCGGTATCATATTTGCGGGTGAATCAATATCGATGCGCTTGATACTCGCCTCTGCGATGATCTTAGGCGGGATCTTATTTCTGATAGTAGGAAAATATGTCCTTGAGAGCCGTGGTTCGCGCCATACTAAAGAAAACGAAAGCAATTAAACATCTCTGTTAAGCATCTGAACAGAGACTAAGCTTCCTCAGGCTCAACATCCAGATATCCTCAGTCTCTAACCCCTCTGCCCATTCGCCCTCATATTACTGTGCAACAAATGTAAATGTTAGATTTATCTATTGTACCGCCCTTTACAAATCCCTTCTCACGAGCATAATGATATTGATTCTTATTTGCATTTATCACTTATAGATATTGAAGGAGTGAGGGTATGGATACATGGAAACAGCTGATTTTTGAGGCCAACCAAGCTTTTCAGGCTGGTGATTGGCAGGATGCCGAACATCAATATTTGGTCGCCGTGTCGAGAATTAATCACCTCTATGCCGAATACACCAACAATGAACAGGTCATGATGGCCTGGTTAGCCAGTTACCATAACCTGTCTGAGCTCTATGGCAGACAGGGAAAAGCCGACGCTCAACTTAGCAATATCATGATCCCTTATCACCAATTAAGAAATCGACTCATCACTCAAGCAGATAATAAGCCCATCTATGCCGCGATCCTGCATGGATTGAAGCTTAGCTGCAAAGAGTTATACCTATTCCAAAAGAGCCAATTACAGGGATCTAAATGTATCGATATGAACGCTTTGGCTCCGGTCATTCACTAGTAACAAGCCTATCTCAAACCAGACATCTGAAACCCACTTAATAGTTAAGGTCAAGTACCCATGAAGCAAAGATTCTCAGCAGTATTCACATTCATATCCACCCTGCTTATCGCCCCAACGGCCTTGGCACATCCGGGACATGATCATGCTCATTGGTCATCGTCTATGGTCCATCTGCTGTGGATTTTGCCCGCCGTGGCGGCCCTGGGACTCGCCATCACTATGTACCGTCGAAAGAAAGCCGCGACTCGATCAGACAGCAAATAAGGGGGCTAACATGTTTTATAATTTATTGAATAAACTCGACAGTAAAGCGTCTTTTAAGCGTGCCTCGGCCCACTGTGATATTCCGTGCAAGATTTACGATCCTATCACGGCTCAGCTGGCGGTATTGACTATGATCCGCATGGTCGACTTACTCGAAGAACTCAATGCTAAGTCATCTCTGACGCCCAATGAACAGGCTCAATTCGGCCGTTTAGTCGCCGAAAAAGAAGTCCATGGCCACAAGGTAAAAGATGAGATCACTATTATCTGGGGCGACTACATCAAGCAGCCTCAGCTGGATCAATTCCCGCAGCTCCATGAGCTGAGTCACAGCATCATGTTGGCGGCATCTAAAGCCAAACAGCATATCGATCGTGATGCGACTCTGCTACTGCTGGAAAAGGTCAATCGCTTCGCCGAGATATTCTGGGAGACCAAAGGGGTTAAGACTTATCAGGCCACCTGCCCTTATCCGCCCGCAGAGACCTTGATTTACCCACAATTAACATAGCGATTAAGCTTAAGGAGCACTCATGTTTGGGATCAATCTATACCGTATTGCCGGAGTCAGTATGCAGCCGCGTATTCCTGCCGGCAGTTTCGTTCTCTGCATGAGCGCCTTTTCTCGAACTCGTTTAACACTAGGTGCAGTATACCTTTTCGATCACCCCAGACTAGGTGAGCTGATCAAGACCCTTGTCAAAATAGACTGTGCGGGTAACCTCTGGTTCAAAGGAGAAAACGATACCAGTATATCCAGCCAAGAGATGGGCCCCATAAGAAGTGGCAGAGTCATAGGCAAGGTCACCCTGATCATATCGGCCTGAGATGCTAACTCACTGTCTAGCGATTAACCCATTTTAAGTTAGTCATTCAAAGATACTGACAACTTAAAAACCTTACCTCGAATCATCAATTGTAACCTAGGACGCTATTTGTTAGCGTTAAGTCATGACAGCATTTCATATCACCAGAATACATACATCAAGAGGTATTTTCAGGCTGAGCGGCCACTGGGCTCAGACACTGGAGATATCTGCTATCGAATTTATGGGCACAGATGGCTGGGTAGGACTAAACTTAGCAGATGAAAATTCCCGCCAATTAATGCTCTATTTGGAGCAGGAAATTCTAACCCATTTACGGTCGCAACATCCGACTGATATTTACTAGAATTAGAAGACTTCGAACTGTCTGGCCATTCTCTGTATCTGGGCTAACGGTACGCCATGGTTATTTCGCTTGGCGCATTCAGCTTGATGAGCAGGGTCATGAGGTTCACCTATTAACACGATGCGAACCTGATAGCCCAAGGCCTTCGCCGCGGCTTCGTAGGCCATAAACTCCCAGTAAGCCATATTAGTATTATCACAAATAACTAGAGGCTGAGAAACCGATAGCGCATGAATAAATCCACTTAAGTTGCGCTGATGAAACTCGGCCAAACATTTAGCATCGAACCTGTACTCATCCCCTACATAGAACAAACTATCCGTCGAGAAATAGCCCTTGCTCCGAATGTTCATGGCGACTTCGAGTGTTTGACTGCCAATAAACTCATCGACCCAACGAGACTTACCGCTGCCGGGAAGACCGCGCATGATTATCACTAACTTTTTCAAATTCTGACCTTGTTTATCTTCCTCTTTTGGCAGAGTTCGACTCAGGGCTTCTTCCATCTTTAACTACCTCGGCTATTACGACATTCTATTTTCAACCCAATTTCTTAGCGATTACTGATCACAGTCCCCGACAAGATATTATCGACCAAGTCTGGCACTATTTCACTGGCCTTACCCTGCAGATGATATTGAAATTGACTGTGACGGTCTGCTTCGACCAAGTTGACTTCAACGGTTTGAGCGCCATGGTGATTAGCAGTATCAACAAAGCCTGCGGCTGGATAAACGGTGCCTGAAGTCCCTATGGCGATAAACAGATCACAATTATCTAAAGTATGTTGAATGCGGTCCAGGCCAATGGGCATTTCACCGAACCAAACCACATGGGGCCTTAGCCTCTGGGCCGGAATACAGCAAGTACACGTATGCTCGGGGCCAAATGGGTCTTTGAGTAAAAAGGTTTGACGGGAACGCGGACAACGTCCTTTCGACAACTCCCCATGCATATGCAATAAACGGTGTGATCCCGCTCGTTCGTGTAGGTCATCGATATTTTGAGTGACTATCAATAGCTCACCATCAAATTCTCTCTCGAGGCGCGCTAAGGCATTATGCCCTGCATTCGGTTCCACATCTCCACTATGCAGCTGACTCCAACGGGCATTGTAGAATCGATCCACAAGCTCGGGATCTCGCGCATAACCTTCCGGCGTCGCAACATCTTCAATTTTATGTTCTTCCCATAGACCATCTTGATCTCTGAACGTTCTTAAGCCTGATTCTGCTGAAATTCCAGCGCCGGTTAAAATCACTATCTGCCGATACATTTTCATTCCTTCCATACTCTTTTTATTCTTATTAAATATAACCCGACAAGCCTGACTCAAATATCTGACACACGATATTATGCATTAGTATAAATACAATAATAACAATACAAAATGTAAGCTTAAATCGCATGCTTTATCTCTGATTTATAGCGATTTATTGTATTTGCTTTGATAAAGGTGAGATAAAGACCTTCAAAGGTTTAAGTTTTTAATTTTACCTCTATAATAGATCTTAATATCCACTATTGAACCGATAGTTAAACTGATGGTTCTGCAATCAAGAGATTAGTAATGACAGATGGAAATCAGGCGCTAAAAAAAGCGGGTTTGAAAGTTACCTTACCACGAGTCAAGATTCTAGAACTGATGCAAGGACCCGAAAATCAACACATCAGTGCTGAGGATCTGTATAAAAGATTACTCGCGTTAGGTGAAGAGATCGGTCTTGCCACCGTGTACCGTGTACTCAACCAATTCGATGATGCAGGTATCGTTACCCGCCATCACTTCGAGAGCGGCAAGGCAGTTTTCGAATTGGCGACTAAACATCACCACGATCACCTCGTTTGCTTATCATGCAACAAGGTCATCGAGTTTTCAGATGATCTGATCGAGACTCGACAAGATGAGATTGCCATGAAACACAACATAAAACTCACCAACCACAGCCTATACCTATACGGTGTGTGTACTAATGATGAGTGTGAACACAACGACGCTTAAGACACACTAAGTTTCATCCTAAAAGAACCAGCCCTCGAGCTGGTTTTTTTGTGCCTATTAAAGATGCTTGTGAAACACATTCACCTTGTGCCCCATAAAACGGTCTCTATTTCTATGCTCCATCCCAAGCTTTTTGGCCAGATTTTCAGACCCTTTATTACCCAATAAAATGAGAGCAATCGCTTCATGGACTCCAAAGTCTGGAAACGACTCTAATGCCGACTTCCCCGCTTCAAAGCCATAACCTTGGCCCCAATATTCTGGCAGATAACGGTAACCCAGCTCGACTTCCCTAAATTCAGTAATATACTTAGGTCCACAAAATCCAATGACTTTCTTATCCGCTTTATGCTCTACGGCCCAACGGCCGTAACCAAACTCTTCGTAGTTGGCAATGATGATATCTGAAAGAATCTGCTCAGCTTGATCGACCGAGGTCATCGGCTCGCCGGGAATGTAAGTCAAGATCTCTGGTATGCTGTTAAGCAAGAATAGGGTGTGAATATCCTTAGCTTCAAATTGTCGTAAAATCAACCTATCCGTTTCAGCAATGATCATATAATCCCTTAATTTGAGGCTAATGTTTGAACCCAGTACATCTAAACACAATTTAGTGCAGCGAATCTAAATTAGTAACCAATTTATATACCTGTTAGTTTTTTATCAATATAATCCCATAATAAAGCGTATATTTTGCTCGGTTCCGCACGATTAACAAGGAAGCAATATGACAATAATGCAATTGATTTACTGGCTAATTGCCAGTGTAGGTAACCTGTTAGCCCTCTTTTTTTTAAGTACAAGCCCCCTATCCGTATTGCTATTAGTATTCACAGCCTGCTACACAGTAATCGGCTTTTATGATCTCAAATTTAGCTCCCACAACTTAAACAGACTCTACCCTGTAGTCGCCTACCTTCGCTATTTCCTCGAGTCCTATCGGGTCGAGATCCAACAATATTTCATCGCAAATGACACAGAAGAGCGCCCCTTTAATCGAGAGCAGAGATCCTTGGTTTATCAGAGAGCCAAGAATATCCGTGACACCATCGCCTTCGGTACCCAGAGAGATCTGCTGGAAGAGAACTATCTTAGCCTCTGGCATTCACTGTCCCCAAAAAAAATAAGCGATGAGGTGAAACGCATCAAATTCGGCGGACCCGACTGCACTCAACCCTATGAAGCATCTTATTTAAATATATCAGCCATGAGTTTTGGCTCATTAAGCGCAAATGCCATCGAAGCCTTGAACCTTGGTGCCAAACAGGCCGGCTGCTTTCATAATACGGGAGAAGGCGGCGCAAGCCCCTACCACCTAAAACACGGTGGCGACATAGTGTGGCAGATAGGCTCAGGACTATTTGGTTGCCGTGATGATGAAGGCAATTTTGACCCAGACTCCTTCGAAACCATGGCTAAGCGACCACAAATAAAGATGATTGAAATAAAGCTCAGCCAAGGTGCAAAACCTGGCCACGGAGGCGTGCTACCTAAGGCTAAAATCACCCGGGAAATCGCCGAAATTCGTCATATCCCCATGGACAGAGACTGCGTATCTCCGGCAGTAAACCCAGAATGTACCACTCCCATAGATCTGCTTAATTTTGTTGCGCGATTAAGAGAACTCAGTGGCGGTAAACCCGTCGGTTTTAAACTTTGCATCGGCAACCCCGCCGAATTTCTCGGGATCTGTAAGGCTATGCTGAAGACAGGGATCACCCCGGACTTCATCACAGTCGACGGCGCTGAGGGTGGCACCGGAGCCGCACCAGTTGAATTCACGAACCGACTCGGCATGGTGTGTCTCGAAGCCGTGTATTTTGTTCACAACGCCTTAATCGGCGTGGGATTAAGAGACAAAATCCGCATCATAGCCTCGGGGAAAACCGCCTCGAGTTTCGATCTGCTCACGAAAATTGCCCTAGGCGCCGATACGGTTAACGCCGCGCGCACCATGATGTTGGCTCTGGGATGTATTCAGTCCCGTCACTGCAACACCAATCTGTGCCCCACTGGCGTCGCCACCCAAGATCCCGCCAGGGCCAAAGCAATCAATGTGCAGGAGAAGAGTTTAAGGATTAAAAACTTCCATCACAATACCCTAAAGAGCTTCTACGAACTCGTCGGCAGCATGGGCTTAGATGATCCCGCTAAGCTGCTCCCCCAGATGATAAAACGCCGCTCCCCCTATGGCCTACTGATGTCTATGGGTAGCCTAATCAAACCCGTAGCGCCGAATGCGCTGATTGAAAACGGTGAACTGGATGATGCCTGGCAGATCTGGTGGAAGACCAGCCGAGCAGAACAGTTCTACGCCGAAGATGTGTTCTTCCTCCAGCCTCCTGAATTCAGGCATCAGGCCTAAAGCATCTAAAAACTAATATTTAAGCGTCTAGGCCTATAACAAGATCCACAACCAAAATCCGAAACTAAACACACAGAGCACAGTCGATAAGACGACTGTGCTGGCCAATACTGATTGCTGCACCTTAAGCTGAGTGGCAATCAGATAGGCATTCACACCCAGCGGTGAGGCACTGAGCAGCACTACTAGCGCCAAACTATCCCCTACCATGCCCAAGCCATAATGTCCGAAACCGTATACCAGAGCCGGCAACACTAGCAATTTAATTGCGCATGCCAAGGCCGAAAATACCCACTCCTGACTGATGCTATAAAAACTCAGGTTCGCCCCCAAGACGAACAAGGCGCAGGCCAATGCTGGCTCAGCCAGCAGACTGAGTCCGGACATCAGCTCATCGGGCAGCTTGAGCCCCAAAGCATTAATGATCATTCCCAGAGAGATACTCATCACAACAGGATTAAATAAAATTGAGCGGGTGAAGCTGGACCATGAAAAAGCTTGTCCTGACGCTCTAGAGGAAAGTAAGAAGGTCATAGCAAACAAGAGCGCACTATGAAAGGTGATGATGACAAACACATTACCCATCATAGACTCACCCAACGCCGCGATGATGATGGGCAGACCCACTAGAATCGTGTTGGAATAACTGCAGCCTAAAGCGTAGACGGCACTTTGGGCCTGATTTTTACTACTCCGGCTAAAGAATTTACTGGCCACAAAACCTATGCCATACACGGCAAGAACAGGCAGATAAAATGCCACCAGCTCGGTGATGTTCAGACTCTGCTCTAGGGGTGCTTTATACATATTCAGGAACAAAAAGGCCGGAATACTGATATTAAAGGCAAATTTACCTATACCAGCTAGATGCTCACGGCTGAAGTATTTGATATGAGTCAGCAGGTAGCCCAAACCCACCATGAAAATCAACGGAAAAATAACGGATACGATAAACATAATTAACTCAAAGCATCAGTAAAAAATGGCAACAAAAAAGGCGCCCGAGGCGCCTTTTAAAATCGGAAGGACTAATTACCAACCAGTTCTTGTACGTAGTGCTTTACCGATATCGGCAAGTGAACGAACTGTCGTTACGCCTGCAGCTTCAAGCGCGGCAAACTTATCTTCAGCTGTACCTTTACCACCGGCGATGATTGCACCGGCATGACCCATACGCTTACCTTCAGGTGCTGTTACACCGGCAATGTATGAAACAACAGGTTTAGTCACGTGAGCCTTGATGTACTCGGCCGCTTCTTCTTCAGCAGTACCACCGATCTCACCGATCATGACAATCGCTTCGGTCTGTGGATCGTTCTGGAATAACTCAAGAACGTCGATGAAGTTAGTACCAGGAATTGGATCGCCACCGATACCAACACAAGTAGACTGACCGAAACCTTCATCGGTAGTCTGCTTAACCGCTTCATAGGTCAGCGTACCTGAGCGAGAAACGATACCGACTTTACCCGGCTTGTGGATGTGACCAGGCATGATACCAATCTTACACTCACCAGGAGTGATAACACCTGGACAGTTAGGACCGATCATACGCACGCCAGTCTCTTCAAGCTTAACTTTAACCTGAAGCATATCCAGAGTCGGGATGCCTTCTGTGATACAAACGATAAGCTCGATGCCACCGTCAATAGCCTCAAGAATGGCATCTTTACAGAAAGGAGCAGGTACATAGATAACAGATGCAGTAGCACCGGTTTCAGCGACAGCTTCTTTAACTGTGTTAAATACTGGCAGACCAAGATGAACTTTACCGCCTTTTCCAGGTGATACACCACCAACCATCTGAGTACCGTAATCGATAGCTTGCTCAGAGTGGAATGTACCTTGACCGCCGGTAAAGCCCTGACAGATAACTTTAGTATCTTTATTGATTAAGACAGACATTATTTGCCCTCCGCAGCTTTAACAACTTGCTGAGCCGCGTCAGTAAGACTCGTGGCAGCGATGATATCGAGATCTGAACCAGCCAATACTTCACGGCCAAGTTCTGCGTTAGTACCTTCAAGACGGACAACAACAGGTACGGTTACACCGACCTCTTTAACTGCACCGATAATACCTTCAGCTATCATGTCACAACGCACGATACCACCGAAGATGTTAACCAATACTGCTTTAACGTTATCGTCAGACAGAATGATCTTGAACGCTTCAGCTACACGCTCTTTAGTCGCTCCGCCGCCAACATCGAGGAAGTTAGCAGGGTTGCCGCCGTGTAGGTTAACTATGTCCATGGTACCCATGGCAAGACCTGCGCCGTTAACCATACAACCGACGTTTCCGTCTAGTGCGACATAGTTAAGCTCGAACTTAGCAGCATGTGCTTCACGTGCATCATCTTGTGATGGATCGTGCATGTCACGGATTTTAGGCTGACGGTACAAAGCATTACCGTCGATACCAATCTTACCATCAAGACAGTGAATGTTGCCTTCGTCGGTGATAACCAGCGGGTTAATCTCTAGAAGTGCGAAATCATGGTCTTCAAACATCTTAGCTAAGCCCATGAAGACTTTAGTGAACTGCTTCATCTGAGTCGGGTTTAGGCCCAACTTGAAGCCAAGATCACGAGCCTGGAATGACTGAGGACCTGTCAATGGATCTATGATAGCCTTGTGGATCAACTCTGGCGTATTTTCAGCCACAGTCTCAATATCAACACCGCCTTCGGTAGAAGCCATGAATACCACACGACGTGAAGCGCGATCGACAACGGCACCTAGGTACAATTCGTTGGCGATGTCGGTGCAGGTTTCTACTAAAATCTTAGCAACCGGCTGACCCTTCTCATCTGTCTGGTACGTTACCAGATTTTTACCTAACCAATGTTCGGCAAACGCGCGGATCTCGTCTTTAGAGCTAGTAACTTTAACGCCACCAGCTTTACCACGGCCACCTGCATGTACTTGACACTTAACAACCCAAGTGTCACCGCCAATCCTTCCAGCAGCTTCAACGGCTTCTTGTGGTGTATCACAAGCAAAACCTTCTGACACTGGCAAACCATATTCGGCAAATAGAGCTTTTGCCTGATACTCATGCAAATTCATGATGATCTATCCATATACTTCTTATCAAATTTAACTGGCTCTTTCTGGGCCAGTAACGAGGGTAATACCAATCACATCCTGAGACGTGACTGGTATGGTGTCACTGTACTTTTTTATAAATCTAACAGTAGACGAGTTGGATCTTCGAGGAAGTCCTTAATGGCAACCAGGAAGCCAACTGACTCACGACCATCAACAATACGATGATCGTAAGAAAGTGCCAGGTACATCATGGGCAGGATTTCAACCTGACCATTGACTGCCATAGGACGATCCTTGATGGCATGCATACCCAAGATCGCGCTCTGTGGCAGGTTCAAAATAGGTGTCGACATTAATGAGCCGAACACACCACCGTTAGTGATGGTGAAGTTACCGCCAGTCATGTCTGCAACGGTTAGCTTGCCATCACGACCCTTGACTGCCAATTCACGCACATTACGCTCGATATCGGCAAGGCTCATGGTGTCGGTATCACGCAGTATAGGCGTAACCAGACCACGTGGTGTAGAAACCGCGATGCTGATATCGAAATAGTTGTGATAAACGATGTCATCGCCATCGATAGAGGCATTCACTTCAGGGAAACGCTTCAGCGCTTCTGTCACTGCCTTGATGTAGAAAGACATGAAGCCCAAACGGACACCATGACGCTTCTCGAAGATCTCCTGATACTGCTTACGGATATCCTTGATAGGCTGCATGTTGACTTCGTTGAACGTCGTCAGCATGGCTGTAGAGTTTTTAGCTTCCAGAAGACGTTTAGCAATCGTCTTACGTAGGCGTGACATAGGCACACGCTTCTCGCTACGCTCAGCCAGAGGCGCTATAGCAGCTGGTGCACTTGCAGCAGGAGCCGGTGCAGCCTTGGCATTCTTAACGAAGGCTTCGACATCTTCCTTAGTGATACGTCCGCCAACACCAGTGCCTTTAAGCTTACTGGCATCGATATTATGCTCTGCAATCAAACGGCGAACCGATGGGCTAAGGGCGTCATTTGACTCATCACTCGCTTCAGGAGTTGCGGCTTCGGCTTCGGCTTTAGTCACTTCCTGGCCCGCTACCACCCCCGCAATAAACTTGGCGATAACGACTTCACCAAGCACTGTGTCACCCTCTTCGGCCAAGAACTCGGAGATTGAACCATCTTCGGGAGCAACCACTTCGAGTATAACTTTATCAGTCTCGATATCGACGAGGTTCTGATCGCGAGTGACTTGTTCGCCAGCTTTCACATGCCAAGTGGCAATGGTCGCATCGGCAACAGATTCTGGCAGTACGGGTACCTTAATTTCGATACTCATTATGAGCTATCCTTTTTATAAATTGTCTGTTACTACAGTTTTAATGCTGTTTTGATCAAAGAGTCTTGCTGCTGAGCATGCAACGCAGGATAACCACACGCAGGGGCAGCTGATGCTTCACGACCGGCATAGGTTAACTCTGCACCGGCTGGGATTGAACCCCAGAAATGATGCTGACTACAATACCAAGCGCCCTGGTTTTGCGGCTCTTCCTGACACCAGACAAAATCTTTGACATGCTGGTATTGGGCTAATGTCTCTAGCATCTCTTCACGCGGGAACGGATAAAGCTGCTCCACACGGATAAGGGCGACATTAGTGATATTCTCTTTACGACGTCTCTCTAGCAGTTCGAAATAGACCTTACCGCTACAGAAGACCACGCGATCCACCTTGCTGCTATTCAGGCTGTCCATCTCAGGGATAACATTCTGGAATGTTCCCTCTGCAAGCTCTTCCATGCTGGAAACAGCTAATGGATGGCGCAGCAAAGATTTAGGAGACATCACGATCAGAGGACGACGCATAGGACGTACAACCTGACGTCTGAGCATGTGATAAACCTGAGCCGGTGTCGATGGTACGCAGACCTGCATATTGTGATTCGCACATAATTGCAGGAAACGCTCCAGACGAGCACTCGAATGCTCTGGGCCCTGACCTTCATAGCCATGGGGTAGCAACATAGTCAGACCACACAAGCGGCCCCACTTCTGCTCACCAGACGAGAGAAACTGATCGATGACAACTTGGGCACAGTTGGCGAAATCACCAAACTGAGCTTCCCATAAGGTCAATCCCCCCGGCTCAGCCGTAGCGTAGCCGTATTCGAAAGCCAGTACAGAAGCTTCAGATAAGACAGAATCAGTCAGGTCAATCGGGCCTTGCTCGTCGGCAATGTTGCGTAGCGGCATATAAGCCGATGCATCATTTTGATTATGCAGAACCGCATGGCGGTGGAAGAAGGTACCACGACCCGAGTCCTGACCCGTGATACGGATACGTTTCTTGTCTTCGAGAATAGACGCGTAAGCCAGAGTCTCGGCGAAACCCCAATCGAGCAGCTTCTCACCTTTTGCCATCAGGGCGCGATCTTTGTAGATCTTAGCCACGCGAGATTGCAACTTGTGAGATTCAGGCACGTAACTGATCTTATCCGCAAGATTGCGAATACGATCCATCGACATCTGAGCCGGATACTCTTCATCCCACTCTCTGTTGATGTAAGGTGACCAGTCGACCGAATGCAGTGTCATAGGGCGCCATTCATCGACCACACAATCTCCGTGATCTAAGGCATCACGATAAGCGTTGATCATCGCAGTGACTTCATCGGCGGCCAAGGTATTCTCGGCAATCAACTTATCGGCATAGATCTTACGCGGCGTAGGATGCTTCTTGATCTTGGCATACATCAGCGGTTGAGTCGCGCTCGGCTCATCGGCTTCGTTATGGCCATGACGGCGATAACAAACCAGATCGATAACCACATCTCGCTTAAATTCGTTACGATAATCGACGGCCAGCTGAGAGATGAAGGCAACAGCCTCCGGGTCATCGGCATTAACGTGGAAAATCGGTGCCTGCACCATCTTAGCGATATCAGTACAATACTCTGTTGAGCGAACATCGTCCTGATTCGAGGTGGTGAAACCTACCTGATTATTAATCACGATACGTATGCTGCCACCGACCTTGAAGCCGCGAGTCTGA
Organism: Shewanella sp. YLB-07; assembly: GCF_009377275.1. Classification (NCBI taxonomy): domain Bacteria; kingdom Pseudomonadati; phylum Pseudomonadota; class Gammaproteobacteria; order Alteromonadales; family Shewanellaceae; genus Shewanella; species Shewanella sp. YLB-07. The sequence continues at coordinate 892,387 of NZ_VOQB01000001.1, read as the reverse complement.
GACATGTTGAATGTCTCCTGGACTATGCCCTGACCTGTGATAGCCGAGTCACCATGAATGGTGATAGGCAAGACTTCGAGGCCATCATTACAACCGCGACGATCCAGACGAGCACGCACCGAGCCCATGACGACCGGATTAACGATCTCCAGGTGTGATGGATTAAACGCGAGGGCTAAGTGAACATTGCCACCGGGCGTCTTAAAGTCGGAGGAGAAACCTTGATGATACTTAACATCACCCGAACCATTGAGTGCGTCGCTATGCTTACCGGCGAATTCGTCAAACAACTCAGCAGGTTTCTTGCCTAAGATATTAACCAGTAAGTTCAGACGACCACGGTGAGCCATGCCCACGACGACCTCTTTGGTGCCGGCTTCGCCCGCACGATAGATGATCTCGCGCATCATAGGAACCAGCGCATCGCCACCTTCGAGTGAGAAACGTTTTGCTCCTGGGAATTTCGCGCCTAAGTATTTCTCCATACCTTCAGCGGCGTTCAAGCCTTGTAGGATACGGGTTTTAGCGGTTTTGTCGTAATTAGCTCTACCTAAAGAAGGTTCTAACCTTTGCTGGATCCAGCGCTTCTCGTCAGTATCTATCATGTGCATGTATTCGGCACCGATAGCGCCACAATATGTGGCCTTCAATGCGTGTACAAGATCCACTAGCTTCATGGTTTCGCCACCATGAGCAAATGAGCCTGTATTGAATTCACGCTGCATATCTTCGCTTGTTAAGCCATGGAAGGCCGGGTCCAGTTCAGAAACCTTATCACGTTTCCACAATTCCAGAGGGTCGAGATTAGCGTTCTGGTGGCCACGGAATCGATGAGCGTTGATCATCTGCAGGACTTTAACTTGCTTAGCGTCGACTTCAGGATCTGTCACACGGGCTGAGCCCTTATGACGTCCTTCGAGCGCTAAACTACGAAAATAATCACGTACTTTAGAGTGGGCTGCTTCGGGTACATCAGCCGATGCGCCGTTGGCATGAGGGAGGTTATCAAACACCACTTGCCAGTCTTCGGAAACAGACTGAGGGTCTTCTTGATAGGCTTCATACATCTCTTCTACATAGGTCGAATTAGCACCGTTTAGGTGTGATGATTCGAGCCAGGCTTTCATGATGCCTTGGTGCATTTCTATTCCTTTCAAACTTTATACACGTGTTTAGCCGAAGTTTTGTAAATGCACCCTTCGTCGTAGATAAAAATAGACTGACGAGAGGTACACAGTTTTTGCCGCCCCTAGATTTCTGATGTTCCAGAATTCACGGCTTATTGTAGTTCCATTACACAAAAGAGCCACTTCTCCACAGAGAAGTGACTCAATTCGAGCTATCTAATTATTACTATCAGCTCTTTGTCTTGCATTTACACTGCTCTCTTCAACAACATGGACTTAATATGTCCAATTGCCTTAGTCGGATTGAGTCCCTTAGGACATACATCCACACAGTTCATGATGCCATGGCAGCGGAATACGCTGTATGCATCATCAAGTTCCGATAAACGCTCTTCGGTTGCTGTGTCACGGCTATCGATTAGGAAGCGATAGGCATGTAACAAGCCACTTGGACCGATGAACTTATCAGGGTTCCACCAGAAAGATGGACAAGCGGTAGAACAACAAGCACACATGATACATTCATATAAACCATCTAAATGTTCACGCTCCTCAGGTGATTGCAGATGTTCACGCGCAGGCGTTTTCTCATCGTTAATCAGATAAGGCTTGATCTTCTCATACTGAGTGTAGAACTGAGATAGGTCTACAATAATGTCACGCACGACTGGCATACCCGGCAGAGGTCTAATCTCAATTTTCTTACTCTTGAAGGTAGACACTGGCGTGATACAAGCCAGACCGTTCTTGCCATTCATGTTTAGGCCATCTGAGCCACAAACACCTTCACGACATGAACGACGAAATGCCAAGGTAGGATCTTGCTCTTTCAGCAGTATCAGTGCATCCAGAACCATCATATCGGTGCCTTCTGCGACTTCTAATGTGTAATCCTTCATATACGGCTTAGCGTCTACATCGGGATTATAGCGATAAACTGCGATATTCAAATTCATCTCTGTATCTCCTTAGTAAGTACGCTTGATCGGTGGGAAGGCTGCACGAAGCTTTGGCTCCATGTTAACCGCACGACGATCCATTGTTTCAGTAACCGGGTCGAACAGGCTGTGACACAACCAGTTCTCATCATCACGCTCGAGGAAATCTTCACGTGAATGAGCACCACGGCTCTCGGTACGGAAATTGGCGGCATAAGCCGTTGCAATCGCAGTCGCCATCAAGTTATCCAGCTCTAAACATTCGATACGCTGGGTATTGAACTCTTTCGAGTTATCAGAAAGCTTAGCATTGGCCAGACGTTCACGGATCTGCTTGAGCTCAGCCAAACCTTCAGCCATAGAGTCGCCACGGCGAAATACTGAGAAGTTCAGCTGCATACAAAGCTGTAAATCTTTACGGATCTGCACCGGATCTTCACCGTCTTTGTTGCTTTCCCAACGGTTCAGACGTGCTAGAGACGCATCGATGTCGGCATCAGTAGCATCTTTCGGATTAGGAGTCTCATCCAGGGCTTTACCCAGATGCTGACCCGCAGCACGACCAAATACCACTAAATCCAGTAGTGAGTTACCACCTAAACGATTAGCGCCGTGTACCGATACACAGGCAATCTCACCGACGGCAAACAGGCCTATTACGTCAGTCTCGGAGCCATCTTCACTCTTACGAATGACCTGGCCGCTCACTTTAGCAGGCAGACCACCCATCATGTAATGACACGTGGGTAATACAGGGATTGGGCCATCGGCCGGATCGATATGGGCGAATGTACGAGACAGTTCACACACACCTGGAAGACGCGCTTCCAGTGTCTCTTTGCCTAAATGATCCAGCTTGAGTAGCAAGTGCGGACCTAAAGGACCATCTAGACCACGACCTTCACGAATTTCGGTCATCATAGAACGTGCAACCACGTCTCGAGAGGCCAAATCTTTCGCGTTAGGCGCATAACGTTCCATGAAACGTTCGCCGTCTTTGTTCAGCAGATATCCGCCTTCCCCGCGACAACCTTCGGTCACCAGAACACCGGCTCCCGCGATTCCCGTAGGATGGAACTGCCACATCTCCATATCTTGCATCTGTATGCCAGCGCGCATTGCCATGCCGACACCATCGCCAGTATTAATATGTGCATTGGTAGTAGAAGCATAGATACGACCCGCGCCGCCAGTAGCGAGCACGGTAGCCTTGGCCTTGAAATAGACGATTTCGCCGCTCTCGATATCGATAGCGGTACAACCGACAATCACGCCGTCTTCGTTCTTCACCAAATCAAGTGCATACCACTCGGAGAAGACTTGTGTCTTATGCTTAACATTTTGCTGATAAAGACAATGTAGCAATGCATGACCGGTACGATCGGCAGCTGCTGCGGTACGAGCCGCTTGCTCGCCACCAAAGTTTCTAGACTGACCACCGAACGGACGCTGGTATATCTTGCCATTCTCGAAACGAGAAAACGGCAGACCCATGTGCTCAAGCTCGATAACCGCCTCGGGACCGGTTTTACACATGAATTCGATCGCTTCTTGGTCACCGATAAAATCGGAACCTTTAACCGTATCGTACATATGCTGTTCCCAGTGATCTTCATGGGCATTGCCTAAGGCTACTGTGATGCCGCCTTGAGCCGAAACCGTATGAGAACGAGTCGGGAACACTTTAGATAAAAGCGCACAGCTCTTACCTTCTTTTGAAATCTGTAATGCTGCTCGCATACCTGCGCCACCGGCACCGATAACGACCACATCAAATTCGCGTACTGGAATACTCACTTAAACACCCCACACAATCAAAATGCCTGCTGCCAAATATGAAAAGGCTGCTACGACTACAACGAACTGAAGTAAACCACGAAGCATTAATGGCTTAACGTAATCAGTTAGCACCTGCCAAATACCGATCCAAGCGTGAACCAGAATCGCGACCAGGGCTAGCAAGGTGAATACTTTCATCGGCAGAGCGCTGAACAAGCCATGCCATGCGTCGTAGGTTAGTGGAGAGCTAAGGGCAATAAATCCAACCACAAAAATAGTGTATAGGGCTAAGATGATTGCGCTTGCGCGTATTAGAATAAAGTCATGAACACCACTGCGTCCAAGACTCGCTGCATTAGTTACCATACCCAAACCCCTACAATGATAGAAAACGCAATTGACAATGCAAATGCGGCTTTTGCCGAAGCGATACCAGCTGGCAATTCTTCCCAGCAACCGGCATCCATTATCAGATGACGTATGCCAACGATAAGGTGATAACCCAGTGCGGTAAGAATTCCCCAGATGACAAACTTAACCAGCAAGTTATCAAAAAGAGATTGTACGCCTGCGAAACTCTCTGGGGATACTAAAGATTCATTCAGTAACCAGATGAGAATGCCAACAGCAAATAGCATGATGACACCGGAGACACGGTGGAGAATAGACGCGATCGCTGTTGCAGGAAAGCGTATGGTCTGCAGATCTAGATGGACAGGTCTTTGCTTTTTCACGTTCTGCTCACTCTGCTCAATTGAGCTATATTTTTGTTATACGAACCACTTTTGTTCAAACATCGAACCGAGAATGAGTTCACACTTCGATATCGTTACAAAAGAAAAGTTTAAACAGACATTTAACGCTTTAGAAGCAACTTATCAGGTGACTAATGAAGTGCACTCTAAATGGCAATGTCTGTGGCTCTTCTGAGCCGAAGCAAGTATACGCGCGGCAAATGTCAAATACAAACATCACATTATGCAAATTTTGTTTTTTTGGTAAAAAAATCTGCCAAGTTCCTGTTCTGTTATGGGGTTTGGGCAAAATAAGACCATGGTCTAAGAAATTTAAACGCTTATTTAAATTGAAATGTGATCTGGATTCACTGTAAAGTATTGGCGTTTGATAAGCCGCACTCACATAAGAATGAAGTAAGGAGAACGGGTATGGCTGATAATATAGCCAAGTTGGAACTGCCAGGGAATGACTCAATCGATCTGCCAATAAAAAAAGGCACGGCAGGCTTCGATGTCATCGACATCAGCAAATTAGGTAGTAAAGGTCACTTTACCTTCGATCCAGGATTTCTCGCGACAGCCTCCTGCGAATCTGCGATTACCTATATCGACGGCGCACAAGGGATACTGCTTCATCGCGGATACCCTATTGGTGAATTAGCCGTAAATTCAGATTATTTAGATCTGTGTTATTTATTGCTGTACGGAGAGCTTCCAACCACAACTCAGTACGAACAATTTGTTCATACAGTTAAAAATCACACCATGGTTAACGAGCAGCTAGTCGCCTTCTTTAAAGGCTTCAGACGTGATGCTCACCCCATGGCAATGCTATGTGGTGTTACGGGTGCACTTTCTGCATTTTACCAAGATTCACTAGATGTTAACGATGAGCGTCACCGCGAAATCGCCGCTTTCCGTCTAGTCTCTAAGATGCCGACAATTGCCGCCATGTGCTACAAGTACTCAATCGGTCAGCCATTCGTGTATCCACGTAATGACTTGAGCTACGCGGGTAACTTCCTCAGCATGATGTTTGCTGTGCCATGTGAAGAATACGAGGTTAACCCGATTGTTGAACGTGCCATGGATCGCATCTTTATTCTGCATGCGGATCATGAGCAAAACGCGTCGACATCGACAGTACGCCTGGCTGGTTCTTCAGGTGCTAACCCATTTGCATGTATTGCAGCGGGTATTGCATCACTTTGGGGACCTGCTCACGGCGGCGCTAACGAAGCGTGTCTGAACATGCTCGAAGAGATTGGCACAGTGGATCGTATCCCTGAGTTCATCGCTCGCGCTAAAGACAAGGAAGATCCTTTCCGTTTGATGGGCTTCGGACATCGCGTCTATAAGAACTTCGACCCTCGCGCTAAAGTTATGCGTGAAACCTGTCATGAAGTCCTTAAAGAGCTTAATGTTAACGACCCACTGCTCGATGTTGCCATGGAACTCGAACGTATCGCCCTTGAAGATGATTATTTCGTCTCCAAGAAGCTATATCCAAACGTCGATTTCTACTCAGGTATCATCATGAAGGCTATCGGTATTCCGACTAGCATGTTCACCGTACTGTTCGCCCTTGCGCGTACAGTGGGTTGGATTGCTCATTGGAAAGAGATGTTGGATCAACCTGGTCATAAGATCAGCCGTCCACGTCAATTATATACCGGCGCACCTGAGCGTAGTTTTGTCTCACAAGACAAACGTGAATCTTAATGATTCTAGGACCTAGAACTTAAAATTTAGGAAGCAGGAACCACAGGAAGGCACTCATCGAGTGCCTTTTTTATTGCCCGCCACCGCATGTTCACCCTGTTATGGTTCGCCTTAGCGCGTTCAGTGGGTTGGATTGCTCATTGGAAAGAGATGTTGGATCAACCTGGTCATAAGATCAGCCGTCCACGTCAATTATATACCGGCGCACCTGAGCGTAGTTTTGTCTCACAAGACAAACGTGAATCTTAATGATTCTAGGACCTAGAACTTAAAATCTAGGAAGCAGGAACCACAGGAAGGCACTCATCGAGTGCCTTTTTTATTGCAAGTGTTACGATGAAATAGTTCCTAAAACTAATGCCTAGACACTATGAACTTATACCAATTGGTATTAGACCCACTTCTCCATCACAAAGTTTGTTAGCACTTGTCCCCGAACTTCTACTTCCTGCGAGTTAACCAGAGTAAAACCAAAATGCTCGAAAAATGGTCTTGCAGTTATGCTGACATGGGAATAGCAACGACATATACCTTTAAATGCTGCCTCATTGAACAGAGTATTCATCAAAGCTTTACCTCCCCCCTGCCCTTGGTGATCCACATGACAGAAAAATGGTCGATATAGCCATCACTTTGAAGATCAGCAAAACCTAGCTGCTTGCCTTCAGATTCGGCAATGAAAGGGTCCATGGCTTGGATACGCTTAGGCCAAGTATCAGGTAAAGATCGTGTCGGTGCCCAGGCTGATACCTAGAGCAGGCTATAGTCTCTGATATTGACTCTGTGAATGGTATCGTATTTAATCTGCCACAGGACGATTGGATCATCTGATTGTTCAGCTTGATTAAACTTTCGTATCTGTATCATGCCAGTCCTTTACGGTTATGACTTAAATCCAGCTTTATGCCAGATGAGCGCGATATAATAACCGGACTGACTCAGATTAGAAGGATTGGTATTAGTCCGCTAACCATTTATCGACTGCTTCACGCTTACCTTGCTTAATATCACGGCGCATCTCTTCGGCAATCTCATCGCGGGAGTCCAATCTATCTTTTGCCCTGTTTATCTTCCTGGAGGCATTGTGCTCCATTTTATCCAGTTTCTTGTCGACATAGCTGCCATCGGCCAGATCCCGAGCATTGCCTGTGGCTCTATTGACCTTATTCTTAGTCTTATTGTATTCGTGCTTGTACTTATATTTGTTGTCTTTAATGTCACGATTCATGCGAACTGCATCTTTCAATAAGTTCTGTGCATGCAGATTTGGTGAGAATAAGAACACTGACATCAAGGCCATAACGACTACATTTTTCATCAGAGTGAATTTCATAAGAGTGTCTTCCATAAGAGTTATCTACTCATTATCTCCTTCCAATCCCAGTAAATGAACGCCACTTGATGCATTAAGGTTATTAACAAAACAAATGAACTGCCACCTTTGATACATCTTGTATCAAAAGGTGTTTGAATTGTTACAAAATTAATCGTTAAATCCCTATTAGTCAAAAGCATCAATTTTTAAACCTTTTCGCTACATTGTGTTTAACAAGTTTAACTTGGTGGACACTGTAAACATTAAGCCATTGTATTTAACATGTTTTATTTGTTGGCATGGCTTGTGCTTAGTTAGTGATAATTGGAACAAATAACTTAGGTATTTTTACATGGACTCTTTAAATACACTCGCTAACACTCAAGTAACTCACTCACAAAAATCCGGCATTCAGACTCGCCCACTCAATGGTTTCAAGTTTGCACTCCCCCTCCTTCTGGTATCTGTGCTCTCAGCTTGTAGCGGTGAAGAGCCTCCTAAAGAAGAGGAGAAGTATGCCGTTCCAGTCGAAACGACCACTGTCATTCAGGGAGATGTCTCTTCTTTCTACAGCACAACTGCCACACTCGAAGCCCCGGAAGAAGCCAAGGTGGTCACTCGCATCGCAGGCTTGATTGAAGCCATCGAGGTCGAAGAGGGTGACAGAGTCACCAAGGGTCAATTACTGGCGGTTATCGATGCTAAGAGACAGAGATACGATCTCGCCCGCTCACAGGCCGAAGTGGAAATAATCGAACAGGAACTCAACCGATTAAAGAAGATGGGCAATAGGGAGTTCATCAGCGCAGACTCCATGGCCAAACTCGAATACAACATGCAGGCCGCTATCGCTAAACGCGATTTGGCAAGCCTGCAGGTCGAAGAGAGCATGGTTCGCTCCCCCATCGAGGGCGTTGTCGCCACTCGCTTCGTTAAAAAAGGCAATATGGCAAAAGAGTTCGACGAGCTGTTTTATATCGTTAATCAAGACGAACTGCACGGTATCGTCCATCTTCCCGAACAACAACTTCAGAGCTTACGTCTGGGTCAGGACGCACAAGTGTTCGCCAATAAGCATTCCCAAGATACGGTTCATGCAAAAGTATTGCGTATCAGCCCCATCGTCGATGCCCAGAGTGGTACCTTCAAGGTCACCCTATCTGTACCCAACGACAATGCCAAGCTAAAAGCCGGCATGTTTACCCGAGTCGAACTCAGGTATGACACCCACAATAATGTGATCACTGTGCCTTATAACGCTGTGGTCAACCAAGATAATCAGTTTGCCCTCTATGTCATCGACGGTACTAATGTGAATCGCCGTGAAGTCTCCCTAGGGTATCGTGAAGCCGATACCGTTGAGATTATTGCCGGCATTGAACCCGGTGAGCAGATAGTGATCCGCGGTCAGCAAAATCTAAAAGATCAGTCACTTGTAGAAGTGATCAGTTCATTAGATCTAGCCTCAGTCGAGAAGTAAGGAAACCGAACTATGTCTATAATAACAACATCGGTAAGACGCCCGGTCACAGTATGGATGTTCATGTTGGCAGTGATCCTGTTCGGCATGGTGGGTTTCTCACGTCTGGCAGTCAAACTCCTGCCTGACTTGAGTTACCCCACGATAACCATACGAACTCTGTATGTGGGCGCGGCCCCAGTCGAAATCGAGCAGCTAGTCTCTAAACCCATCGAAGAAGCGGCGGGTATCGTAAAGGGCTTAAGAAAAATCAGTTCAATATCACGTTCAGGTATGTCTGATGTGGTGCTTGAGTTCGAATGGGGCACTGACATGGACATGGCCAGCCTGGATGTTCGGGAAAAACTGGACACGATTATCTTGCCTCTCGATGTAAAGAAACCGCTACTGCTTAGATTTAATCCAAACCTTGATCCTATCGTTCGCCTCGCCTTATCGGTTCCCGACGCCAGCGATAACGAGCTCAAGCAGATGCGCACTTACGCCGAAGAGGAATTAAAACGCCAACTCGAGTCCTTAACCGGTGTTGCCGCCGTCAGACTCTCGGGCGGTCTACAGCAAGAAGTGCACATTCTGCTCAATCAAGAAAAACTGACTCAGCTCAATCTAAACGCCGATAAAATACGTAATCGTATCGCCGAAGAAAATATTAATCTGTCTGCGGGTAAAGTGGTCCAGGGAGATAAAGAATATTTGGTGCGCACCCTTAACCAGTTCAACTCTCTGGAAGAGCTGGGTGAGATCATCGTGTATCGCGACGCTCAGACATTGGTCAGGCTATTTGAGGTTGCCGACATTGTCGATGCCCATAAGGAGCGTAACGATATCACCCGCATTGGTGATCAAGAATCTATCGAGCTAGCAATTTACAAGGAAGGAGATGCGAATACCGTAGCCGTGGCCAGAAAAGTCAACGCGGCGCTCAAAGAGTTAAATGCTAACCAGGTAAAATCAGAATTAACCGTTATCTACGATCAATCGGAATTTATTGAGAGTGCAGTGAGTGAAGTGACATCGTCCGCACTGATAGGTAGCTTGCTCTCTATGTTGATCATCTATCTATTTCTGAAAGATATTATTCCTACCTTGATCATCTCTATCTCGATTCCATTCTCGGTCATCGCCACATTTAACATGATGTATTTTGCCGATATCAGCTTAAACATCATGTCACTGGGCGGAATCGCACTGGCTGTGGGGTTACTTGTCGACAACGCTATTGTGGTACTCGAAAACATAGATCGCTGTCGCTCGCTTGGCATGAGTAAGCTCGAAGCGGCTGTAACTGGAACTAAAGAGGTCTCCGGGGCGATATTTGCTTCGACACTGACCACACTCGCCGTCTTTGTCCCTCTGGTCTTCGTCGATGGTGTTGCTGGCGCCCTGTTCTCGGATCAGGCTTTGACAGTCACCTTCGCGCTGTTAGCCTCGCTTCTGGTCGCGCTTACCACCATTCCTATGTTGGCATCTCGAGAAGGCATAAAGTCTCTGCCTCCTCTACTCGCTAAAGAGAAGAAGCCAACACCTGAGACTAAAATGGGCAAGTTAACACACTACAGTGCCACGGTTTTCTCTTTTCCCTTTATCGTCTTATTCAGTTACTTACCCAGTGCCCTGTTAACCTTAGCGCTTATGTTTGGTCGCCTACTGTCGTGGTTCACCGGGCTGTTTATGCGCCCCCTGAGCCAAGGATTTAACTGGTGTTATCATAAACTGGAAATCCTCTATCATCTCCTACTCGCCTTGGCGCTTAGATTCAAAGTCATGACTCTGTCAATCGCTATCCTAGTCACCTTAGGGGCGGCCTCATTAGTGCCTAAATTGGGAATGGAGCTTATTCCCCCAATGAACCAAGGTGAATTCTATGTCGAGATCCTTCTGCCACCAGGAACCGAAGTATCAGAGACTGACAAGATACTGCGTCGACTCGCCCTTTCGATAAAAGGCAGGGAAGATGTTAAGCATGCTTATAGTCAGGCGGGAAGTGGCGGCTTGATGACATCGGATACCTCTCGTGGTGGTGAAAACTGGGGACGCTTGCAAGTCGTGCTAGCAGATCCTGATGCCTTCGATGCCGTCGCATCTGTACTACGTACCACAGCGATGCGTATTCCTGAGCTGGAGGCTCAGATACAACACCCTGAGCTCTTTAGTTTCAAGACGCCACTGGAAATTGAGCTGATTGGTTATGATCTGACTCAATTAAAGCAAACGGCTAATGACTTAGTCGACGCATTATCAGACTCAGACCGCTTTGCAGATCTTAAGTCCAGCTTAAGAGATGGCCAACCTGAGATCAGTATTCGCTTCGACCATCAGCGCTTGGCGGCACTGGGCATGAATGCACCAACCGTGGCAAATCGTATCGCTCAGAGAATTGGTGGTACCGTTGCCAGCCAATACACGGTGAGAGATCGTAAAGTCGATATCCTGGTAAGAAGCGAGATAGATGAGCGCGATCAGATAAGCGATATCGGCGCCATGATCATCAACCCAGATAGCAGCTACCCAATAGCACTCAGTGCCGTTGCCGATGTGACACTCAAGCTAGGTCCTTCGGCCATCAATCGAATCAGCCAGCAAAGGGTCGCCATTGTCTCAGCGAATTTAGCCTATGGGGATCTCAATGAAGCCGTATTGGAAGCCAGAAACATCTTAGCCAAGCAGACACTGCCAACCTCGATTCAGGCCAGATTTGGTGGCCAGAATGAGGAGATGGAACACTCATTCCAGTCGCTGCAGATAGCCTTAGTGTTAGCCATATTCTTAGTCTATCTGGTCATGGCCAGTCAGTTTGAATCACTGCTGCACCCTCTGCTTATTCTGTTTGCCGTGCCTATGGCGGTCGGTGGCAGCATATTGGGCCTGTATGTAACTGGTACCCATTTGAGTGTGGTGGTGTTCATCGGACTCATCATGCTGGCCGGCATAGTGGTCAACAATGCCATCGTACTGGTGGATCGCATTAACCAGCTACGCCAGGAGGGCAAAGAGAAGATGGCGGCCATATCTGAAGCGGCCAAGTCTCGTTTACGTCCCATTATCATGACCACCATGACGACAGCCTTAGGCCTGTCCCCCATGGCCTTCGGATTGGGCGATGGATCTGAGGTCCGCGCACCTATGGCGATCACAGTAATATTCGGTCTGATCTTATCGACTCTACTCACCTTAGTGGTGATACCTGTGCTGTACGCCCTGTTCGATCGTAAGCAATATGCCCCAGCAGAGAGCAAAGAGGCGCAAGACGCACAGCTCGCGAGTGAAGGAGGTCAGGCATGAACCTCACCCGATTAGCCATTTCAAGGCCAGTAACCACCAGCATGTTTTTCGTCGCCATTCTCTTATTTGGTTTGGCTTCGAGTCGCTTGCTGCCTTTAGAGATGTTTCCTGGCATAGATATGCCTCAGGTGAACATAGAGGTGCCTTACAAGGGCTCCACTCCGGCCGAAGTCGAGCGTGATATCACCAGTATTTTGGAGGAATCGTTAGCCACCATGGGCGGAATAGAAGAGCTGAGATCCAGCTCTTCACAAAATGGCGCCGAAATTGAGCTCAGAATGAAGTGGGGAGAGAACGTCGCCACTAAAAGCTTAGAGGCCAGAGAAAAAATCGATGCAGTGAGACACCTGCTGCCAAAAGATGTTGAGCGTGTCTTTATCAGGCAGTTCTCAACCGCAGATATGCCGGTGCTAAATTTAAGAATATCCAGCGACCGCGAGCTATCCGGAGCATTTGACCTGCTCGATAAGCAGCTTAAACGTCCGCTGGAGCGAGTCGAAGGTGTTTCTCAGGTGACGCTATACGGCGTCGAACAGAAGCAGATTGAGATCAGGATAAATGCCGATAAGTTGTCGGCCAGTGGGATCTCTATCCCCTATCTTCAGCAGCGCCTGCAACAGGAAAATTTTATCGTCAGCGCGGGGATCTTGAGAGCCAACTCGCGAGTCTATCAAGTCTCTCCTAAGGGAGAATTTAGAAACTTAGATGATATTAACGCCGTTGTGCTTAAACCTGGTATCACGCTTGGCGATATCGCCACTATCAGCTTCTCGCTTCCCGAGCGTTTAGATGGCAGGCACTTAGACAAGAACTACGCGGTAGGCTTGGACGTTTTCAAGGAGTCGGGCGCTAACCTGGTCGATGTGTCTGCAAGAGTGATGAAGGTCATCGAGGCTGCCAAGCAAGACGAGCAGTTTGACGGCATCAAGTTATTCGTCATGGAAGATCAGGCTTATGGGGTCACATCGTCATTGAACGATCTCCTGACCGCCGGCCTAATAGGTGGCCTGCTCTCTTTTGCTGTCCTGTATCTGTTTCTCAGAAACCTGAAGATGACTTTAGTGGTGGTGACCTCTGTCCCCATCTCTATCTGTATGACATTGGCCGCCATGTACCTGTTAGGGTATAGCCTCAACATTCTCTCCATGATGGGCTTGTTACTCGCCGTCGGCATGCTTATAGATAATGCCGTGGTCGTCACCGAGAGCGTATTACAGGAGAAACAAGCCAAGGGCTCAAGCTCCAGCAAAGAGTCTGATTCTGCGGTACTGACCGGGGTGAACAAGGTGTCACTGGCGGTCCTCGCCGGTACACTCACCACTGGCATCGTATTTCTGCCCAACATCTTCGGCGTAAAAGTCGAATTGACCATCTTCCTGGAGCATGTGGCCATCGCTATCTGTATCTCTCTGGCAGCGTCACTTTTGGTCGCGAAAACCTTACTGCCACTGATGCTCAGTAAGATGAACATAGAGGTCGAAACCAAAGATAAAGAGAGCAAACTGCAGACCTACTATCACAAGAGTCTGGATTGGATCTTAACCAGGCCACGTACCTCAGGTGTAATATCTCTCATCATTTTGGCATCCACTGCCCTGCCCTTAAGCATGGTCAATCAAGATCAATCCGATGGTGAGGGCAACAATAAACTCTACATCAACTATCAGGTTGAGGGACGACACAATCTCGACGTCACCGAGGCGATGATCACTAAAATGGAGACCTATCTCTATGCCAATAAAGATAAATTCCATATCGACTCTGTCTATAGCTACTACGCACCCGACCGCGGCCAATCGACCCTAATCCTGAAACAAGATACCCAAGTCGACATGAAGGATCTAAAGCAAGTCATACGTGAAGGCTTCCCTAAGTTCTCCATCGCCAAGCCCCAATTTGGTTGGGGCGGCGGTAACAATGGCTTAAGAGTGACCCTGACCGGACGCTCCACCAGTGATCTTATCGAGATAAGTCAAAGAGTGATCCCGCTTCTGTCTGAGATTGAAGGCTTAACGGATGTGAGGTCAGAACTCAGCGGGGCTCAGCAGGAGGTGGTGATCCAGATTGACAGGCAGATGGCTGCCAGACTCGATCTCAAGCTCAACGAAATCGCTTCCAGTATCTCTATGGCCTTAAGAGGCAGCCAACTTAGATCTTTTCGTCATGATCCCAATGGCGAGTTACGCATCGAGATGTCCTTCGAGCAAGAATGGCGCCTGTCGCTGGAGAGATTAAAACAGCTTCCTGTGATCAGAATCGATAACCGGGTCTATACCTTAGATAGCTTAGCGAGTATCACCATCTCGCCAAGATTCGATACCATTCGCCACTATGACAGACAGACGGCCTTGTCTATCGGCGCAAACTTAGATGACCTCACCACAGAAGAGGCACAGGAAAAGATAACTCAAGTGATGGAGACGGTGAATTTCCCTGCGGGATATGGCTATTCACTCAGGGGAGGCTTCGAGAAACAAGATGAAGATCAGGCGGTAATGGCGACCAACATGCTGCTGGCCTTAGCCATGATCTACATAGTGATGGCGGCTCTGTTCGAATCTTTACTGCTACCGACAGCCATCATCACCTCGATCCTGTTTTCCATCACAGGCGTGTTTTGGGGCTTGCTATTTACCGGCACACCTATGGGCGTCATGGTCATGATAGGCATATTGATCTTAATGGGTATCGTGGTGAACAACGGCATAGTACTGGTGGATCAGATTAATCAGAAAGAGCCGGCACTCGACAAGCTATCGGGAGAAATCAGTCAGGTGTGTATTTCACGTCTTCGCCCTGTGCTTATGACTGTCGGCACCACAGTACTGGGTTTACTGCCGCTGGCACTGGGTGATACTCAGCTAGGTGGAGGGGGTCCATCATATTCACCCATGGCCATTGCTATCATAAGCGGCTTAACATTTTCTACCGTGACCAGTCTTTATCTGGTGCCCCTGTGTTATCAAGCCCTATATAGAATGCGCTACAACGCAGCCGTACGCTTAGGTCGTGCAAATAGCCTTTCGAGAAGGCTCATGCCTTGGGCATATTGAGCAAACCATTTATAAAATGAGATTTGCGAGTAAATTGAATAAGGGGCTGCAATTGCAGCCCCTTACTTTTACAGGTATCTTATTAACAATAACAACAAACAGTTAACTTATAAAAATAATAACAGAGGTAACAGATGGCACTATCAACAAACCTACTCAAGGCCAACGCTCTGATATTGGGCCTCTTACTATCTCAATTCTCCTTCGCTGATAGGTTCAGTGATGTGGAAATCAACAAAATAAAGCTCTCTGAAACCAGCTATATGTTGACGGGTTCGGGGGGCAACATAGGAGTCTCTGCAGGCAGAGACGGACTCTTGATCATAGATAATCAATTTGCCCCCCTGTCCGGTAAAATTATTGCCGCCCTATCAGGCATTCAACCTGGCCTGCCTAAGTATGTGGTGAATACCCACTATCACGGCGATCACACTGGCGGCAATAACCTGTTCGGCATGAATAGCGTTATCTTCGCCCATCACAACGTGTTGAAACGCCTCACAGGAGACACCAGCTATAAGACGGCAGGATTACCTTCGGTCACCTATCATGAGGGAACCAGCATACATTTTAATGGTGACACACTGCATTTGATCCATATGGGGCCCGGTCACACAGATGGAGACAGCGTAGTCTTATGGGAAGATAAGAGCGTGATCCATATGGGGGATCTTTTCTTCAAAAACAGGTTTCCTTACATAGATCTGACAGCCGGAGGCTCGGTGAAAGGCTATCGTGACAATGTAGCCAGCATGATCCGCAAGATAAACAAGGACACTAAGGTCATCCCGGGTCACGGCGAACTGGCCACTAAAAACGATCTGGTTCGCTTCAAGCATATGCTAGACAAGTCGATTAATTGGATGGAGAGCAAGCTTTCATCGGGGATGAGTCTGGAACAGATACAGCTTGAAGGCATCCCAAAAGGTAAAATTGACTGGAGCTGGTCTTTCATCACCGAGGATAAATGGATCAACACTCTATACGAAGGGCTGAAACAGTAATCAAGAAACACAAGCTTCTGTGTTTCTTGATGGATTATAAACTTGAGCTAGGCAGCTTATCGACCATCTTCTGCGCGCCTGGCTTTAAAATCAGAGTCTTCGAGCCAACCAGGCCAATCTTGATCATTAGCGAGACGCGCCAAAATATCACCGATTAGCTGTAAATCTTGTCTTACGCCCCCAAGAGACCAAGTATTATCATAATCATCTTCGCCTTTATGGTATTTGTGAACGATATAATCGGGATCAGTATCGCCTAAACTCATAAACAGCAGGCCAGGAACGCCTTGCTGAGCCAATGCAAAATGATCAGAACGGTACATCAAGCCATTTTGCGGACGAGGATCGGCTTTAACATGGCGTTTCAGCGCCATGCTGGCATCTTTTAAGTAGTTTTCTAGTTCAGATACACCTTGGCCATAACCTAAGATATAATCCACGCCATCGTTGACATTCATGCCATCGATATTGAGAAAAGCAACGATATCTTTAGTGGGTACCGGTGGATTTTGGGCAAAATGCTGAGCGCCGATGAGTCCGGTTTCCTCTGCCGTGAAGCTGGTAAATAAAATATCTCGTTTAAAAGGTGTTTTATCAGCCTTTGCCTTAAAGGCCTTGGCTAAAGCGAGTACCCCGGCGACGCCAGAAGCATTGTCAACAGCGCCATTAAATATCTGCTTATTTCCTTCTGCATCTAGCTTAGTGCCCAGATGATCCCAATGGGCATGCATGACAAGCGTCTCATCACTCTTATTGCTGCCGGGCAGTTTGGCCATAACATTAAAAGACTCGGCCATCACTAAGGTATTTTTCAGCAGCAGATTTGCCTTCATCTTGAGATCGACGGCTTTGAAACCTGGCTTGCTGGCAGCTAGCTTCAAGGTTTCATAATTGAGATCTGCCTTAGCAAAAATTTGCCTGGCAACGTCATGCTGTACCCAGCCCATGACCCCGACTTGACCCTGATTATTATTATCATCAATTAAGGTAAATTTACTGCCGGTATTCGAATTTTGCACCACCCCCCAGCCATAGGCTGCCGGAGCGGTTTCATGAACGATAAATACGCCAGCGGCGCCTTGTCTGGCAGCCTCTTCATACTTGTAGGTCCAACGGCCGTAATAGGTCATGGCATTGCCTTTAAACAAGTCGTCATCTTGAGTCGCAAAACCTGGGTCATTGACTAAGACGATGACAGTTTTACCCTTCACATCTATACCTTGATAATCATCCCAAGCATACTCGGGAGCATTGATGCCATAACCAACAAACACCAGTTCACTACTCTTGAGTTCAACTTGATCGACTATTCTCTGGGTTCTGGCAGTAAACTGATCGCCTTGGCTAAACGTCATCCCCTCTATACTGAGAGTCATATCCGCATCGGCGCTGATCTCGGCCAAGGGAACAGCTTGCAAATAACTGCCCTTATAACCCGGCTCCAATCCTATCTTCTTAAATGAATTAACCAGATAATCTAAGGTTAAGGCCTCTCCTTCAGACAAGGGCGCTCTGCCGCCAAACTTATCGCTAGCAAGCACCCGAACATCTTCTCGATACTGTATTGGGTCAAACGAGAACTCATCTTGCTGTGATATGGCGGGAAACGCTAACAAAGACGAACAAATCGCGGCCCCTAAAATGTATTTTTTCACCAATAGTCCTTTTATATTTTTTATTTATCAGAAAAAGCAAGTTTAGGATATCGCCCCCATCAGGACAATAGCTTAGGGCACAAATGATTAATTCAAGGAAGATTGTTGATGTCGAGCTCGGTAAATTCGATACGATTGGTGGAGTGAGTTGGGGGAATCATGACATCCCCCTAATACTAAGCAGGGAAGCTGAGTCGGGAAATTGGGCTAGAAACTTAAGCCGTGAAATGGAACAGGGAAATTATGCTACCTGCCTAAAGTGCCATAACAACCAGTACATGGGCCGCAGATCTTTGCCGCCGATATCTTTAAACAGTCTCAAGCCTGGATAAATCCACTGCCAGGGAGTGAGCCATTGTTTTGCATTCAGCCAGATAGCTTCGCCACCCGCATCTCGATAGGCTTGGATAGCCGGGGTTATCATCTCGTGTTCCGGTCCCATATATCGATACAGGCTATGAATATACACGAGTAGATCGCGTCTCTGCTGATAGGCGATATCTTTACTGTTCTGACTGGCTTCAAAATCAATGAAATGTACCAGGCCTTCACTCCAACTGATGTCTCTCAAGGCCGGTCGACCGTGAGCGAGTCCTAGCGTATGTAGGTTAGCCAAAGCAGTGGCACTATCATTCAAGATCTGCTGTTTTTCTTCCTGAGTCAAGGTCTTATCACTGAGCCAGGAACTGATCGTCGGCCCGACATCGGCAATAACAAAATAATCTGCTGATGAACACATAAGCCGAGGCACCTGTGCACCTTTACTGGCGAGCATGGCTAATGTTTCAACTTCAATTTTCAATGCCTTAGCAGGACTCTGCTTGAGAAATCGCATCGCACCCGTCAGTTTTTCCGCTTGTTTAAGCCAATAGAATTGACCTTGATGTTCAAACTTGAGAACTCGGGTCCCTTGGTTATCGTTCAATATTTTTCCAACGACAGCTTCGAAAGTTTGTTCAGGCACGCGATAGCTCCAAAAAAGTGACAGATGATTATGGAGATATGGGTTAATTAAAGCAATCTGAATTAGTGAAATGAGGTGTAACAGCTCAAGCAAGCAACATCTAAACGGGCTTAGAGTGAAGGAAGCACCATAAAAAACGCTCCATTATAGGAGCGTTAATATTGCATAGACAATGGCTTATTAAGTTTATGCCTCGTCTTGCCAAGGCTCAGCCTTGTTTTCCAGCAGTACAGGTATGCCATCGTTAATGGCATAGGCCAGACGGTCAGCCTTACAGATCAACTGTTGCTTGGCTTTATCGTAATCCAGCTTTCCTTTACAGACCGGACAAGCAACAATTTCTAATAATTTTCTATCAAACGCCATCTGATTTTCCTTGTTTCTTTTTCATGGCTCCATGAACCTTGTCCATGAGATCCGCTTCAAATCTTGTGGGTAGCTTGGCATCAACCGCAAGATACCACCAGTTATCTTTTGCAAAACCGCGACACTTAACTGCATCTTTCTCTGTCATCAATATGGGCTGTTCACCCGCCACCTGAATCAGGGCATCGAGAGTGAACTTCTGATGGTCTTCAAAACCATGTGTCTTAATGACGGTATGCCCTTGCTCATCTAGAGTATTGAAGAAGCGTTGCGGGTTACCTATTCCAGCGACGGCAACCACAGGTGTAGGCTCATAAGTATGCTTGGAAGATGGCGATACAGGAAAGATACCTTGAGGCAGGAGCTCCATCTGAAGCTCATTATCCCCTGCTTGGCCGTTGACTAAGATAAAGTCAACAGACTGAGCTCGCCAGCGTCCCTCTCGTAGAGGTCCCGAAGGTAACAGCATGCCATTACCAAATCTGCGCTCACCATCGAGAATGAGTAATTCTATGTCCCGCCCGAGTCGATAGTGCTGCAGACCGTCATCACTGATGATCACATCAACATGGGTATCGGCAAGCAACTTTTCCGCCGCCTTCACTCTATCGGCCCCGATCACCATAGGCACGCCAGTTCTGGCGACTATCATGGCAGGCTCATCCCCCACTTCCGCTGCTTGCATCTGTGGCTCGACTCTCTTTACGCCTTCAAACTTAACCCCGTAGCCGCGACTGATCACGCCTGGCTTTAGGCCATGTTTCCGTAGCACCTCGATAAGATAAAGGACTGTGGGCGTCTTACCACTGCCTCCTACTGTGATATTACCGACAATGATAACTGGCACTGGGAGGCTATGGCTCTGTTTCAGGCCCGACTTGAACAGTGAGCGCCTGATAAGGCTCACCACCCAAAACAGTAAGGTCAATGGCAATAAAAGATACTTAAGCAGTCTAAACACCGGATGAGCATCCTTGTCCGGATACCAAAGTTTATTGGCAAATGCTTGCATGACTTAACTGCTAAACTGCATTTTATACAAGTTCGCGTATACGCCATCTTGAGCTAGCAGAGACAGATGATCGCCCCGCTCTACTACCACACCTTGATCTATCACTAAAATTTGATCCGCAGATTCGATAGTCGACAGTCTGTGAGCAATCACTATCGAGGTTCGGTTATGACGCAAGTTATCCAGTCCCAATTGAATGGCTTTCTCTGACTCGGTATCCAGGGCCGACGTTGCCTCATCGAGTATGAGTACCGGTGAGTTACGCAAGATAGCCCGAGCGATGGCAATTCTTTGTCTCTGACCACCAGAGAGCAAGACACCATTCTCGCCCACTTGAGTATCGAGCCCTTCTGGCAGCAACTCGATAAACTCCATGGCGTGTGCCAAGGTTGCCGCCTCAATTATCTGCTCTTGTGTCACTTCCCCTGGGTAGGCATAGGCGATGTTATTCCCTATGGTATCGTTAAACAGGGTCACCTGCTGCGAAACCAAGGCAACTTGACTGCGAAGACTCTTGAGCCCGAAGTCATCGATGTTAACACCATCAAGCTCTATACTTCCCTCTTCGAGGCCAGTATAGAAACGGGTGATCAGACTCGCTATCGTCGACTTACCCGAACCGGAGCGCCCGACTAAGGCTATGGTCTGGCCCTGCTTGACAGAAAAGTCGATTTTATTCAGCGCAAGCTTCTCTTGAGTGGGGTAGCGAAAGCTCACCTGATTAAATCTAAGCTCACCTTTGACGCGCTCGACTTGATAGGTGCCATTGTCGACTTCGGATTTAGTATCTAAGAGTTCAAACACTGTGGTACAGGCGGCAATACCTCGCTGAAACTCGGCATTGACGCGCGTCAGACTCTTGATCGGCTGTAACATGGCCAGCATGGCACCGAGAATCGTGGCGAATGTTCCCGCCGTTAGCTCCTCTTGCATCCCCTCGAAACTTGCAGCATACAGAACAAAGGCCAGAGCAAAAGAGCCAATCACCATAACCAGTGGCTGGCTGATAGATTGCGCCAGAGCCAGTTTCATATTCTGGTATCGGTTTTGCTCATTAACCAGAGCGAAACGCTCAGATTCGGCTTCCTGTCCGCCAAATGCCAATACATTTTTATGACCTTTGATCATCTGCTCAGTTGCCGCGGTCACACCGCCCATCGCGGCTTGTATTCGTTTAGACACCTTACGAAAACGTTTACTGACGATGGAGATGATCAAACCTATGATAGGGCCGATGACAAAGATACAAAGAGATAGCTTCCAGGAATAGAAGAACATGATAGCAAGCATGCCGACCACAGTGATGCTGTCTCTGACTATGGTGATCAGCGCGCTACCTGTAGCACGAGCTATCTGCTCGGTATCATAGGTAACTCGGGAGATGAGATTACCTGAGTTTTCCCTATCAATGTAACTCACAGGAAGGGTGAGGTAATGCTCGAACACCTCTTGACGCAGATCCATGATGAGGCGTGCACTCATGAAAGAGATGCAATAAGTAGACAGGAAATTTGCCAAGCCACGTAGGCTAAACAGTACGATGACGACGATGGGTGCCATCATCAGCACATCACTCGATGCGCCAAAACCATCACTTGTACCCAGATCAATATTGGCAACACCCGATGATGAAGTGACCTGACTTACCTGACCACCGAAGCCGCCATCGATAAAGGGTTTAATCACGGCGATAAAGGTGGCATCTACTGCGGCGTACATGAACAAGCCAAGAACAGCGAAGCCAAACACGACTTTCAATGGCTTAATATAGCCCATTAAGCGCTTAAATACGGTCCAGACTTCTTGATTTGAAGAGTTTGTCATTAACGAGTCTATTCATAATTCAAAAGAGGCATTCTACTCTGTATTGTTATTCTCACCAAACCTAAACAAGCTGTTGTACCAAAAAGGCGCCAGATCGCCGCGGTAAGTGCTGACACGCCGTTCATCATGGCGAAAAAGCACACTAATCTGCCCCTCACTCCCGGTCACCAACACCTGTGCCCCCTTCGACAAGTAGCGCTCGACCACGTCTTTCTTTGGGAAACCATAACGATTATTGAACCCTGCAGGAAACAGAACTAATTGTGGGGAAATTCGATTGATAAAAGCTGTAGTGGAAGAGGTACGGCTACCGTGGTGAGGAACCACTAAAACTTCACTCAGCAAGGTTTGCTGGCTATCTAAGAGCAAAACTTCTCCCTCTTTCTCGATATCACCGGATAACATCAATTGATGTTTACCATCGCTTACTCTTAACACGCAAGACCCATTATTGCCATCTTCAGGGATCTCTGGTGCCAATATCTCTAGCTTGAGCCCTTGCCATAGCAAAGACTTAGGTCTGCAATCGAGCTGCGAATACTCAGGCATATCAGTAATGACTCGGGCGTGGGGAAAGTTGTCCACCAATAGCTTAGCGCCGCCCGCATGATCGTTATCGCTATGACTGAGCACCAGATAATCGACAGAGTCCAGGCCTCGATATCTCAGAAATGGGAGAATAACCCTCTCGGCATAACTGAAATTAGTGCCATAGGCAGCGCCTGTGTCATATATCAGCGCCTTACCTGATTTTTCAATAACAGCGCTAAGCCCCTGCCCCACATCCAATAGATGAAGTCGCCACTCACTCCGGGCCGGAGTAAGCAACCCAAACAGCACACTGAGCAGTAGGGGCATACATAAGATTATTGAGACCAATCGCCATCTCTGCTGTGAAACCCGAAACAGGAGTAGCCCCAACATAAAAAAAATGAGGCAAGCTATGGTCTGGCCCGAAACACTTATCCATGCACCGGGCAAAGATTCAATCATGCTAAACCCCATGCTCATGGGCACTAAGCTCAGATCGACTAAAGTAAAAATTTGCGGAAATTCCACGAAAAAAACGTGTCCACCTGCCCATATTAAAAAGCATAGGAATGAAAGAGGGATAACCACCAGGCTAAACCAAGGTACTAAGACAAGATTGAACAGCAAGCCATAAACAGAAATCCCCCCGAAAAGTAAAGCCTGGATAAGGCCTAAGCCTAAACTTAAACGCCACTGCACAGACCAGAATATAGCGAGTTTATTTTTCACATTCAGCCGGGTTCCAGTGTCAGCTTCATGATTCGGTGTGCGCCTTGTCCAGTAAGATAGCGTAAGAAAAATGATCCCAAGGGCTGAAAATGACAACCAAAAACCGGCACTCATGCAAGCCAAAGGGTCGAAGAGCAAAATAAGGAACAGGGCATAAAGCAGACGTTCCCAAGAAGATGAGAAACGCTTCATCAGACCCATGGTAAGCAAGAGGAGTAACATGATGAGGGCACGTTGTGTCGGCAGGGAAAAACCCGCAAGGTAAGCATAAAAGATGGCGGCGACGGCCGATAACAAGCCCGCTATCAATATGTTTTTCCTACTCAGGCTAGGCTTAAAACGTGTCAATAAAAACAGAGAGAGAAAAAATACCCAGGTGGTGACTACAGAAAGATGCAAGCCAGAGATGGCTATCAGATGTCCAGAGCCTGAAACTCTTAATGAGCGCCATCTTTCGCTATCGATCAAGCTCTTATCCCCGAGCAAGAGCGCTAACATCAGATCCCCGTGAGCAAAATGTGCCAACTCAGGTTTCAAGCTCTTGATTATTTTACTGCGAAAGGACAAGGCCTCTCCGAGCTTAATGCCTGATTTTACATTGCCTTTCATCACTATGTGTCGACTAAAAAAACTTCGTTGCTGGTTGTAGCCCCCCTGGTTTAATACACTGGTGATGGGCTTGGGCTTTACCACCAACTCCCATTGCTCACCAATTGCCAATTTAGGGGGCTGTTTCCAACTCAACCTGAGTACTTTAGATAGCAAAAATGCACTTTTTAAATTTGATTGGCGAATATCCATACTAAGCCAGTCGCCGTTTGAACCAACTAGTGCTATGATTTCGCCCCTCACGATGATGTTTTGTACTGAGTTAGGTGGTTCATCAACCAATAAGAGTTGAACAAAAAGTGAAATCCACCCGACCGCGAGTAGTACTCCAGCAATAACAGGAGTTCGTTTCAGCGCAATGATACCAACCACGACTGAGGCTATATATACTGAAGTTGATGGTAACACCGGCCACAAGAGACTGGATAAAATGGTAATGCTGAAGCCAAACATAAATCGATTCATACTGAATAAGTTAAGACAGTAATTGCAATCTATGCCAAAAAAATTCATCGAAAAGTTTATGCCTAAACCTGAGACTCTGCGGAATCACAAACACTTGCAGATGTTCGGCAAGCTGTTACATAAAGAGAATCTATGGGCACTCAATCGTCGCTCTGCCCCAACGGCCTTCGCCGTAGGCCTCTTTGTCGCTTGGCTCCCAATGCCGTTTCAGATGGTACTCGCGGCGGCGCTCGCCATTGTTTTCAATTGTAATTTACCTATAGCTGTCGCACTGGTATGGATAACCAATCCGGTTACCATGCCCTTCATGTTTTATGCAGCCTACCTGTTGGGAGCCAAGATACTCAGCCACCCGCCCCAAGAATTTGCATTCGAGGCAACATGGAGATGGGTGGAAGCATCCGTATTTACCATAGGTCCGCCCTTCATGTTGGGCTGCCTGGTATTAGGAAGTGTGTTTGCCTTAATTGGCTATTTCCTGATCAAGACGCTGTGGAGATATTCCATCTTGCTCAAATGGAAGAGCAGAAACAGTTTGAAGTGAAAATTGAAGTGCAGATAAAGTTCAATGACCTGTCATCATTGAACCGGGCAAGGGAGACATGAGAGAGATTACCCTCATCGTCATTGGGCGCCCCCAATACGATGATCACCATGAAATTATCACTATCACGGCTTGTTATCGCCCCTTGAGTGCCATTGTGCATGAATTTCACTCGCCTTCCTGGGAAGATATTTATTTATCGTCCCGCTAGCGCTATTGCAGGCTGAGTCTTACTCGCCTTCCAGGCAGGGTAAATAGTTGCCAGCAGGCTCATGATGAAGGCGAGCAGCAACACAGTAAACACATCTGACAAGAGCAGCTCTGAAGGCAGAAAATCGATAAAATAGACATCGGCGGACAGTAGTTTTATTCCTAAGATGTGTTCGATACCTTTGGCTATGCTGCTCAGATTATCTGCGATTATGGCTCCAAACACACCGCCTAAAACACAACCCAGAACACCGTTAAGGGCACCCTGTACGATAAATATCATCATGATAGAGGCCCGCTTCATGCCCATAGTCAATAATATTGCTATCTCAGACTGCTTGTCGCGAACCGCCATCACCAGAGTCGATACTATGTTGAAACAGGCCACAGCGATAACCAGGGCAAGCACCAAATACATGACGACTCTGACTAACTGAATATCCTGATAAAGGTTACCTTGGGTTCGAGTCCAATCGCTGAGGTAGAGATATTGCTCTTGGCTGTAGCCAAGCTCCCTGATCAATCTAGGCGCTTCAAATACCTGCTCAACCTTAATTCTGACCCCAGATACCCCCTGCCCCATGCCTAAAATCGAAGCTGCATACTTCATGGGAATATAGGCAGTGGTAAGATCCAGCTCACCTCCGAGTTCAAACACCCCAGCCACCACGAAGCGATGACTCTTAGCCGAGGCAATCCTTTTGCTTTCTCGGCTCTGATGTGAGACATCTGGCATATAGAGACTCAAGGAGTCCCCGACACTCAAGCCCAGACTGTCGGCCAGCCCCTTACCGAGCACGATATTATTTTCATCACCCTTGGCTAATTTCAACCAGGTTTCCTTAGACATAAAGTCCGAGATAACAGAGACCTTCTGTTCTTTCTCTGTGTCTATGCCTAAGACGCTCAGACCTTGAAATCCACCGGGCTTCTGCACCAGGCCCTGGAGTCGAATGAAAGGAGCCGAGGCCAATATACCCGGTATCTTCTCGGCATCATTGGCAATTTTCTGCCAATGAGCGATGGGCTCATTCACGCCAGTAAGCTCGCCATGGGCCACCACGCCGAGTAATCGGTTCTCTAACTCTCGCTCGAAACCATTCATCGCCGATAACACTACGATTAATACGGCAACACCTAAGGCTATCCCAGCGGTAGATGCAAAGGAGATAAAGCTGATGAAGCTATTGGATTGACGAGCGAGATAGAAGCGCCACCCCACCCAAATTGACAATAAACGACTCATGAAGCCTCACCTATGGCGTGATCAGATTGACCAGCGAGATAGCAGCACCGTCCCACACAAAATAACAATAAACGGCTCATGAAGCTTCACCTATGGCGTGATCAGGTTGACCAGCGAGATAGAAGCGCCATCCCACACAAAATAACAATAAACGACTCATGCAGCCTCACCTATGACGTGATCAGATTGACCAGCGAGATAGCAGCGCCATCCCAAACAAAATAACAATAAACGACTCATGCAGCCTCACCTAAGACGTGATCAGGTTTACCAGCGAGATAGCAGCGCCATCCCACACAAAATAACAATAAACGACTCATGAAGCTTCACCTAAGACAAGATCAGATTGGCGAGCGAGATGATAGAAGCGCCATCCCACACAAAATAACAATAAACGACTCATGAAGCCTCACTTGCGAGGTGAGCTATGTCTAAAACACACAAGTTGCCATCTTTCATGTGTAACTGTCTGTCCATTCTGGACGCGAGCTTACTATCATGGGTCACCACGACAAATGCCGTGCCTAACTGAGTCGCCAATTCCTGGATAAGCTCATAAACCGCCTCGCCGCTTGCGGCATCCAGATTGCCCGTAGGCTCATCGGCTAACACGAGTTTGGGCTTATTGATCAAGGCTCTGGCAATGGCTGTGCGTTGTCGTTCACCGCCAGACATCTCCGACGGAGTGTGATCTAGCCTATGGCCTAGCCCCACTCGCTCGAGTAGCGCCTTAGCATCTTGGTGCGCCAATTCTCGTTTCACGCCATGAATTAGCGCCGGCATGGCAACATTCTCCAATGCGGTAAATTCCGGAAGCAGGTGATGGAACTGATAGATGAAACCTAGATCTTGATTGCGTATCTCCGATTGTCGCCGACTCGATAATGCATAGAGGTCTTCTCCTAACATAGTCACGCTGCCACTCGAAGGCTTGTCTAAGGTTCCCATAATGTGCAGTAACGTGCTCTTACCCGAACCCGATGTACCTACGATAGCCAGCTGCTCGCCTTTAAATACCTGTAGATCCATATTGTTAAGCACTTGAGTATCGACGCTGCCCTCTTGGTAGCGCTTAGTCACACCTTTTACTTCCAGTAATAACTCTTGCATCTTTTTAGCTCTTCAATTCATTAATTTTTCAATTCATTCAAGCCACGTCATTGACCACGTAGCATCTAAGATGTCTTAAACTTAGCATCCATAAAATGTGTTTATTCATGCCTTAGCGCATTGGCTGGCTGTACCCCGGCGGCTCTCATCGCCGGATAGACGGTGGCAAAAAATGAGATAAGTAAGGTGCCTAAGACTATCAGACTCATCTGGCTCCATTCCAGTTGCACAGGCAGAGACTGACCCGCCCCAAGCACCGAGATGCCAAATGTATTTAAGATGGTATTGAGATTCAATGTGATTGCGATCCCAACGACCAAACCGAAAACGAGTCCTATGATGGCATTGAGCGAGCCTTGGATCATAAATATCCCCATCACATCGGATGTCATCAATCCCTGAGTCTTGAGCACGGCGACGTCGCTAGTCTTGTCGACCACCATCATCACCAGGGCGGATACAATGTTAAATGCAGCGACGGCGATGATGAGGCTTAGCATAAGAGACATCATATTCTTCTCCATCTTCACCGCACCGAAAAGATGACCATAGGTTTCACGCCAATCCGAGGTCGTGACCTTAAGATCATCTTTGCTAAATTCGGCTACCACGTCAGCACTCAGATTGGCGGCATCGAAGGGATCATCGAGGTAGAACCTCAGATGCTTTACCTCACCGGGCTTTTGCCGCATCAGTCTCTGGGCATCTTCATAATGGACATAAGCCAGATTCGCATCGACTTGAGATCCCATCTCAAACACACCGGCAACCACAAAACTTCTCTGACTCGGCACCGGACCTAAGGGAGAATAGATGACGCCTTCGCCGCTCAATAGTCTCACCTTATCACCGGATGATACATCCAGGCGTCTCGCAAGCAATGAGCCTAAAACGATGCGATACTTGCCCGCTTCAAGCTGTTCGAAACTGCCGTTAAAACTGCGCAGCATACTGGCTAAAAGATCATGTTCAAAATTGGGGTAAATGCCGTAGACCTGAATTGCACTTATGTTGCTGCTAGATTGGATCATGGCCTGATTGGATATGCTGGGAGTGACACCGATAACACCCGGAAGTTTGCTCAGTTCGGTAATCTTACTCTGCCACTGCTCGATAGGTGTTGTCGAATGCACCGTCAACTGAGGAACAGCGCCTAATATGCGCTGTTTCAACTGACCTTCGAGTCCATTCATCACAGAGCTGACGATGATCAACGCTGCCACGCCGAGTAAGATACCGGAAACCGCAAAAAAAGTGATGAAAGAGGCGAAGCCATTAGCCTTTCTCGCACGCCAATAACGAAAGCCTATATGTGAAGATAACGCAAGATTCATAGTGTCCTACAGGCCCAATAAATAATCAGCCTTGCTAAATCATTAAGATGCGCACGATAATAGGGGTAATAGCTATATAAAAACAAGAGGAAATCCCTTGTTCACAGACTCAACTCCCTATTTTAGTGTGAAGCATGACTTTACCGCCTATCTTTCTCCTTGGCCGAAAGAACAGGCTCTGCCCACTGAATACGAATTAAGAGCCATGTTACCTACGGGTTTGCTGCTCATCAACGAAGTCAAAACCCTTGAATCTGACTGTTTATTGCAACTGAGACACCTAGACGACGATGCTAAGACTGTGGTGGATTACCTCAAACTCCAGTCCCGTAAGATAGATCTGGTTCTGCAGTATGTGTTAGAGCGTGAGCAGCATGAAGGAAAACAATATCGGGGCGCCCACTTTGGCGGCAGTGGCATACGGATAATCAGCGATACTCAGCTTGTTGAAAATGACCAATTTAAGATCACTCTGCACATTCGAGATGAGTTAGTCGCCCTGTTATGCTTCGTAACAGTCACAGTCTCTGAGCCGTTAGATACAGATGACAATCAAGCTAGCTGCCAATACATCAGCAGTCTTGAGTTTACTCAAATATTGGAGACTGATGTGGAACAATTGGTCAAAGCCAGTCTAAGCGTGCAACAAAAGCAGCTTAAATTGCGTAAACAGGCGAAAACCAACTCATAAGTTTTCTCTAGCACAAGAGGCTGTAAGCCTCTACAATATCAGGCATCTTTGACGCTACTCTTTTGCCACATCTGAATGAAATCTTTCTCAATATTGACTCCCCCCGCAGTCAAAAGTGCATCAAAAGCGCAAACACTATATACATTAGGTGGTGCCTCTCAAGCCATCACCTTAGCGAACCTGGTTCAACACCATGTCGGCATAACAGTTGCTGTGACTCACGACACACCCACAGCCCTGTTGCTTGAATCTGAACTGGATTATCTGCTCAAAGGTACCGATTTTCCGGTGTGGCTTTTCCCGGACAGAGAAACCTTGCCCTATGACAGTTTCTCTCCCCACCAAGATCTGGTATCCCAAAGATTAGAGACCTTATCTCGGCTGCCCAATGCCAAACAGGGACTGGTTATCGTTCCCTTAAGCACCTTGATGGTACGCTTACCGCCTAAATCCTTCTTAGCCGGCAATGTGCTCATGTTGAAAAAAGGCGATAATTATTGTCTTCAGGATGTCAAACAGCAACTGGTGAACACAGGTTATCATCTGGTCGAGCAGGTGTATGAACATGGAGAGTTTGCCGTCAGAGGCTCGATAATCGATCTATTCCCCATGGGCTCGGAGCAACCCTTCCGTATCGAGTTATTTGATGATGAAGTCGAGTCCATCAGACACTTCGAGCCAGAGAGCCAGAGATCCAGTGGGCAAATTGATTCGATACGTTTGCTGCCGGCAAAAGAGTTCCCAACCGATGATAAGGCAATTGAAGGCTTTAGACAGAGATACCGTCGACGTTTCGAACGCTTGGTTAAAGAACCTGAATCTGTCTATCAGATGGTCAGTCGAAAAATTTTTCCTGCTGGGATCGAGAGCTATCTGCCACTATTTTTCGACGAGACTGCCAGCCTGTTCGATTATCTGCCTGAACATGCTCAACTGGTCAATATCGGCGACCTTGAGGCCGCCTCTAAGGCCCATTTAGCCGAAGTTGAGCTGAGATATGAAGATAGACGCGTGGATCCTTTACGCCCGTTACTGGAACCTAAAGAGCTCTATCTACTCACGGAGCAGATTTTCGCTCATTTTAAGACCTTGCCAAGGAGCCAGCTCAAGATTGGCGAAGACTCGGATAAGGTCTCGGACAAGGGTCATCAGGCTAAACTAGAAAAACTGCCTGAGTTGACAGCCAATCACAAGTTAAAACAACCACTGCTCCAGCTTCAAGAATATGCGACTAAAGAGACCAGCATACTCTTCAGTGCGGAATCAGAGGGTCGCCGGGAAGCCTTACTCGAACTACTCGGTAAGATAGATATCAAACCAAAACGATTCGGCAGCTTAGAGGAATTTACCGCCTCGAAGACTAAGCTTGGACTCATAGTCTCCCCTCTCTCTAACGGCTGCATCATAGAGAAAAGCCGAGGTGGAAAATTTAGCCTGGTCTGTGAAACCGAACTATTCGGTCATCGTATATCTCAAAAACGTCGCCGGGACAGACAGAAACAGATAAGCAGTGACGCCCTCGTCAAAAACTTAGCCGAGCTGAAAGTCGGCCAACCCATAGTCCACTTAGATCATGGAGTCGCAAAATATCAGGGACTGGAAACCTTAGATACCGGCGGCCTTGTCGCCGAATACCTCAAGTTAGAATATGCCGGCGGTGATAAACTTTATGTACCTGTGTCATCACTTCACCTCATTAGCCGTTACAGTGTCGGGCCGGACGAAGAAGCCAACTTAAACAAACTTGGCAATGAAACATGGGCCAAGGCTAAGAAGAAAGCGGTAGAGAAGATCTGCGATGTCGCCGTCGAACTGCTCGATGTCTACGCACGGAGACAGGCGAGGCCAGGCACGGCGTGTAAAGTCGATGAACAAGAGTATGCACAGTTCGCCAATAGTTTTCCCTTCGAAGAGACCGTCGATCAAGAGACCTCTATCAATGCTGTGTTAACAGATATGTGCTCTCCCATCTCCATGGATAGACTTGTCTGTGGCGATGTCGGCTTTGGTAAGACAGAGGTGGCAATGAGAGCCGCCTTCGTCGCGGTCAACGATGGCAAGCAAGTAGCCATCTTAGTGCCAACCACCTTACTGGCCCAACAACACTTCGAGAACTTCAAAGACAGATTTGCCGATTGGCCGGTTAAGATTGAGGTGATATCTCGCTTCAAGACGGCTAAAGAACAGAAGCTGATCATGGATGAGCTAAGTAATGGTAAAGTCGATATCATCATAGGCACCCATAAATTACTGCATTCAGAGGGTGATTTTGAAAATCTAGGCTTGTTGGTCATCGATGAGGAGCACAGATTCGGTGTTAGGCAGAAAGAAAAGATTAAGGCGCTGCGGGCTAATGTAGATATCTTAACCTTAACGGCGACGCCTATTCCCAGAACACTCAATATGGCGATGTCTGGCATGCGGGATCTGTCAATTATTGCCACACCACCGGCCAAGCGGCTCGCGGTAAAGACCTTCATCAGGGAGTACGACCCCACCACCATTCGAGAAGCCTTACTGCGTGAAATTCTCCGTGGCGGACAAGCTTATTTTCTCCACAACAAGGTCGAAACCATAGAGAAACGCGCCAACGAAATACGTGAGCTCCTGCCGGAAGCTAGAGTCGTGACGGCTCATGGCCAGATGCGGGAACGCGACTTAGAAAGAGTCATGTCTGACTTTTATCATCAAAAGTTCAACGTACTCGTCTGTACCACCATTATCGAGACCGGCATCGATGTGCCCTCGGCTAACACCATAGTCATAGAGAGAGCCGATAACTTTGGTTTAGCCCAGCTGCACCAACTGAGAGGACGAGTCGGTCGCTCCCATCATCAGGCTTATGCCTACATGATGACGCCGCCCCCCAAAAGCATCTCATCCGATGCACGAAAACGTCTTGAAGCCATCGGAGCCTTGGAAGATTTAGGTGCTGGATTTATGCTGGCCACCCAAGATCTCGAGATCCGCGGTGCCGGCGAGCTGTTAGGCGATGAACAATCTGGCCACATATCCAAGATAGGGTTCACCCTCTATATGGAGATGCTGGAAGATGCGGTTAAGTCGCTTAAAGAGGGAAAAGAGCCCTCTCTCAGTCAGATGCTTAGACGTCAGTGTGAGATAGAACTGCGAATTCCGGCCTTGCTGCCCGATGATTTCGTCCATGACGTCAATATTCGCTTGTCTCTGTATAAACGCATTGCCAACTGTGACTCTGAGAATGCCATCGATGAACTTAAAGTCGAACTTATCGATCGCTTTGGCATGCTACCTGACGCCACTAAAAACCTGATGGAGCTAACCCTGTACAAACATATGGCCACCCGTCTCGGCATTAAGAAACTTGAGATGCATGCCAAGGGTGGTAGCCTGGAATTTAACGACGATCACTGCGTCGATCCGGGCTTTATTATTGGTTTACTGCAAAGTCAGCCACAAAACTATCGAATGGATGGCCCGAGTAAGTTAAAATTCCTCATCCCAGCCGAGTCACACAAGGATAGACTGGCACTGGTAAAATTGCTATTAGGGCAATTATCTCAACATCGTCTTGGAGAATAATGTGTTAAGACAAACTTTTTTAATCATTGCAGGCCTACTCTCTATCTCTCAGCAGGCCTACGCCCAGAATGAGCGCTGGTTTGAAGTTGAGGTCTATCTGTTCGAAAGAAGCAATGGACAATCTCAAGAGCAAGCACCGGCCCAGGTTTCTTTTCAAAACCCCAAGAGGATGGTGGATCTGATCTCGCCACTGTTCAGCACCAATATTACCGGTGCCAGCCTAGGTTTAGATGCCTGTTCAGCACATGATTGGGCCACTAAAGCCGATGAATGTAACCAACAACTCAGTTCATCCGCCCAAATGAATCACCCTTCTCAGATCCCATGGAGTATAGCTGCCCCATCGACGCAATATGGTGTACCGGGTGGTGCTCCCGTACTGCTAGCCAATAGTCAAAATCAGTTCAAAGACATCATAAGTAAACTCTCCAGAGAAAGAGGCACTAAGAGTCTGCTGCACATGACTTGGCAGCAAGCCATGCAACCCAGACGCAGAGCCAAACCCGTTAGAATCTTCTCGGGAAAAGATTACTCTTCACGTTTTGAGCTAAATGGGCAATCGACTCTCAGCCAAACAACTCAGTCGGATGTGCCTGAGTTTGACTTTCTTGGAGGAAGTTTTGGCGTCGTTGAACATAAAGCGGTCTGGAAGCTCGATGGCACAATCAACATCTATCTGGATCACTACCTTTATGTTGAAACGGCATTAAATTTAAGAGAAGAAGGCACTAAAACCTTAGACGTGATGCGGGATAACACTCGATACAATTCGAGTGAAGTCAATCTGTCTACGCCCTTCCTGTATTCCTTCCCTATGAAGCAAAACAGACGGGTCAGAAGCGATGAAATTCATTACTTCGATCATCCCAGAATGGGAATGATTCTTCAGATAAGAAAGATGCAGCAACCCATAGACAGGCTTAATACCCAGATCTTGGAATAATACCTATTGGTATAAAGTCCAGCTAAATTCATACACAAGAAGACCCTAAGCCCTTTGGCTTCGGGTCTTTTCAATATTAGATAACTTTTCTAATTAAGATTGAACAATCGAGAAATCTAAATAGATCTCATCGGCTTCATCTTCTTCAACAAAGACTTGAGAAACATTGGATTGAGGTGAGCCGATTTGGCACCAATCGATCAGATTATCCACCGCGGGAAAGGCTCCCTGAGCTAAAATAGTGACATTACCATCATCGTCATTTGAGACATAACCAGTTAAGCCTAAGGCCTTGGCTTTCGATAAAGCGTAACGCCTATAACAAACACCTTGAACCTTTCCTTGAACGCTTATCTTGACTCTTTTCATGCTAAAATCCTCAAATTCCCTCTTTTGAAGATAACGTAAACCCGTCGACTAGGCAAAATATAGGCAAAAAAAACAGCTAACTAAAGTTGGCTAGCTGCATCGGGCGACATACGCAAATTGGTGAGTCTAAAAAAGACTAATTATTTAGTCGTATCAATTTGTATCACTTGTTGCTGTGCTCGACACTTTACACTGACAAAGATAACATTCAAACAAAAACCAGCTTTTTCATCTAACTTTCACATTACATGTGATCAAGATCACCTGTAATGTGGAAGAAATCAGTATCTTATACTGATGTACCAGTTAGCTATTTTGAATGTAAACCCAATATTGTCTTAGATGACTCGATGGCAGGCGTAAAAAAGCCGCTCGAAAGCGGCTGATAAGATAATTATCTAACGGTATAACAAACTAGCCCAGCTTAAATGAAGCAATTGTTGATAGCTGGCTCGCCAACACCGGGAATTTGTGGGGCTGGTCTTCATCCCAAATCACTTGGTAATACTCACTCAGTTCGTCATAAACCTGAGCATTATTATTCACATCATCTGAACGAGAGAGAATAACTAAGGCTTTACCTTCATTTTTAGACCTGAATTTGTCAACACATTTACTGGTAATATCGGCATATTCTTCGGGCCTGTCTATCTGGGCACCCATGTTAATCTCAGGTGACAGGTTAGGGTTAATTAACACTGCTCTTAGCCCATTTAAAAATCCAATACGCTCGGCCCAAAATGCGCCTAAGCCCACCCCTAAAATTAAGGGTGCAGTATCATCTGATTGTTGGAGTTGACGACTCACTTCGTTTAGCAACTGCTGCATGTCGTGTTTGGGATGCTGAGTGCTATAACTCACCAGACGCACATCCTTATCGATAAATTGCAATTGACGCATCTTTTCATGATTACCTGGGCTCGTCGCATCAAAGCCATGTAAATAGAGGATCATTGTGCTACCTGTAATAATGTAGAATATTCACTTTAGCTAACTTAACTCGTCAATGAGTTGAGCTATATCAAATACTCAGGTAAAAGAAAGTAAGTTTTACTGATTGAATGTTTCAGCCAAAGCCTTAGCCTTTTTCCAACGCTCTTCTTGCTGTAATGCTTGGGCGACTAAATTGGCATCGGGTTTTAACAAGTTAGCCGCTCTATCTGGCTTCTCGCTAGGCCAATCGAGTTCATTGAGTACCTCTGCTGCGCCAGCAGCGTCGTTACACACCAAGATCATGTTACAACCGGCATCTAATGCCGCTTTCGCTCTCTGCTTATAACCTCCCACGACGCCAGCACCTTTCATGCCGAGATCATCCGAGAAGATAACGCCTTGGAAATCCAGTTCGCCTCTCAACACTTGCTTGAGCCAGTATGGTGAGAAACCTGCAGGATTAGGATCGACTTTAGGATAAATAACATGGGCAGGCATCACGCCCTGAAGCTTCTGCTGCTCGATAAGCGTCTTAAAAGGGAGCATATCCAGATTACGGATTTCGGCCTCACAGCGCTCATCTACCGCTTGGGCCAAGTGTGAATCAGTTTCTACACTGCCATGACCTGGAAAATGTTTGCCCACAGCAGCCATGCCAGCTTGATTCATACCTGAGATAAAACTCTCGGCTAAACTGATCACGATTTCCGGCTCAGAGCCAAATGCCCGCTTGCCTATGACTCTACTGACTCTGTCCAGATCCAGCACAGGCGCGAAACTAAGATCGATATCGCACGCCAATAGCTCAATCGCCATGAGAAAACCTAATTCAACAGCCCAAGTCTGGGCCTTAGATACATCGCCACCTGCATGAGACAATATATCGCCCATGGCAGGTATTAGAGTGAAACTATCTCGAAACCGCTGCACTCGCCCACCTTCATGATCTACGGCTATGATAAGATCGGATCTCACCTCTCTTATCGATTTTATTAACGCGATCAATTGCTCTCTATCGACAAAGTTGCGCGTAAATAGGATCAGGCCACCCACCATGGGATGCTTAAGTTGTTCAAGCTCGGCTTCACTAGCTTGGGTCGATAAAAGATCTAACATTAAATAGCTCACGCTTACTCCTCAAGAGACCTAATAACAAGAATTTCTTATCTTTATCCATAAGAAATAATCCAAATAAACACAGTACAAGATGCTCAGCCGACAGCTACCAACATGAAATCATTGCCTTAGCTAAGCTAATCTGAAATTTTCTATTAAAAAAACTCATGATAAGTCATTTAAGAAAGTATGGGATACTTTCAGATCATGGATTTAAATTCAGTAGAATAGATTTAAACAAGCAAGAGAAGAATAACATATCAGGGCTTTGATCCATTGAAACTTGATAAGTCCAATGGATTTTAGACTAATATTAATAGTAGATAGTATTGTAAAACAACAATAACAAACAGGGTGTTAAGCATGATAAGTGTATTTGATATGTTCAAAATCGGCATTGGACCGTCAAGCTCACATACAGTGGGTCCAATGAAAGCGGGTAACATCTTTATCGACGATCTCGATAAAGCAGGCCTGCTTGAACGTACAGATGAATTACGCTCAGAGTTATTCGGCTCCCTGGGACAAACGGGCAAAGGCCACGGCACAGGTAAAGCCGTTATCTTAGGTTTAATGGGCGAGGCTCCGGATACTGTCAATACAGACAGCATAGATGGAATATTAAAGGACGTGAGTCAAAATCAGCAATTGCTGATGGCAAATGGCAAACACGTTATTTTCAGTCGTGATTCCGGCGTTATCTACCACAGACGTAAAAGCTTACCTGCCCACGCGAACGCCATGACCTTATACGCCTATTCTGCCGGTGAATGTATCTATGACAGAACCTACTACTCTGTGGGTGGCGGTTTCATCTTAGATCAGGATGAAATTAAAGCTCAGGATGCATCCCCAGCCCTGCCGATTGAGTCTGCACCTTTTGATTTTAACAGCGCGGCTCAGCTGCTCGAATTTTGTAATAGCAATGGCTTGAGTATTTCTGCCTTGATGATGGAAAATGAGTTGAGTATCGCCGAAGATGCAGATATCAGGGAGCAGTTGTGGCATATCTGGCAGACAATGAAGGATTGTGTCGAACGAGGCTATCACAAAGAGGGCTTACTGCCTGGTGGACTAAAACTCAGACGCCGAGCGCCGGCCATGTATCGCAGACTAAAAGCGGAAGGAAAAAACAGTGTCGATCCTCTCACCGCATTAGATTGGGTCGATCTATTTGCCCTCTCAGTTAATGAACAAAATGCGGCCGGCGATAGAGTCGTCACCGCCCCAACCAATGGTGCCGCAGGGATCATTCCGGCTGTTTTATGCTACTACGACAAGTTTGTTCAAGAAGTCGATAGCGATATCTGTTGCCGCTACCTGTTAACCGCAGCAGCCATAGGTATTCTCTATAAGAAAAATGCCTCTATCTCAGGTGCCGAAGTCGGCTGTCAGGGTGAAGTCGGGGTAGCCTGCTCGATGGCGGCCGCGGCCTTAACCGAGATCATGGGCGGCACAGTCGAACATGTGGAAAATGCGGCCGAGATAGGCATGGAGCATAACCTAGGATTGACGTGTGATCCTGTGGGCGGCCTAGTCCAGGTTCCTTGCATCGAACGTAATGCCATGGGCGCGGTAAAAGCCATTAACGCTTCTCGTATGGCGCTACGTGGTGACGGTAATCATAAGGTATCACTGGATAAAGTGATCAAGACCATGATGGATACTGGTAAAGATATGCGCAGCAAGTATAAGGAAACCGCAAAGGGTGGTCTGGCTGTTAATATCGTTGAATGCTAAACAATTCTGAATAATTTATCATCAAACATAAAAAAACTCGCTTAGGCGAGTTTTTTTATGTCTTTTACCCAGTAAGAAATACTCAGATAAGTGTTACCTTACCGGCAAGTCAATATCGGCAAACATATTTTCTATCAATTGAGGGTCCCTAAGCGCGACAGCTTTTTCGACCACCTCTTTAGTCAGATGCGGAGCAAAATGTTCGATAAACTCATACATATAAGTTCTTAAGAAATTCCCCTTTCTGAACCCTATTTTAGTGGTGCTATGTCCAAACAGGTGGCTGGCATCGATAGCCACTAAGTCTCTGTCCATAGTAGGATCGATAGCCATAGACGCGATCACTCCAACCCCCAAACCGAGTCTCACATAGGTCTTCAACACGTCGGCACTGGTTGCACTAAACACCACTCTGGGCTCTAATCCCGCACGATTAAATGATTTTTCAATCTCAGATTCGCGGTCGAAACCAAAGACATAAGTCACTAAAGGAAAACGGCCGAGATCTTCAATCGTAATATTACTGCGAGTCGCCAAAGGATGATCTCGATTCACTACAATCGAGCGATTCCAATGGTAACAAGGCAACATAATCAGATCGGAATAAAGATGCATACCTTCAGTCGCAATAGCGAAATCGGCAGCGCCTCTCGCCGCCAGCTCACTGATTTGAGAAGGCGTCCCCTGGTGCATGTGTAAATTAACCTTAGGATAACGGTCGATAAAGCCACGAATGATTTTAGGCAGCGCATATCTCGCCTGGGTATCTGTGGTTGCAATATTCAACTCACCCTGATCAGGCTTAGTGTATTCTTCGGCAACTTTCTTGATGCTCTCGACTTTACCTAAAATATTATTTGCTATACTTATGACTTGCTCACCAGCTGGAGTCACATGAGTTAAATGTTTGCCGCTACGGCCGAAGATTTGTATACCAAGTTCATCTTCGAGCATGCGAACTTGTTTACTGATCCCTGGCTGGGATGTATAGAGGTTTTCAGCAGTAGCCGAAACGTTGAGGTTATGATTCACCACCTCTGCAATGTATCTGAGTTGCTGCAGCTTCATCTTTTATCCTTCAATTCGACCTCAGTTTAATGCTTTTAATGGGTCTGGAATGGGAGATTAAGTATAAGAAATAGTTATAGTACAACGTGAAAATTAAATCAATATGGAATATAACATAGAGTTCACACCATTCACACGACATAAGTGAAAAGCTGGACTAAGATAACTATGCTAGAGTGTTGATTTATAGTAGCATTAATAGAATTGCATAATT
This sequence comes from Shewanella sp. YLB-07, assembly GCF_009377275.1. Classification (NCBI taxonomy): domain Bacteria; kingdom Pseudomonadati; phylum Pseudomonadota; class Gammaproteobacteria; order Alteromonadales; family Shewanellaceae; genus Shewanella; species Shewanella sp. YLB-07. The sequence continues at coordinate 852,716 of NZ_VOQB01000001.1, read as the reverse complement.
AACGGTAGACCTATGATATTTACTTTGGTTCTGATCAGTATTGGCGCACTCTTATTACTCGTAATCGGAATTAATGTCATACAGCAACAGAAAGAACGTGCCGAGGCTGAGCGCAGAACTGAACTGGCCAGACAGAGAGCCATTATTGATGAAACCGAAGAGGTTCTTTCTCACACAGGTATGTTTCCCTGCTCCTCGCAGATAGTGCTGGTGCTATATAAGCGTGTCGAAGATGCTCTTGGCTTAGCCGCTAACTATGCCGCAAGTCAAGCCGGCGATTACAAAAGAAGACAGGCCGACATAGGTGCTCAGGTCAAGACCTTAGCTGCGAGTCCTAAACAGGCTCCTTCAATAGAAAGCTTCCGTTTGCCCGATAACGATCAGCAAATATTGACCCTGGTACAAGTACTTAAGAAGCTAAAAGCCATTCTTCGCGCAGAGCATAACAAGGGCAAGGTCGACCCCACAATATTTAGTGAAGAGGAAGGCAGAATAGATAGCCTCCAATTGAGGATTAATGTTGATTCTATGTTATCCCGAGCAAGAGCAGCCTGTTTTATGAAGCAATACGGCTCCTCAAAGCAGATGGTGACTAAGGCCCTTTCGACCTTACATGCCATCAAGGCTCAGACCCCCAATGACCCATTCATCGTTAAAAAAGTCGATGAAGCAAAAGCCATGTTAGATGAAATCATAGGCGCACAGAAAATTGCATCTCCAGAGGTTACACCAGTGAAAGAAGAAGAAGATATCGATGTACTGTTCCAGCCGAAGAAGAAATGGTAATCGATACTAGATACTAGATACTAG
>NZ_VOQB01000001.1:674047-851806 GCF_009377275.1 Shewanella sp. YLB-07 | reverse complement strand
ATGCTAGATGCTAGATGCTAGATGCTAGATGCTAGATGCTAGATGCTAGATGCTAGATGCTAGATGCTAGATGCTAGATGCTAGATGCTAGATGCTAGATGCTAGATGCTAGATGCTAGATGCTAGATAGAAAGTTTGATCAAACTAAGCCCCTACATATAATATTGGGGCTTTTTTATTGCACGCTATTTAGCATTCCTTTCCAAATAGATAAAATAGAGTCACCCCCGTTACCTTCCTGTCAAACAGGAGCTAAACCTAGGTTCTATAACCTCGAGTCTCGTAAACAGCAGACATTAAAAAGCCCCGAATCATCGAGGCTTTTTTATGGACTAGCTATCTATGGACTAACATTGACTGAAGCACACTGCTCTATGCTTTAGTCTTTGCAGCCGCTTTTGGCTTAGCTTTTGGCTTAGCTTTGGCCGTAGCTTTAGTTGCCGTAGCCGCTTTCGCTTTTGGCTTGGCTTTCTTCTTCGCCTCAGTCACCCACTTACCGTCGATAAACTTAGAGGTCCAGCCAGTTGCCTTACCATCGACATCGGTAGCAACGTATTGCTCCTTAGTCTTACGGCTGAAGCGAACCGATGCCTTATTACCATCGCTATCTTTAACTGGTGCATCGGCTAGATAAGCGTACTTAGGCCATAATAGCTCACGATACTTAACCAACTCTTCCACTAATGGTGCACGAGTTTCACGTGATTTAGGGAAAGTGCTGGCAGCCATAAATATCCCGGCGGCACCATCTCTAAGCACGAAGTAGCCATCAGACTTAGTACATTTAAGCTCTGGAAGATGAATCGGATCCTCCTTTGGAGGCGCAGCTTCACCGCTCTTTAGCAACTTACGGGTATTCTTACACTCGCTGTTAGTACAACCAAAGTACTTTCCGAAGCGACCATTCTTGAGCTCCATGTCATTGCCACAACGGTCACACTCAATAATCGGGCCTTCATAACCCTTAATCTTGAACTGACCGAGTTCAACTTCATGACCATCACATATCGGGTTATTACCACAAACATGCAGCTTACGAGTCTCATCGATAAGATAGCTGTCCATGGCAGTGCCACAGATGTCACAACGATGCTTAGCACGTAATGCATCTGTTTCAGCATCTTCACTGTTCTCACTCACGGCTTCTTCACCGGGAGTCAGATTCATGGTGGTCTTACAGCGCTCTTTAGGCGGTAAGGCATAGCCGGAACAACCAAGGAACACACCGGTAGTACCGGTGCGGATCCCCATAGGACGCTCACAAGTCGGACACTTGATGTTGTCGGTTAACACCATCTCGTTCGGGCGCATTCCGCCCTCTTCCGGTGACAGCTCGGCCTGATCTATCTGCTTAGTGAGATATTTATAGAAACCATCGAGCACTTTCTTCCACTCTAACTCGCCCTTGGCGACATCATCGAGTGTCTGTTCCATACCCGCAGTAAAGTCATAGCTCATCAGCTCCTTGAAGCTGCCGACCAAACTTTCGCTGACAATCTCACCCATCTTTTCGGCATAAAAACGACGGCTTTCGACGCGCACATAACCACGGTCCTGAATAGTCGAAATAATTGTCGCATAGGTCGATGGACGACCAATACCACGTTTTTCGAGCTCTTTAACCAGAGACGCTTCACTGTATCTCGCCGGCGGCTTAGTAAAATGTTGCTTGGGATCCAGCTCTTTAAGATCTAGCTTATCACCTTGATCGACATGAGGCAGCGTATTGTCTTCCTCATTTTTCTTCTTAATGCTAGTTTGAACTCGAGTCCAACCGTCGAAACGTAATGTACGACCAGTAGCTTTGAGCTCGTACTCACCGGACTTAACCGTTAAGCGAGTCGCATCATATTTTGCTGGTGTCATCTGACAAGAGACAAACTGACGCCAAATCAGCTCATACAAGCGCTGTGCGTCTCTCTCCATGTCATTCATCAAAGCGGCATGCACTTTGACATCTGATGGACGAATGGCTTCGTGAGCTTCTTGAGCCCCGTCTTTGCTGCCGTAACGAATAGGGGCATCTGGCAGATACTTATCGCCAAACTCTTTACCTATCATCTCGCGCACATTGTCCAAGGCTTCTTGACTCAAGTTGGTCGAGTCGGTACGCATATAGGTAATATGACCGGCTTCGTAGAGACGCTGAGCCATCATCATGGTCTTCTTGACGCCAAAACCTAAACGGGTACTCGCCGCTTGTTGCAAGGTCGATGTGATATAAGGTGCCGAAGGCTTACTCTGGGTCGCTCTGTCATCACGAGCAGCAACCACAAAGCTTGACTGAGACAGAAAAGAAACCGCTTCTAAGGTTTGCTTCTCATTAACAGGATTAAATGCCTTGCCCTGAAACTTAACCACCTGCATTTTAAGCAGATCATTAGCCGGGGTATTCAATTGCGCATGAATATCCCAAAACTCTTCGGGAACAAAAGCCTTAATTTCGCCTTCTCTCTCGACCACTAAAAGCGTTGCCACAGATTGAACTCGACCGGCGGATAATCCACGGGCGACTTTCTTCCATAACAGAGGCGATACCATAAACCCAACGACGCGGTCGAGGAATCGACGAGCCTGTTGGGCATTAACCATATTGGTATCTAAATGCGCGGGTTTACTGAATGCGTCTTGAATAGCGGTCTTAGTGATCTCGTTGAAGACAACGCGCTGATAGCGTGACTCATCTCCACCTATGATCTCTTGCAAGTGCCATGCAATGGCCTCTCCCTCTCTATCCAAATCGGTTGCGAGATAGATTTTGTCAGCTTTCTCGGCTAGAGCCTGCAGCTCTTTAACCACTTTTTCTTTACCGGGGAGTATCTGATACTTGGCTTTCCAGCCATTCTCAGGGTCCACTCCCATACGAGCAACAAGCGCTTGTTTCGCTTTCTTGCTCTTATAGATGGCTTTCTCTTCAGGAGCCATCTTCCGAACTTCTGCAGGCGTTTTAGTCGCCACTTTAGAGTCAGGACTGGATGATGTTGGTAGGTCTCTTACGTGACCTACGCTCGATTTAACAATGTAATCTTTGCCGAGATATTTATTAATAGTCTTGGCTTTGGCCGGTGATTCGACAATAACTAGCGATTTACCCATAGAATGATCTGCGCCAAAAAGTCTCAAAATGCTGTAATTTGGCTCCATATATAGAGGTTTGTCTCAATTTTTTCAAGCTAATCCCTCTTTTATTTGTGCTGGTGAGCCATTTTTAACCATTTTGGAACTATTTCTAAAAAAGTGTGAAAGAAATAAATGCTTAATTAAAAACTAATATTCCATTATTAGTCATCTAGCAAGGAATTCATGTGCATTTCGATGCAAATATCACAAACTTAGCCAATTTTGCCTTACTTGTGAACAATTGAAGCTTAAGTATACTGAGCTCATTTCAGCCTCACACCACATCTTAGCTTAACTTTAGTGGATTTGGAGTAACTGGCAACACCAGAAGCCAATTTCATAGATAAAGCCAAAAGAATAAAACAAGTTAATAAAAGGTATCGCTACCCTGATAAGGAAAACTAATGAAGCATTTTGAAGCGAATTTCGATGGTCTTGTTGGACCAACCCACAATTACGCGGGCCTCTCCTTTGGTAATGTGGCATCACTGAGTAACGCTGCAGCCGTTTCAAATCCAAGAGCCGCAGCGAAACAAGGATTAAAAAAAGCCAAAGCACTCGCCGATATGGGTATGATTCAAGGCATATTAGCCCCTCAAGAGCGCCCAGACCTTCATACGTTGCGTAGAATTGGTTTTACAGGCTCTGACGCCGAAGTATTAAATAAAGCCGCTAAACAGGCTCCTGCTTTGTTACGTGCCTGTTGTAGTGCATCGAGTATGTGGACCGCGAATGCGGCAACGGTCTCACCCAGTGCCGATTGTCGAGATGGAAAGCTGCATTTCACCCCGGCTAACCTAGTAGACAAGTTACACCGCAGCATAGAACCTATCACTACGGGTAATATTCTGGCGGCGACATTCAATAACGACAAGCATTTCAGCCATCATCAACATCTGCCTGAGCACGCCAGTTTTGGCGATGAAGGCGCGGCGAACCACACCCGTCTTTGCGGAGAGTACGGCGAAACGGGTATAGAGTTATTTGTCTATGGTCAGGAAGCGACCAATCCAGCAGCACCGAAACCAACAAAGTATCCGGCAAGACAGACATTAGAAGCCTCTCAAGCCATCGCTCGCTTACATCAGCTCGATGATGACAACACGGTATATATCTCACAGAACCCAGATGTGATCGATCAAGGCGTGTTTCATAACGATGTGATCGCCGTCGGTAACCAAAATGTGCTCTTCTATCACGAGCAGGCATTTCTGGATACACAGAACAAGTTAAACGAAATAAAGCAAAAATTTGGTGACTCACCACTTCACTTCATCGAAGTACCCACCAATAAAGTCGGCATTCAAGATGCGGTGAAGAGTTATCTGTTTAACACTCAGATCATCACACTTCCATCTGGTGAGATGGCGATCATAGCGCCGACAAATTGCCAGGAGAATGAAGCGGTACACGCTTATCTTCAGGAAGTCGTCACCCTAGGCACGCCAATCAAGCAAGTACACTATTTCGATGTGAAGCAAAGCATGCAAAATGGTGGTGGTCCGGCTTGCCTGAGATTGCGTGTCGCCATGAATGACACTGAGGTGGCTGCAGTGAACCAGCATACCTTAATGAATGATGTGTTATTCAGAGAGCTAAATAACTGGGTAGACAAGCACTACCGCGATCGCCTCAGCGTCGAAGACCTGGCCGATCCACAGGTATTGATCGAATCACGCACCGCACTGGATGAACTGACCCAGTTGATGAATTTGGGCAGTGTGTATCAATTTCAGAAATAGATAAATATAGTTAGCTAGTGTGATAATTGCAGATAATAAAAAACCCAAGATGCCATCTTGGGTTTTTTGGTACTTCTTACTTCTTACTTCTTACTTCTTACTTCTTACTCAATGATGATACCTACAGCCACCACTTGAGTAACTAGACCATTTGGAGACTCTACATGAACCATAAATGTTCCTGAGTTAGGTTCATCCTCGCCTTTAATCGTTACAGCAAACTCTCGACCACCATTATAATTACTGCTTGGCCAGATATATTCACTACCACTCACAACAGAACCAGCCGTCGCAGTGAAAGTTACCTTGCTTCCTGCTGGCATCTGCTGATTATGAAGATCTGAAATTGTAAAATAAACACTTGCAGCGCCTTTGCCCACTATGGTGATCACACCTGGATTATGGATCCCATCTTTATCAATAATACCGATATCTGCATGCTTAGTCGCAACAGCAGTACTTCCAGACATGACCATAGTCAAACTTCTACGGACATATAAAGATTTAGAGCCATCAGGGGCACAAGCATCATGAGCAGGTTCAATAGTTCCAGGAATAAACGCGCAGAGAACACCATTGTATAAGCCATCTTTTAGATCAAAGACCTCATTTGAATTAAAATCGATAAGCTCCTCAAGAGCCCCACCTTCGAGACCGATTAATTGGTCATCAGGCTGAGGGTTAAAGATTGTGTCTTCGTTGTAATCATTAAAAGCATCATTGAGATCAAAAGGCTCACCAGTAACATTGGTTCCAGTTAAAAACTCATTAACCTCATTTTCATCAAAACGACCATTACCATTAAGATCAGGGAAAGACTCTTCACCAATTGCTATTGCGGAAATGGTTGCTCGACCACCATATTGTTGCTCGTAAAAGTTACCGTAAACCCGAGTTTGATTGTCATCAAGAAGATCACAAACTTCTTCTAAGTCTGTTTCATTCACTTTCAATACATGACACTTCCGCAAAGCTGTTGGATTATGTATTTGTAGACCAGCCTCATCAAATAATGATTGTCCTTCTGGCCTTGGCAATTGGCTGATCCATTTCACAGAACAGACGCCGTTTACAGTTTGACAAGCATCTTCAATAGCCCCGCCTTCAGTAGTAAAAGACACAGTTGTTCCATCGGGAACCGGGTTATTAAATGCGTCAGCCATACGGGCTGTAACTGCTACTTCAGTACCATCACGATCCCAGCCTTCAGCATTTAACATTACAGCGGATAATGAGAAGCTATCTTGATCTGGGATACCCGTCGAGATGATTAACTGTTTAGACTGACTCGATATAACCGGCGTTGAATTATCATCGACGGTAGCTGTGACTCTGACTGAAGTAGCCACTGTGCCTGTGGTCACCACTGTCTGCACAATACCTTCATTGTTAGTTGTAGCTTCATCGGGACTAAGGTCGACACCACCGATATTAGTATTGAGCTCAAACAATACGTTTTGATTACTCACTGGGTTACTATTTCTATCTAGTACCTTAAATTTAACTATCGACGATTCGATACCACCTGTACCTAAGATACCAATATTTTCAGGCTCAGCCGTTATAAAAACAATACTTCCCACATTAGCCTGAAGTACATTGATGGTGCCTATTGCAGAAAGACTGATACCGCCAGCATCGGCGGTTACATTGATTTGATCCTCTCCTACACAGCCTTGGGCCAAATAAGTGCTGGTAGCAACACCGTTACTTGAAGAAACAGGTGAACTGATCTGTGCTTGAGCTGGGTTTTTGGTTGCACAGGTAGAAGAGAACTTCACATCGACAGGTTGAGTAAATGGATTACCTTTATCATCTTGAATAAGCACCGAAATTGTAGCTGTACCTCCAGCAGATAAATTAGTGGTACTGACCTCTGCTACACCTTCTACCAGTGGGCTGCCACTTCCCATCACCACGTTTGTTGCACCAACAACTATGATAGTTGTACCAACTTCATTGGTAGATAATGTCGCAGTAACTTCACCAGCACCTAACGAACTGCCAGCATAGATATCAACCGTAGCTTTACCTTCAGAATCAGTAACAGCACTCTTAATCGGTAAATCACCAATCGGGCTGTCGAAGGTAACAATCACTGACTTATTAATTCCTGTCACTGTCGCTGTCAGCTTTCCTGGAGATAATGTACTGATTGATTGAATTGGATTACCCGCGGCGTCAGTCAGCGCTAAAGAGACTTGAGCGCCGCCGCCGGCTTGACCACCGTCACCAACCATAGTGGCATTGATTGAAGCGGTTTCACCTGAAGTAATTGACGCAGTGATAGTCGCACCGGTATTGATCTCGGCTGTATTGACCTTGATAGTAGCAACACCGTTAACGGTAGCAACTTCACCAGTACTGGGATCAAACGTTCCGTATTTATCGTTATTTAATGAGAAAGAGACTAAGGTACTAACGGCATTACCTTTTGCATCCTTAACTGTTGCCGTGACAACCGCAGGATCAGCTGCGGCAATTTGAGTATTAGATATACTTAAGCTAACTGTAATTTCATCCGGAGTTGGATCAGGATCTAATGGGTCCGCAATATCCCCCCCTCCACTACAGGCGACCATGAAAAACGACCATAAAAATACGATAAAAAACTTGTAAACTGACTTCATGCCAGACTCCCTGTTACTCAATATGTAATTTTAAGCGAGGCGCTTATTACTTATAGGCCAACATTACATAATTTTCCTGCTACTTATCCATAACTATCTTGATTTATTTTACTAAAACAACGAAAAGGTTTAACTATTGCGCAGTTTCATCAATCTTCGTTTCTTGCTAGGCTTACATCGCAAATTGAAAAGCATAATAATTATACAGGAAGCACTATGGCTTTAACTCAAGCAAAAAAACTCGGACTCACGAGTAAAATTCTTATTGGTATGGGTAGCGGTATCCTTTTGGGATTGCTACTCAGAAACCTTTTCCCCGAAAGTACATTTATCGACGAATACATCACCGAAGGTTTCTTGCATGTTATCGGCACCATATTTGTATCCGGGCTGAAAATGTTGGTCGTGCCTTTGGTGTTTATTTCATTGGTGTGCGGCACATGTTCGTTGAGTGACCCATCGAAATTAGGCAGACTCGGCGGTAAGACCATCGCCTTCTATCTATTCACCACTGCTATTGCTCTGTCTATGGCAATCTTGATTGCCATCATGGTCCATCCAGGTAACGCTTCCTTGGTCAGTGAAGGCCTCACCTTCAATGCAAAAGAAGCCCCAAGCCTAGCAGAAGTGATCATCAACATAGTCCCAACCAACCCACTGCATGCGATGAGTGAAGGCAATATGCTTCAAATCATCCTATTTGCGGTTATTTTTGGTTTTGCTATCTCGCATATCGGCGAGCGCGGTAAACGCGTTGCAGCGCTGTTTAACGACCTTAACGAAGTGATTATGCGTGTAGTTACACTAATAATGCAGCTTGCGCCATATGGTGTGTTTGCCTTGATGGCAAAATTGGCACTCACTTTGGGTCTCGAGACCTTCGGCAGCGTAGTAAAATATTTCTTCGTCGTCCTTGGTGTTCTACTGCTTCATGGGTTCGTTGTCTATCCCACTTTGCTTAAAGTGTTCTCAGGATTAAATCCGATAACCTTCATCCGTAAGATGCGTGATGTGCAACTGTTTGCTTTTAGCACAGCCAGTTCAAACGCGACTCTGCCTGTCACCATAGAAACAGCTGAGCACAGACTAGGTGTCGATAATAAAGTCGCTTCATTCACCTTGCCTCTTGGCGCTACCATCAACATGGATGGTACGGCCATCATGCAAGGTGTTGCCACGGTATTTATCGCTCAGGTTTATGGTGTTGACTTAAGCATCACAGATTATGCCATGGTGGTTATTACTGCGACACTTGCATCTATCGGTACCGCTGGCGTACCAGGTGTTGGTCTTATCATGTTGGCCATGGTACTTAACCAGGTGGGTCTTCCTGTCGAAGGCATAGCGCTGATCATAGGCGTCGACAGACTACTCGACATGGTCCGCACCGCAGTTAATGTTACCGGTGACACGGTTGCCACTGTGGTCATCGCTAAGTCTGAGGGTGAATTCAATGAAGAGATCTTCAACGATACCCAAGCAGGCAAGACAGCGGGTAGCTTCAGAGACCAGGTGAAGGGACAAGAAGCCTAGCCATAGGTGCACAAGAATATGCGCTCCTTCTGGAGCGCATAAGTGTTCCAGACACAAGGTAAGTTTTAAACCGTGACCTACATGGAAGTAGGAAATGCCGAAACGATGCCGGGAGCATCGTCGGCACATGGCCTATTTAAGAAAGAGTGCATAAGTGTTCCAGACACAACGTAAGTTTTTTGCCATCCTTGGCAAACTTACATAAGTGTTCCAGACACAAAAAGGCGTCCAATTGGACGCCTTTCTTATGTTTGCTTGTTAAGAGCTTTATCTCATTGTACGAAAGTTATCTCTCCCAGTACGACTCTTCTAAGCTATCTTCACGTTCTGGTAAACCACGAGAAAGACGCGGGCTGTGCTGTGCAAGCACTTCATAGGCCACGCGATTAGCATACTTACAGATCTGTGAGAATGAGGAATAACATAAGCCATCACGCTTGTGTTTGCTCGAACCTGGCACATTGGCCTTATGGAAGGTGTTCGATGCGAGATCGTGCAATAGTGCAGACAGTGCACCATCACCGGCACCATTGGTGTTACGGATCTTCTCCGGACCGCCCATGTAAGGTGAGATGTGAGCATAGACCTTGATCGGCTCATCACAGGCAGATTTCAGCTTAGGACGTGAGAATTCATAGCGGTTAAACTCAGGAATAGAGCCGGGTAACAGGGTATTGCTGGTCTCACGTTTCTCTGCATTTTCGGTATAGCCTGCGGTATAGAGTCCGATAGGACCAGCTGTGGTCAATACCATATCACACAGTTCAAGGGCGGCTTCACTGGCCTGAAGTGGATCTTTAAAACCAGTAAGGGCTTCGCCTTCATCCTCATTCATTGCCAGAATCGTCACATTCTCTTCGATGAATGCTCTCCACCAGCTTGGATCTTCTTCAATCAAGAAACGAGTGCCTAACGTCAGTACCACAGGGACTCCGACCTCTTTAGCATATTCTATTGCTGTTAATGCCGCCTTTGTCATCTGATCGCCGCCGCTGGCTCTCATCAAGTAAGCCGTTAACACCAATGCCGACGCTCCTTGTACCAGATCTTTATCAATATATTCAGGGGTCAACTTATCCATCGATCCCTTACTAATGGCAAAAGTACGCTCGCCGCACTCAGATATCAGGGTGAAGCAACGACCTATGGCACCTTCTACCGGCTGTAGATAGTTAAGATCGACTTTTGAAGATGTGTTACACAGATAACGATAAGCGTAGCTGCCTACTTCGATATTATTACTCATTACGCCAAACAAGACAGATCTGTCATCGGCAAGAATCGAATAATTGTGCACCGTATTGCCTATGGTGCCACCGGCGAATTCATCACTGATTAAGCCATGCTGCTTCAATTCTGAATACAAGGCGTGGGCACTGGCATCATCAATTAGAGTCGAGTTGCCTTTGGGAAGTTTATATCGCTCGAGTAGTTCATCGGCTACCTTAGCTTCTATGTCTACCAAGGTCTGATCAATCCCGGTGATATAAGTTGGAAAACGAAGCGGTTGCTGAGTGAGTTGAGCCAATAGCGGGTCACGGTTTTGGACGGGGAAATAGTGCTTGGACTTTCGTTGACCTGGAAACTTCATTGTGTGCTCTCAACCTTTGGCAACATACTGGAGGCCGATTAAATCAAATCAGCCATATGGGAATATAGTTCAAAACAATTGGCCCTATCAAATCAGGGCCAATATAAACGGCGGCAGATCCTACCACACGCAGTGATATACGCCAGTATCTAGTAACGTATTTTATCCTTTTTAGGGACAGATGTTGAGCGTCTAATGCAGATTGCTCACTTCTAGCACTAATTTATACCAGCCTTTAGCACAAAGTTAGCACCAGCCTTGACTCTGCTGCTTCACCAATTCCACTAAAAGCGCTATATGGGCTGGGTTGGTATTGAGACAGGGGATAAACTCATATCTCTCTCCCCCAGCTTCAATGAACATCTCTTTGCCACCGATAGAAAGCTCTTCGAGTGTTTCCAGACAATCAGCCGCAAAAGCCGGGCTGATAATATCCACAGACTTCACCCCTTGAGCCGGTAAAGAGGTTAGAGTCTTGTCGGTCTGAGGCGTGAGCCACTCCTCCTTGCCAAATATTGACTGGTAACAAAGCTGCCATTGGTCATGGTTTAATCCCAGCTCTTTGGCCAGGAGTTCAGATGTTTTCTCGCAATGCCCTTGATAAGGATCGCCTTCGGTCACATATCTGACTGGGATCCCATGAAACGACATCAACAGCTTGTCAGCTTGGCCATGTCGTTCCCAATGGGCTTTTACCGAACTGGCCAGGGCCGAAATATAGCCAGGGTGCTGATAATATTCTTTGTTTATGCGGGTTTCAGGGACTTCTCTCCATCCCTTGTACTCAGAGGCAATGGCATCTGAAACAGCCGCCACGGTCGAGCATGAGTATTGAGGGTAAAGAGGCAGAACAATAATTCTTTCAACCCCTTGAGACTTGAGCTTATCCAGCCCCAGAGCCAATGAAGGGTTACCATAGGTCATACCCAGTTCGACGGGTATGCTCTGTCCAAACTCTTGGGCTAACATGCCTGCAAGTTGCTCTCTCTGGCGTTGACTCACCACCATCAAGGGCGACCCTTCATCCCACCATATGGCTTGATAGAGTTTTGCTACCTTAGACGGGCGAAAATTAAGTATGACGCCGTTAAGAATAGGCTTCCAAATAAGGGGGTTAAGGTCGACGACTCTTGGATCACTCAAGAACTGTTTTAGAAATGAACGTACATCTTTTGTCGTGGGTGTATCAGGCGTCCCTAAGTTAACCAGAAGCACACCGAATGCCGGGGTAGTTTTGCTCAAAATCACTCTCTTATAATGTCGATACTCTATATTAGGCTAACATTCAAAATCATATAAAAAAAGCCCACCTAAGTGAGCTTTTCAAAATATGAGAACTAGCTCATATACTGATAAGGATCAGATACCTTTAACCTATCGCAGCGACGATCTCTTTACTGACAGCTGCCACTGTCTGTGTACCGTCAAACTTGTTGTATGTCGCCTGGCCAGAGGCTGCTACCTTACCGTAATATTCTACCAGAGGCTTAGTCTGCTCATGGTAGATCTCCAGGCGCTTGCGTACCGTAGACTCTTCATCGTCTGGACGAATAGCTAGGTCTTCACCGGTAACATCATCCTTACCTTCAACCTTTGGCTGGTTGAAAACAATATGATAAACACGGCCAGAACCAGGATGAACACGACGACCAGCCATACGCTTAACAATATCTTCGTCGGGCACATCGATCTCTACCACGTGATCGATATTGATGCCACTGGCTGCCATAGCATCGGCTTGTGGGATAGTACGAGGGAAACCATCGAGCAAGAAACCTTTGGCACAATCATCTTGAGCGACACGCTCTTTTACTAAACCGATAATTAGCTCATCTGAGACCAACTGACCAGCATCCATCACTTTCTTGGCTTCCAAGCCAAGTGGCGTTCCAGCTTTAACTGCTGCACGTAACATATCACCGGTAGAAATTTGTGGAATACCGTACTTTTCCATGATGAACTGGGCCTGGGTACCTTTGCCGGCACCTGGGGCACCTAATAACATGATGCGCATCTCGAGATTCCTCTTATTTCACATAGTTTTATCATTAGCGGCGATTTTCGCATAATTAGCCGCTATTTTGAAGGGGGTAGAAACAGTTTTAGCCTAGTTAGTCATTAGACATTGGCCTGATAGACAATCATGTTTAATCAGACCAAATAGGATCGGTTTATTATGTTTGATTTTCGTACTGAATTTGAACTCAATATCAATACAATAAACTGTACAACTTACGACGATACTGATTCGCCAGCTGATTTCCCTGACCTAATGCAGTCAAAATTTCCAGAAACAGCTTTTTGACATCACCATTCTCAATCGAAATATCTTTAGATAGAGGAGCAAACAGCAGTGCTAGCGCTTCTTCATCTCTTTTCGCCTGATGAAGCGCCTTAACTAGGTCTAACAATAGAGAGACATTATCAGGCTCACTGTCACAAGCCTGCTGTAATTGACGGATCTCTGGGGTATCGGCAGCATCCAAAGCCAGTGCTAGTTTAGCTTTCAGGGTTTGATAGTAGCTATCCTGATCTGCTAAGCCCACACTGTCTAACAGCTCACCCGCTAAGGTAAGATCACCGGTCATCAGCTCAGCATCGGCGTACACTAAAGCAATTTCAGCATTTGGCGATTCGCTATACGCTTCCCTTAACAAGTGAAGCGCCGCTTGAACATCTTCATCAACGAGTAATGCCTTAGCCCGGTTTAGCTTAAGTTGCCACTGGGCCGGAAGATGCTTATCTAACATCTCAGTGATTTGCCTCTCTTCCTGCACACCTGCAAAACCATCGATAGGCTTGCCTTCGCTGAGCACTAAAGTTGTAGGGAGATTCTGAATTTGAAAATAATTGGCAATCTCCATCTCGTTGTCACAATCAACTTTTGCTAACACAAAACGGCCAGCTTGTTTCTGGGCCATAGAGACCAATGTCTGACTTAAGCTGATACTTTCCGGACTTTGATTCGACCAGAAACAAAGCACAACAACTTGCTCTGCCGAGGCATCGACGATTTGCTGAATATTATCTTTCGTTAGATCTAGAACAGTTTCCATAACAATCCTGTTATCTGTTTATACGATCACTCATTCTCGTCTCCATAAGACTTGGGCCTACAGGGGAACGCGTGATAAATACCGCAGATATAAAAAAGGCAGAACCCTAATACTACAAGGGTACTAGATGCTCTGCCTTCCAATTACAATAATTTATTAGCTAAGTTTAGCCAACAGCATCTGATTCATCAGCTTAATGAAGGCTGAAGGATCTGCCAGGCTACCTTTCTCTGATAGCTGGGCCTGTTGCAGCAATAACTCGGTCCACTGAGTGAATACTGCTTCATCTTGTTCATCATTAAGACGCGCAACCAGAGGATGCTCAGGGTTAATCTCAAATGTAGGCTTACTTTCCGGTACAGCTTGTCCGGCAGCTTCCATCAATTTAATCATCTGAGTCGACATCTCGCCTTCACCCGCCACAACACACGCAGGGGTATCGGTAAGACGTGTGGTCACTTTCACTGCTGACACCTTGTCACCCAGTGAATCTTTAACCCGTTTCACCAAACCTTCAGATTCAGTTTCTAACTTCTCCTGAGCTTCTTTTTCTGCAGCATCTTCGAGATCACCAAGCTCAAGATCGCCACGAGTCACCGAGTGTAACTGCTTGCCGTCGAAATCGGTAAGGTGGTTAATCAACCACTCATCGATGCGCTCAGACATCAAGAGGACTTCGATACCTTTCTTGCGTAGCAGCTCAAGATGCGGGCTATTTGCAGCCGCGTCATGGCTATCGGCGACTATGTAGTAGATCTTACTTTGACCTTCCTGCATACGGCCGATGTAATCGGCGAGAGAAACCGTCGGTGCCGCATCTTCAGTATGAGTCGATGCGAAGCGCAACAAGCCAGCAATTCGCTCCTTGTTGACCATATCTTCGGCTGGGCCTTCTTTTAGCACTTGACCAAATTCAGCCCAGAATGTCTGGTACTTCTCAGCATCATTCTTAGCCAGCTTCTCTAACATGCCAAGTACGCGCTTAGTCACAGCGGTTCTCAGTGCTGTCGTCACCTTATTGTCTTGTAAGATTTCACGAGACACGTTCAACGGCAGGTCGTTTGAGTCGATAAGTCCTTGAACAAAACGCAGGTAGCTAGGCATAAACTGCTCAGCATCGTCCATGACGAACACACGCTGAACAAAAAGCTTCAGGCCATGCTTACGGTCGCGGTTCCACATGTCCCAAGGCGCTTTGGCTGGGATATACAGCAGGCTAGTGTATTCTTGCTTACCTTCGACTCGGTTGTGGCTCCACAACAATGGATCGGTAAAATCGTGGGAAATATGCTTATAAAACTCTTCATACTCCTCTTTAGAGATATCGCTCTTGTTACGGGTCCAAAGCGCAGTAGCCTTGTTCATAGGCTTCCATGAACCTTCGACTGCCGCCACAGCTTCTTGATCATCTGAAGCTTCAATCGCAGGCGTACCCTCTTCGAACATTTCAACAGGAACTGAGATATGATCTGAGTATTTAGTGATAATAGAGCGTAGACGATAGTCATCGGCAAACTCTTGTTCATCTTTGCGAAGGTGTAAGACAATTTCGGTTCCGCGAGTCTCTTTAGTGATATTTTCTACGGTAAAATCACCTTCACCCGCTGACTCCCATAACACGCCTTCATCGGCACTGTGGCCAGCGGCACGAGTACGTACAGTGACCTTATCGGCAACGATAAATGAAGAATAGAAACCCACGCCGAACTGACCTATGAGTTGTGAATCCTTGGTGTCATCACCGGATAGGTTATTGAAAAATTCCGCAGTACCCGATTTAGCGATAGTGCCTAAATGCTCAATCACACTGTCGCGGGTCATGCCTATGCCGTTATCACTGATAGTGATGGTGCCTTTGTCTTTATCGGCACTGATACGCACACTCAGCTCACCATCGCCTTCGTATAGGGCATCGTTAGTCAGGGCTTCATAACGCAACTTATCGGCAGCATCGGCAGCGTTGGAGACCAATTCACGCAAGAAAATCTCTTTATTGGAATATAAAGAGTGAATCATCAAATTTAGTAGTTGCTTGACTTCAGTTTGAAAGCCATGAGTTTCTTGTTGTGACATGGATTGTTCCTTTATTGTATTTCACAAAGCCTAACTCTTTATGGACTTAAGCTTTATACGACGCAAAGTGCTTTATGAAAATAGAGATGGGGCTGGAATTTTACATTTCAAGGGGAAAGAGGTAACTGGCGTTTAAATGGCTAAAAAAAATCCAGTATTGCCGTAACAAATACTGGATTATCTCAACTCGGGAAAACAGAGCCGTGCAATAGCGTAAAACTTACAGCGGGAGACGACCATTAAAAGAAAGCGCTAACGTGGTGCTATCGACATACTCAAGCTCACCGCCGACAGGTACACCGTGAGCGATACGACTCACTATCACTTCATGGCTCTTGGCCATATCGGCAATAAAGTGCGCCGTTGCATCCCCTTCCACCGTAGGATTGGTGGCTAAGATCAACTCGGCTACCTCACCAGAAGCTAAATGTTCTTCTAACAAAGCTAACCCAAGCTCATCTGGCCCGACACCGTCTAAAGGGGACAGATGCCCAAGCAGAACAAAGTAACGCCCGGAGAAATGCCCACCGGCTTCGATAGCCAATACATCGGCAGGGGTTTCAACCACACAAATCACCTGAGATAGCCCGCGCTTGTGACTGGCACAAATCGGACAATGAACCTCTTCGGTGAAGGTGCGGCAGGATTGGCAATGCCCCACATCACTCATGGCTTTTTCTAATGCTTGAGCCAGAGATTGACCCGCTTTTCGATCCCGCTCGAGTAACTGAAACGCCATACGCTGAGCAGATTTAGGGCCGACGCCAGGTAAACACTTCAAAGCTTGGATCAACTCATCAACCAGAGGACTAAATTTCATTATCTAATAATACTCAAATTAAAACGGCATCTTCATGCCTGGTGGTAACTGCATACCGCCAGTCACCTCAGCCATTCTCTCTTTTTGGCTCTCTTCAACACGGCGTGCTGCATCATTGCATGCTGCAGCGATAAGATCTTCTAGCATCTCTTTGTCGTCTTCTAACAGGCTAGGATCGATATCCACTTTACGTACACTGTGAGAACCTGTCATGGTGATTTTCACAAGACCCGCACCGGCTTCACCGATCACTTCCATACGCGCGATCTCTTCTTGCGCTTTGGCCATTTTGTCTTGCATCTGCTGGGCCTGCTTCATCAGGTTACCCATACCGCCTTTTCCAAACATATCTATTTCTCTTCAATTAAGGGGCGAATAAAGTTGGCTCATCTTACTTAAATAATGTCGATAATCAATCAAAGCCGTACAAACTTATGACTGAGGTAACGCCTTAAAGTTCGACTTATCGATGAGCTCAATGGTATTTCCTTTTAAACTCAATAGCTCAGGTGCATAACTTAAACTATCGTTTTCAAGCTCTGCTCCCATCTGGCTCATTAGCCATTGAACATTGGTGTCGGTTAACAAGCCTTGGTGCGCCTGAGCTTGGATCTCCCGATGAAAACGCTGTCGCACTTCCAGTGGTGTCTCTCTGTCGCCATCAACTCCAACAGATATGCTGACCTTACTCTCGGCGCCTAACGCTTTGCCTAAGGCTTCCTCTAACTGCACAATGGCAATATCTGCGGCCAAGTGCTTCTGGATAGGTTTTAATAACAGAGACAAGGGCTCGGTAAACTCATGACATACTGAGTTCACCGCTAATTGACGCACCCTTCCGCCGACATCGATAGCAGACATCAATCGATACCACTTGAGATCGACCTCATGGCCTGTCACCTCCGCTTCACCCAGAGGGGGAAGCGGATCACATGACTGAGCTTGTATTCCGCTTTGAACTTGCTCTTGTACAGGTACAGGCGCTTCTACTTGAGTCGATACCATTGGATGAGTATCTGTGCCTTGCTCATTGCCACCTGAAGAGGTGACATTCTCAGTAGCTGCGGCTTCGACAGGTTCCTCCCAGGGAGGCCTGTCTTCAATGCCTGTGGCTAAAACAGGCTGTGGCCGACGTTCAGGTTTAGCTTCTGACTGAAGCTCTGATTTAACTTCTAATATAGCCTGACCGTCTAACGAAGACGGTGCTTCATCGTCATTATCGGCTTGGGGTTTGCGCTTAGGAGGGGCAAAGTCCTTGCGCTGGGCTTCAGGCTTTTTTCCAGCACTCTCCTCAGGCGTTTTTGCCAGATCGGTGAGCAATGAATCTCGCGCCGCCAAGACGGCGTCTAAGATATCGTCTTCCAACTCAGTTCCAGCTTGAGAATCTGTCCCTTGAGCAATCATCTCAGAGCCTACATCTAACTGAGGCTGTGCGTAGTCGGCTGCCGGTAGACTGTCAAAAGCCTGGTAATCCCCCTGCTCTTGTTCATCTTGTTGAAAACCATATTGAGCATCGAAGGCTGCATCTTGGGCTAGCTGCTCAGGGCTCAACTGAGGCTGAGATAAATTAGACTGGTTGGTGCTAAGTGAATTTACCTCACTAGGGTCTTTCTCAGGCGGACTTAGCGTTTCTGCTTCGCCATCGTCTAAGCAAGTCGTCTCGGCTTGGTTATCGGGCTCGGCACTAGCCGGGCTAGTCACGGCTTTGCTAGTCGCAGCAGGAGCGGACTCAATGACATCTGCCGATGTCTCATTCATAGGTGCAGCACTTAGCTCTACAGCTTTCTCAAAGCTTTGATCGGCAGTGTTAAGGCTGCTCTGCTCCATCCCCTGGCTCGATGCCTGACTTAAAATGAGGGCTTGCTCGCTATTAAGCGCAAGTAAATCATCGGTTTCATCATCTTGCTCAGCTTGAGGAGTTACTGCGGCCTTAGGCTTAGAAACAGGCTCAGAGACGGACTCTTTTTTAACTTCTGCTAACTGGCTATTTGAATTCTCTTGGCTAACATGACTCACAAGCTGGTCTTTAGCTTCCAGCTGTTCGGGATTAACCAGTCCGGTTTCTGTCTTTACCATTTCGGGTATGGCCACTTTAGCAGGCTTATCTACGACCCAACGGGTCACCGGCGTTTCAGGCACGAAGGAGACGGCCCTAAGCAGCGCCATCTCTAATCCTGATTTAGGATCTGGCGCATGGGGGAGATCTTTTCTCCCCGTCAGTAACAACTGATAATAGAGTTGTACTTGTTCGGGACTGAGCTGCTGTGCGAAAGCCTTAATCTGCTCACTATAAATGGAAAGTTGAGCCGCTGCGGGGGCGAACTGACTTAAGGTTATTTGATGTAATAATTCCAGTAGGCTTCTGAGCACTTCCTGAGGGTCGGCGCCAAAGGATAAAATCTGGCCGATTACCCGCATCAAGTTCTCGATATCACCTTGGACCAAGGCGTTAAGCAAGGAAAGTACATGTTTCTCATCGATACTGCCAAGCATCGTCTGTACCTGAGTCAGCTGCACAGAACCTGCACCGAAAGCGATCGCCTGGTCCGTAAGACTCAGTGCATCACGCATGCTGCCATTGGCCGCTTTAGCCAACAGGGTCAATGCAGCTTGATCGAAGGTGAGCTGCTCCAGAGTAAGCACATGGGACAGTTGCGATGAAATTTCATCCTGAGTCAGGCTTTTTAAGTTAAATTGCAGACAACGAGACAGTACCGTCACAGGCAGACGCTGAGGATCAGTGGTCGCCAGCAGAAACTTTACATGCTCAGGTGGCTCTTCAAGCGTCTTCAACAAAGCATTGAAACTGCTGCGCGATAACATGTGCACCTCATCGATAAGGTACACCTTGAATCGGCCTCGGCTAGGGCGGTACTGCACATTATCGAGCAGTTCCCTGGTATCATCGACTTTAGTTCGCGAAGCCGCATCGACTTCGATAAGATCGACAAAACGCCCTTCGGCAATTTCAACACAGCTGGAACATTGACCACATGGAGAGGCTGTGATTCCCTGTTCACAATTTAACCCTTTAGCGAATAGCCGAGCTAAACTGGTTTTACCCACACCTCGAGTGCCGGAAAACAGGTAAGCATGATGCAATCTTTGCTGAGTGAGCGCATTGGTTAATGCAAGTAAAACGTGAGACTGACCAACCATTTGTTCAAATGTGGCAGGGCGCCATTTTCTGGCCAACACCTGATATGACATGGAACTCCCCAAAGTGTCATTTAGTAATTTTGGGAGCACGCTCCTCAGTAATCTGCACCATAACATGCCATGTTTAAAGGCGCTACTGAGGAGCATTTGTACGTTGAATTATTCGCCGTCAAATTCTCAACATTTACGTTGAATTAGTCGCCTTCAAATTCACACAAGGTAACAATTTTTAAATCCATGGCTTCGAGACGCTTCTCACCACCAATCTCGGGCAGAGAGATAACAAAGGCAGCATGGTTAACTTGACCACCGAGCTTACGGATCAACTTAACCGTCGCTTCGATCGTACCGCCCGTTGCAAGCAAGTCATCGACCACTAACACTTTATCGTCAGCAGAGATGGCATCAATATGCAATTCCAGCACATCCTGACCATACTCGAGATCATAGCTCTGAGAAATCGTCTCACGTGGTAATTTACCCGGCTTACGCACAGGCACAAAACCGACACCTAATGCCAAGGCTAAAGGCGCCCCAAACAGGAAGCCGCGAGCTTCGGTACCCACGATCTTGGTAAAGCCTTGATCTTTGTACTCCTCAGCCAGGAGTTCAATGCTTGCTCTATAAGCTGCAGGCTCTTCAAGCAAACTCGTCACATCTCTGAAAAGAATCCCGGCTTTCGGGTAATCAGGAATTGTTTTTATGCTCTGTTTTATCAATGCTAAGCTGTCTTTGTTCATGACCATCATCTTTTGGTTTGGCCGGCGAATCTCGCCAGCTTTAAAAAATCCGGATAAAGCTTATGTGTCTTTTAGCACACTTGCAACAATCTCCCATACTAATAGGACAAGAATTACGGCATTGGGTCACAATTTAGCGATATTTTCTAAAAAAAAGCCAATACTGAGTTTTCTGCATAAAGATGACGAGTGAAGAATATTGTAGACTTAATCGTCTAGTTCGGGGATCTGCTTGAGGAAAAAACCTAGGCCTAGGGCGAAGCAAAGCAGCATCACTTTTACCCATATTAATGGCACGATGGCTATGCTAACGGCAAAACTGAGTCCACTGACAATATAGGCCTTCTTCTTTAGCCCTTTACGGATCCCTCTATTCTGCGCCCAATCATTCAAACCTTCTGAAAACCAAGGATGAGTCATCAGCCAATTGTGAAGCCGGTCGCTAGAGCGAGCAAAACAGAAGGCGGCGAGTAAGATAAACGGCACGGTCGGCAGTATTGGAAGCGGGATCCCCAGCAAGCCAAGCGCCAAACTGCATAATCCACAAATCAAATAAAAACCACGTTTAAAAGCCACTATTTCCCTTACCTCATTACTTAACTACTTACCCAACTTTGCTTTATTTACTTAGCTATTTAGTTCTTAATTCATTAGCTAACTCAGTTTGCTGGCATCAAAAAAGTCAAAAAAAACCACTCCAAAGAGTGGTTAGTTTACCCAAACAAGTGCTGGGTATCTAGACTTGTATTACGTTGATTAAATGAGTCCGGAAAATTTCAACCAAGATAAGGTCGCCGGTAAAGTGGGGATCATCATGACTAAGATGAAACCAATGAAATAGATGATGTTAAATGGATCTTTAAATGGCTGACTCATAACTTCCTCGCTCAATCACTTGGGTAATTTTATTGATCTAGATCAATTTTTGGCAACATTATAGAGACTTGCCCATAGTTTAGGAAGCGTGCATTTAACCTTTTACCGGCTTTAGTGTCTTTGATTATGATTTTATTAAGAAAATGATAGCTGTTAACCTAGATCATCTTGTGTGGCCTAATGAACCAAACCAAATCGACTCATCAAAATCATTAAGCCAAGTATTGTTTCACCACTCCCTTGGCGGCGAGAGCTGCCAACATCTGCTCACAACCTTGAATTAATGCGTCATCAGCCATCTGTGGATAGGTTTGTTTTAGCCAAGTCAACAGATGGTCGAAACTGACAGCCTCATATTGGGACAAGTAACCCAGTACTTGTGCTGTTAAGGGGTTGAGTTGCAAAAAAATCACTTCATCTTGCACATCGCGATATAGGCAGAATTGCTGCGGACTCTCGGCGGGTGTATCGGGTCGATAATCTTCACTCACTCGCTGAACATCGAAGCGATATTGCAACACTTTAGCCGTATCAGACAAACACAGTGCCACTTGCGCTATCGGCCCTTGGATATCCTGATGCAATGGATTATCTTTAGCGACTGCCACGACCAACTCCATATATTCATAATGGGCCAGCTCGATAATAAATACGGGGTCACTCTCTGTTAACTGGTATTCAGACTGAAGAAAAATGACAAATTCATAGGCTATCTCAATAAATATCGGTGTCTGACAGTCATGGGTCACAAAAAAGTCTTGGATCAGCGCGAGCCAGTCATCTTCAGAATATAAACTGTTCAACACGGGGAATGCACTGGTAACAAAGCCATTGATATTATTGAAAAACAAATCCCGATATATCTTCATCCGCCGGGCTTCTGTGCCCTCAGGTAATGGCCGTGAAGGTTCCTTGATATAATCGATAAATGACTGTTGAATCATATCAAAATTCATCATGCGCTCCTTGAAAACTGAGACAAACCTGTCTCTTGGTATCGATGAATTTTATCTATCTCCTTAAGCAACACCTGTGTCTCAGGAATATTAAAATCTCGCTCTAACAAGGTAGGATGTACTCCGTGCACTCGATAGCAAGTTTGAAGTAACTGCCATACAGGCGACACAATATCGGCCCCATGGGTGTCAACTATGATATCTTTTGCTTCTTCAAAATGGCCAGCGATATGGAGATAGGCGACGCGCTCCGTCGGCATGGCTCTTAAAAACTCATCGGCATCGTATTGATGATTAATTGAGTTCACATAGATGTTATTCACATCGAGCAGCATTTTACAGTCAGCTTCACCGAGCACAGCAGTGACAAATTCGAGCTCACTCATCTCGGCACCTGGCGCCGTGTAAAAAGAAACATTCTCCAGGATAAGCGGCCTCTCTATAATATCTTCAACTTGCTTTACACGCTTAACGACATGCTTGACCGCCTCCTCGGTAAAGGGGATTGGCATAAGATCATACATGTGTCCGGCACCCGAACAGTAGCTAAGATGCTCAGAGTAAACCTGGATCTTGTGCTCGTCCAAAAAGGCTTTCACATTCTTAATGAACTCAATATCTAAGGGAGCTGGCCCACCGATAGACAAAGATAAACCATGACAGAAGAAAGGTTTGCTCTCAGTAAGTTGCCTAAGTTGTCGACCGTACTTTCCTCCTAATGTCATCCAGTTTTCCGGGGCAACCTCGAAAAAATCGATAGCATCTGGAATAGAGTCACAAAATTCATCCAACATCTCACGCCTTAAGCCTAATCCCACCTTGGCTCGCTCAGTCATATTCACTCCAAAAAACTTTGCTGACTATAGAATATTTCAGTTTTATACTTGGATAAAAACAATTAAGGCCAGTATACACTGGCCTTAAATGTCTATTCACTATCGTAGAGGCTGCGCCTCAACAGACAATAAATGTCACTTACATGTCGCCGCCACACTTACCTTCTTTGGCTTTCTTCATATCACCGCCACACTTGCCTTCTTTGGCTTTCTTCATGTCGCCGCCACACTTGCCTTCTTTGGCTTTCTTCATGTCGCCGCCACATTTTCCTTCACCACATTTGCCCTCTTTGCCCTTCTTCATGTCACCGCCACACTTGCCTTCTGAGGCCTTCTTCATGTCGCCGCCACATTTTCCTTCACCACATTTGCCCTCTTTACCCTTCTTCATGTCACCGCCACACTTGCCTTCATGGGCTTTCTTCATGTCGCCGCCACATTTTCCTTCACCACACTTGCCTTCTTTGCCCTTCTTCATGTCACCGCCACATTTGCCTTCTCCATCGACAAGCTGGTAACCCGCTTCCATCTGGCTAAAACCAAATGGGTTAGCTTGAGCCTCACCAGCAAATGCTGAACCCATAACAATAGTACCAAGGGCAGCAGCAACAGCAGTTTTTTTAACTAAATTCATAATGTATTCCTTTAAAATCAGTAAAGTAGTTTAGGTTACCAACTAAACTGCATGTCAGCTGGCTTGCATAAATAGACCTGATGTAACTCAAACTTATTTCAAAATTTTTAACAAGATCACATTTATGACGCATATTTCAGTAAATCGCAAATCTAACCATAATAAATAATGTAACAAATTCAATAAATAAGGCTATCATTACCAAGTTAAAATTAAGTAATAGAAACATTTTTTGAATCCCATCTAATCATAAGCTAAAATGCTGGCCGCGCTAGTTATAGGACTGATATTTCAATACTCGTAAACCAAGCTAACGAGATTTCACCCAGCTGTGTGCCACTCATAAATATTTTTAATACCTCAGCCATGCTAGGCTGCTAGCCGATAATTAAACTAACACTATGACTCAAACAAGAATGAACCTAACAAGAGCTAAAAAATGCGTGTAATACTCGCCCCAATGGAAGGCGTTGCCGATGCGCCAATGAGAGCACTGCTAACTGGTGTGGGAGGATACGACCTGGTGATCAGTGAGTTTATTCGCGTAGTGGATCAACTCCTGCCGGAAAAAGTCTTCTATCGCCTATGCGCCGAATTGGCTAACGAGAGTAAGACTAAATCTGGCACCCCTGTGAGATTACAGCTGCTCGGTCAACACCCCCAGTGGATGGCAGAGAATGCCCTGCGTGCCATAGAACTTGGCTCCCTCGGTGTAGACCTTAACTTTGGCTGTCCAGCCCCTATGGTCAATCGTAGTAATGGCGGAGCGGCGCTGCTAAAAGAGCCTGAAACCATCTACCGCGTGGTTAAAGCTGTCAGGGAAGCCGTTCCTGACCAGCTCCCGGCAACCGCAAAGATACGTCTTGGTTGGGATGATAAGAGTCGCTGCGTCGAAATAGCTCAAGCGATTGAGGCTGCTGGAGCCACAGAACTGACCGTGCATGCCAGAACCAAGAAAGAAGGTTACAAGCCTCCCGCTCACTGGGAATATATTCAACAAATAAAGCAGGCTATCTCAATACCAGTGATCGCAAACGGTGAGGTGTGGAGCCGGGAAGATTATCACAAATGCCAACAAGTGAGTCAGTGTGATGATGTCATGATAGGCCGAGGCGCATTGGCCGTGCCTAATTTGGCTCATGTGATCAAAGGATCCCAAGCTAAAATGCCATGGCCTGAAGTATTACTGTTACTCTTGCAATACTCGGACTACGAAATCGTCAGCGAGAAAGAGAAATATTATCCCGCTCGAATAAAACAATGGCTGAAATTCATCGCAAAACAATACAGTGAAGCCGATGAGCTGTTTACCCAAGTGAGAGTATTGAAAAAAACGCCAGAAATTCTCTCTTTACTGAGAGCACTCGTGTAAATCTAAAGTACGTTCAAATCAGCAAGAGTCTCCTGTCTGGTCATACCTATGATGGGAAGTAGACAAAACTTCCCACATCCCGCTTAGATCTTACTGATGTAAGCACTAAATATGACCTAGAGTTGATCTTAGTCATAGTCAAAATGCCTCACCAGTTTAGACTTAATATCCGAAATAACTTTTTCAGGCATATACTCGTGAGCAGATCCCATATCAGACATGAATTGTCACAGCTAGAATCTAATCTAAGGATAGAGATAGGTAAACTTGCACAGAGTAAAAATATCAGCCTAGATACTCAATCGAGTTCGCTTTGCGAGCTAATAGCCCTGTTAACCCAGGCAGGCTTATGTGATCACCCATTATTTAGCCAAATAACCCAAGTCGATGCCGCAGTATGTCAGCTGGATATAGGCCTATACGGTCTTTGCTCTGATTGTGAGAATGAGATAGAAGCCGAACGCTTAGGCATCAATCCCGTTGAACAGAGATGCACCCAATGCGCCGAAAATCATGAACATGAGCACAGACAAGAGTTAAGACTGACACATTAGGCTAACCTGACCTAAACAGCTGACTTCACTTTCCAATCTATGCCCAATCTATTCACTCAAAAGCGACCAATAAAAAAGCCTGCATATGCAGGCTTCTCTGGTGTAATTCAAATAATATCGACTAGTTTAAGCGCTGATTTTTCTCGGCAAGTTTATTGAATATTGCGTTAAATGATAGTGATGCCCCATGCGCAATTTTATCGGCAAACTTTTTCTTCAACTGATAGCGCACCTTGATCACGGTTCTCTCTTTCGCTAGCTTCATCACCACATCATCACTGGTCGATATGGCATCGACAAGACCTAATTCGATGGCCTGTTGACCATACCAATGTTCACCCGTAGCGACTTTTTCAAGATCTAATTCAGGACGATATTTAGCGATAAACTGTTTAAATAGCACATGAGTTTCTTCGAGCTCAGTCTGAAACTTCGCACGTCCCTCGTCAGTGTTCTCACCAAATAGGGTCAAGGTACGCTTAAAATCTCCTGCAGTATGCTGCTCATAATCGATGTTGTGCTTCTTAAGCAGTTTATTGAAGTTAGGTATCTGAGCTACAACCCCAATCGAGCCAACAATCGCAAATGGAGCCGCATATACCTTATTCGCCACACATGCCATCATGTAGCCGCCACTAGCCGCCACTTTGTCGACACAAATAGTCAAATGAATATCTGCCTGACGCAGACGGTCCAGCTGACTCGATGCTAAGCCATACCCATGAACCATGCCGCCGCCACTCTCAACGTTAACGATCACTTCATCGCCTTTCTCGGCGATAGCCAAGATGGCACTGATCTCTTCACGTAGAGAAGCCACTTCACTGGCATCTATGCTGCCCTTAAAGTCGACCACAAACACTCTAGGGTCTAATATCTCTTCATCTTGCTCTT
Source organism: Shewanella sp. YLB-07 (assembly GCF_009377275.1). Lineage (NCBI taxonomy): Bacteria > Pseudomonadati > Pseudomonadota > Gammaproteobacteria > Alteromonadales > Shewanellaceae > Shewanella > Shewanella sp. YLB-07. The sequence goes on along the minus strand of NZ_VOQB01000001.1, from coordinate 825,220 downwards.
TCTCGGCTTTCTCTTTGGCCTTCTCATCGGCTTTCAGCTGTTTTTCATAAGCTTTGAACTGCTTCTTAGTCAGCAACTCCTCTTTAAGATCATGCTTAAGGTTTTTGAGATCTTCAGAGAGGTTTATCAACAATAGCTCTCCCTTCTCCCCTTTCTGCTTTATCGCAGAAGCAAGCACCACAAGGATGACAGCAATTATCGATATCACTATGGTGATCGCTTTGGCAAAAAACAATCCATATTCGTACAAAAATTCCAAAGTATGCTCCGACTTATTTTATCTTGAATGCAAAATTGAGCTCATTCTATCAGAATAAGCTCAATAACAAATGTGCTATCAGGTAAATCAGTCAATAAAAAACCCAGCAAATGCTGGGTTTAGAAGGTTAAGCGTTAACGGATATTAGCCAGCAGGGACCGCACATGGCTGAATAACATCATCATCCTCCTCAATCAAAATAGTCGCTGAGCCTTTAGCTGCAGTCAGTGCAAAAACAACAACTTCTTGCTGCATCTCTGCTGTTGCAGCAGTGCCGGAAGTATCAGTAAGGGAACTATGATGGCCTTCAACAAACCGAACTGCACCTGAACCAGCCGTTGTAGTATCGATACACTCTAAACCCAAGGCGGCGATAAGTGGCTCAGTACCGGCAGTAGGGAAACCTTCGACGCTATTTGGCAATACCTGATCAGGTTTATTCTCTTCGGTTCCGTCACCCACTATTTCAATCAAGTGTACGGGAAGAGCAGTTGCTTTAAGCATAGCAGCATGGTTGATTGGATCGGCACTATCTACAGCTGTCTGAACCGCAAAGGCAAATGCAGGTAAGAAACCTTCATAGACAGCTTGAACAAGCGCTGCATATTCATCCGTACCAGGTTCATAGCCCGCAGCATTAGCCTCATCAACCAAAGCTTGGAAGGCATCAGTCGTTACGATATTTTCGAACAACATAGGGCCAAAAGTTGGCGAGCCAATAAAGGTCCCGGCGAATCCCCCCGTAGGCGCAACCAGTGAGGATGCATTCAACGCATAGACATTTGGCAGTGCAGTGCCAGTTTCAGGATGAACGAGCCCAGTACTGGCATAGGTAGAGAAGTTAGTCCCCACTATAGCACCAAGGCTCAGCCCTTGTGAGCTGATCTTGCCAATATCAAATACCTGAGGAAGCTCCATCTGAGCCAGCTGCATAGATAGGCCAGTCAGAGCCAGACGCACACCAAGATGATCGACAACACTCTGACGGAAATTATCACGCACAGATAAAGTGCTGGCGATATTGATGAAAGCCAAAGGATCACCATTTACAAAAGCTTCAGGTTGTCCGATTGCAACGCCGAACTCAGGAGCAGAAGCCGACACTTCGTAGACACCATCGTCATTAGCATCAAACGAACGTTCACCGTGCAATGGATGATCGATTGCAACGGTTGCGATACCCATAGCCGCATAGGTGCCGGCAAAAGTCATCGCAGTCTCTTTACCGCCGCCCAGACCATGAAGTGCGATATTAGTCGGCCAACCCGATGTCGGCGCCACGAAAGGAAGACCTTGAGCATCATTGAAGGCTGCTAACTTAGCCGCGTCGGGCAAGGTAATAAATACCGGAACCTTCTCGTAGTCTTTAATGGCTGGAATAGGATTAAACTTGGTCAGATGCTTGGCTTTATCGGCTGCTGTGCCATCGTCGAGTAACCAGGTTTTGCCAGCTAAAAGCGCAGGGTTAGCAATGCCGGCCGCAGGGTCAATGTCATAGGCCATGGCTTGCATGCCGTAATTTTGCTGACTCATGGTGCCCGCTTGAAGTGCTAACAAAACAGAAACGGGACTATCACCTAAGGCTTTCCAACTGCCATTTATCGTAGGCTGCATGTTTTCGTCTAAACAGCCCGCAGAAGAGCAGTCGCCGAAAATAGGCAGTGTTAATTCAGCAGTATATACATTGGCCATATCAGCTAGGACAAACGCAAAACCATCGGCTTCTGTTAGACCAGCAGCTGTGGCTACCGTATACCCAAGTGGAGCAGGTGCTGCTGAGAATTGTGGCGCATAAGGCGAGCCAGGTTGAGCCATCAAGAGTTTCAGTGTTTCATATACGTCTGAAACTGATTGAGTGGTAAACAGACCCGAGTAGCTGATAGTCTCGGCATCCACTCCGTGTGCATCAGCAATGCCTTTCTCATAGCTATTGACCAATGTTTGTAGCATCAGTTGATCTTCGGTCTCCAGCGGATGAGTGTCAATATCGAGTTTGAGTAGACCGTATGTGCTCGACGGCGCGATAGGTCGACCGGCAGAATCCTGTATTAAATTTGTCGTCGTATAGATATATGACTGACCAGCCTTAAGAGGCTTGAGAGGCACGATGGCAATGGTATTGCCTGAGCCTTTTGAGACAAAATCGACACCGAATTGCAGCTCATCACCGACTTTACAGGCGGAAACGGATGGGCTGGCTTTACATTCGGGATCGGATGATAGTGCGCCACCAACAGTGGCCTCAAATACTCTCACCGCACCAGGTTGAAAAACGGATGCAAGATCTAAATTCAGTACAGTGCCATCGTGATCGGTTGCAGGGTCAACTGTGATTGAGATAGGCGCCGTGGTCGACCACCCATCTAGTGCGCCAAGCGCCATTGAAGGATCGGTGTAATCACTGGAGCCATTGGCCGCTTCGCCAGGAATATTAATCGTGCCATCTAAAGTGCCGCTAAACAGTAAATCGTTTGGCAAAGGCACTTTACCATTAGCTGGGTCGAACACCAGATGAGACTCAGGGATCAGAGGCTCAACCTTATCTTTTAACTCATCGACACTATCTTCACTACAGGCCGTGAGTCCTAGCGCAGATGCAATCGCAACACCCAAAAAGAGTCTTTTCATCTTTGTTCCCCAAATCTTGTTGTAATAATTTTTGTTTTCCCCAAAAAATTTGGTCACAATAGGCAATACCGTGTGACCAAAGTAGGACTTTTACCAGTCCTTACCTGAGCTCAAGTTAACGTAAAAATATTGACTTAGCTACATTTTTGTCACATACAACCAATGAATATACGCACAATAATTAATCATTTGTTTAAAACAAGTGTTCATCACATCAGTGACTCTAGAGGTGGCGGGGTTTTCCGCCGACAGGAAAAATTGACTCATGTTGGAATATCAAGCTGCAAAAGATCTACTTATTAACAAAACTATACTCGTAACAGGCGCTGGCGACGGGATTGGACGTGCGGCTGCCATCAGTTTCGCTAAGCATGGCGCCACCGTTATTCTTCTTGGAAAGACAGTTAAGAAATTAGAAGCCGTATATGACCAAATAATAGAAGCCGGTTATCCTAAGCCTGCGATTATTCCTTTGGACTTAAAAGGGGCTAGCGAGCAAAACTATGTCGACATGGCTGAGACTATCGAAGATCAGTTTGGTCACCTGGATGGTGCCCTGCATAATGCGAGTCTGCTAGGTGTTTTAGGCCCATTTGAACACATCTCAATGGATTCGGTGAAAGAGGTCATGCAGGTCAATGTCATTGCCGAAATCATGATGACCAGAGCACTATTACCTATCATGAAGAAGGCGCCTAAGGCATCACTGGTGTTTACCTCGAGCGGCGTCGGACGTCAGGGCCGCGCATTCTGGGGTGAGTACGCCATCTCTAAATTTGCAACCGAAGGCATGATGCAATCTATTGCCGATGAATATGAAGGTTCAAGCTTGAGAGTCAACAGCATAAACCCTGGTGCGACTCGCACCGGAATGCGCGCTAATGCTTACCCGGCTGAAAACCCAAGCACACTCAAAGAACCGGAAGATATCATGGCGACTTATCTTTATCTGATGGGTGATGATTCGGCTAAAGAAAATGGTCAACAGTTTAACGCCCAATAATCACTGAAGCTTCCAGACTCTTTATCATAAAATTGAGAGTCTGGAAGCTAACTTATTCAAGATTAATCACCGCAAAATAAATAGCTGTTTTTCCTTCATGAGATGAGTAATAACTCACCTTCAAGATATTCTTTTCAAGCACCACACCTGCATAACTAGTGTCACCTCCGGATGGTAATGACAATAGCTCTTCAATCTCGCCAGTCACTTCATGTATTTCAACTAAAGATGTTCTTACATTTTCATCATACAATCGAACCACAGCAAGGTGCCTGTCTTTATACAAGAAACTAACAGGCCCACCTATGCGCGAATCCAGTTCACACCAACTCCAATCTTGATATGGCGGTTTAGCAATTCCCAGTAGTGCATTTTGTTCTGGTCCAAAAAGAGGGTCTCGTCTGAGTAGACAATGAGCATGATTATCTTTATCGAAAATCAAACCTGATTCATTAACAAAACCTGCTTGGCTTAATTTGGGTACTATAGCTTGGTAATCTATGCCATTTAGGCTTTGATAAAGCGCGACATAACCGTCCTGCTCATGAGGAAAGTACGCCACGCCGTAGAGGCTATTTTGAAATGGAGTTATACGCCATAACCATTCGTTATCTTTAACAATCTTAACTGGAGCAGACCATTGCCTGCCGTCAGAGCTACGCCAAACATAAGATCTGAGCGCTTTGGGCTCGGGCTCCCTTATTGGACCAGCCCCAAATACGAGCAACTCATCGTTAAATACAGCGAGTTTGCCATCACGTAAATCTCTTTTATTAAGCTCAAAAAGTCCAGCAGAAACCCAGGCCTTTCCTCCATCATCAGAACGTAATAAACGCAGTTTCCCCTCAGCTGACACATGGTCAACTCCTTCACGAAATACCATATAGAGATCATTATTAAAGCATGTCAGATCGGTAAAAGCGTTGTGTTGCGCCTTATCCCAAACTTTCTCAACCGATATTAGTTCCATCATTTAGCTCCACACAAAATCTTAAATCCTACTTAGAAAGTATATAATCTAATAAGTTAACGCGAAGACAGCAAGTCTAAAACAGTAATGGTTCAGGTGTGGGAAACGGTTTAAACCTTAAGCTATTAGGTCTGTAAGAAGTGCCCTGTTGATATCGGGAACATCATGGGCCCTGGAAATATTGCATAAGACTTTTTATTAGAGAGAGCCAGACACAAAGCAATATTTTTACCGTCCCTGGAAATATTTCATAAGTGTTCCTGACACAAAAAAGGCTGCATCAGCAGCCTTTTCTCATTCATACTAGATAGGTTCCTAGGCACTAAATCCTAGTAATCTAGTAATCTAGTAACTTATTTAACCATTTTTAACTAGGTTCTTTTACGTGCTGGCTTACTTGCTACCGCTTTATGCTTACGCACTGCACGACGGATCTTAGAGCCCTTCACTTTCGAGCGAGCGACACTGTGCTTATCGGTACCTAGGACAGTACGAGTCTCTTCCTTCAAGCCAGCCGTTTTTCTCAGGTAATTAACCTGCTCCATGGTCAGCTCAACCCAACCACCACGAGGCAGTGACTTAGGCAGCTCAATCATGCCGTAACGAATACGGATAAGACGACTCACCTGTACTTCTTGAGATTCCCATAAACGGCGAACTTCACGGTTACGGCCTTCGGCAAGCGATACATGCCACCACTTGTTCATGCCTTCACCGCCAGCCGCTTTCACTTTATCGAAACTCGCCGGGCCATCTTCTAAGGTAACGCCCGTTCTCAAGCGTTGAATACAGGCATCACTGACTTCGCCGAAGGTACGTACTGCGTACTCACGTTCGACTTCATTAGATGGATGCATCAAGCGGTTTGCCAGCTCACCATCGGAGGTAAACAGCAATAGACCAGAGGTGTTGATATCGAGACGACCGACAGCAACCCAACGTGAATCACGTGTCTTTGGCAAACGCTCGAACACCGTAGGACGACCTTCCGGGTCTTTGCGACTACAAATCTCGCCCTCAGGCTTATGATAGGCAATCACTCGACAGATAAGATCTTCTTCAGATTTAATCGAAACGGCTCGACCATCGATACGGATCTTTACATCGGCTTCGATGCGATCACCAAGACTTGCTATCTCACCATCTATACTAATTCGACCTGCAGCAATCCATGCCTCCATCTCACGACGGGAGCCATGGCCTGCACGGGCCAAGACTTTCTGCAACTTTTCACTCATTAGTAGACTCTTCTGTGTTTAATGTATTTTCAGACCCTGTCTCTTCATTTGAATCCGCACTTGAATTCACATTTGAAAAGAGGGCCTCTAAGGACTCAGTATCGGTTAGCGGCGGTAAGTCCGCTAGACGTTCTAAGCCAAAATAGGCTAAAAAATCGGTGGTAGTCGCATACAGCGCCGGTCTACCCGGTACTTCTTTATGCCCCACCGTTTTAATCCATTGTCTGTCAGTCAAACTTTTTATGGTGTGACTACTGACTGCTACGCCCCTGACAAACTCGATATCACCTCGAGTCACAGGTTGACGGTATGCAATTACGGCCAAGGTTTCTAAGGTTGCCCGTGAATATTTTGGTGCCTTCTCCTGCCATAAGGGCTGAAGATAAGGACTTAAGGCCTCGATAGTTTGAAATCGATAGCCGCCGGCGACGCTGACTAGCTCAACACCTCGCCCCTGATAATCTTGTTGTAACTCTTCTATCGCAGCTTTGATCTTAACCCGAGTGACACTAAAGCTCACTAGCACAGTCTCTTTTAGGCTCTTTATGCTGACCGTTTTTCCTAAAACAAACAGGCTCGCCTCAATCAACTGCTTAAGTTGGTCGGGATTTATCTGCAGTTTTGGCTGCTTCTTCTGGCTAGACAATCAATACGCCCTAACATGTATGGTTGAAAATGGGTCACTCTGCACAAGCTCGACCAATAACTCTTTAACCAGTTCCATCAAGGCTAAAAAACTGACTACCACACCACTGCGCCCCTCTTTGGCATCAAAAAGTGCTTCAAATGGCAAGTATTCCTCACCATCGAGCTTGGCCAAAATCTGTGTCATTCGTTCTCGCGTCGACAAGACTTCACGCCTGACATGGTGATGCTCTGTCGCCTCGATTCGTTTCATGACAGCACCAAATGCCAAGGCTATCTCAGTCAGGGACACTTGAGGTGGTACTAGCACAGGCTTGATATCCGCTGCCGGTGTGACCTTCGCCTGAAACACATCTCTCTCGAGTCTGGGTAAATTATCGAGTTGCTGCTGCGCCTCTCTAATCACCTCATAGGCCTTAAGCTGACGTATTAGCCGAGCACGAGGATCTTCCTCCTCTTCATCTTCGGTCACAGGTCTAGGCAATAACAAACGAGACTTAATCTCGGCAAGGGTGGCCGCCATGACTAAATAATCTGCGGCAAGCTCGACTCGTGCGCCTTGCAGTAGTTCAATATACTCAAGATACTGCTTAGTCACAGGCCATATTGGCAGCTCTACAACATCGAGTTTCTGCTTACGGATCAGATATAAGAGTAAATCTAGCGGGCCTTCAAACGACTCAAGAAACACTTCCAGTGCTTCTGGCGGAATAAAAAGATCGGCGGGAAGCTGTTTTATCGGCTCGCCTCTGACAATGGCCAAGGGCAAAATCTTTTGAGTCCCTTGCATCGCGATCCTCAGCTTAAACTACTCTAATACTTGATTATATTCTTGTTTATAGCCAGTCACAACCGTATAAAACAAACCCTCGGAGGCTCATTGAGCCCTTAAATAAAGGCGAGCAAACAAACCAGCGCGCGATTATACCTTGTTCACCATGAGTTGCACAGATAATTAGCCGATATGGCTTGCAGATATGACGAGAGTGACACGCCCATAACCATAACGGGCGTCGGCTGAGGGGATTAGCGCTAGATAAAGGGGCTGATATCTCCGGCGCCTTCACGGATAACTTCCATATCACCATCAGACATGTCGATCACTGTCGTCGGCTTCTCACCTAGGTAGCCGCCATGTATGATCGCATCGACCTGATGCTCCAAAATATCGCGAATATGCTCAGGATCTGACTCGGTAAACTCTTCACCAGGTAGAATCAAACTGGTCGACATCAAAGGCTCATCCAAGGCTTCAAGCAGGGCTAGCGCGATGACATTATCCGGCACTCGGATACCAATCGTCTTCTTTTTAGGATTCTGCAGACGCTTGGGCACCTCTTTACTGGCCTTAAAAATAAAGGTGTAAGGTCCTGGCGTATGATGTTTAAGCACTCGATATGCCTGATTATCAACCTTGGCATAGGCCGACAACTCAGACTGATCGCGACACATGAGGGAGAAATTATGATCGTTATCAATCTGACGAATGCGCGCCATACGGCTCATGGCATCTTTGTCACCCAGCATGCAACCAAGGGCATAGCCTGAATCTGTTGGGTAAACTATGACTCCGCCATTCTTAAGGGCATTGACAGCCTGGTTAATCAAACGCGGTTGGGGATTTTCTTCGTGTACGTAAAAAAACTGACTCATATACTCTATTTCCAATACTTCAAATCTGTGGGGTTTTAGCTCGGCTGGTTCTGGGGAACGCTCTCAAACAAGTTTTCGCAACCGCCGGTGCCAAAGGAGCTTATACTTGAGAAACGATTCGCTCACCATTCCAACGATCCATCTGCCACACCCAATTAACGCCTTTGGGCTGAAACATACTCTTGCCAAGCTCAATAAAGCTGCCTGGAAAATGAAAATCACTGCCAAGAGATGCGGCTAGCTCATTTTGCAGGCTTAATGCGATTAAATTATTACGGTCTTCTATGGTCTGGCGACTTCCAACCACTTCCATGGCATCACCGCCGGCCTCTTTAAATTCCCGCACCAGACGTTTCACCCATTTAGCCGACAGCTTATAGCCACTGGGATGAGCCAAAATTGCGACACCGCCAGCCTGGTGTATCTTCTCGATAGCCGTGGCCATATCTGACCAGTTATTAGGCACATAGCCCGTTTTACCACGAGCCAGATATTTCTTAAATACATTTGCCATGCTGGTAGCATATTCATTATTGGCAAGCCAACGGGCATAATGCCCTCGACTCAATGCGGCGTCTCCAGCCAGAGCTTTCGCCCCTTCGTAGGCCCCTTCAATGCCAGCTTTAGCTAACCTTATGCCTATCTCTTTTGCTCTTAGTTCACGCAGCTCTCTCTGGTTTGCCAGAAAAGCTTCGAACCCTTCATCTTGTAGACTCACATTGAGGCCCACGATATGAATATCGTGGTTATGCCAGCGCGTCGAGATTTCGACACCATTGACTAAGGTTAAGGGGGACTCATGATTTTGATTATAGGCGTGAGCTTCGGCTAATCCTGCGGTGGTATCGTGGTCGGTGATCGCAAACATCTGCACACCATTTCCAATCGCTCGTTCAATTAGCTCGGAGGGACTGAGTTGACCATCTGAAGCGTTTGTGTGGCTATGGAGATCGATTAATAATATTTCATCTGTCATGGGCTTATTCTACTTGAGTTTGTTAGCAAAAGGGGAATAAACATAAATAAGAGTTAAATAGCCTAGAAAACTCTTGTTAAATTTTCATGATTTAAGCGCTAAAAAAACCATATTTACCCTCTTCTGGTCAGATAAGGTCAAATATAGAAATATTCAATTGACATCATTGACTCGCTAATGCTTTTATATAGTCATCGAATGCACTTTTATCTAATAACTGATGGCATTTAACTTTTACATGTTCTCACTCTAACAACGGAAACAATTTCCAGATGAAGACACTTTTTCAAGCACAAAACATCAATTGGTGGTGGCACTTCCCAACTTAGCGGGTGGTGTGAAATTCTGTGCTCATGTAAAAGAGACTAGATTCAACAAGAAGCCCGCACAAGATGCGGGCTTTTTTGTACCCGATTTTGAATAAAGTAAAATAACCGATTAGAAACAAGCTGATATTTAAACGCTTATATAAAGAATTGAATAGAGAAGAGAGACAACAGATGAAACTAGCTCAAGTCACCACGAGTAAGGAGCAGATCTCCTACCCGGATGATCCTTTAAGTTTATATCAGCATCTCACCCAAGATGCGCCTCACACCATGTTGCTTGAATCTGCAGAAATTGAGAGCAAGGATAATATTAAGAGCCTGATCCTCACCGATGCCGCCCTGATGATACGTTGTGAAGGTTATCAACTGACCTTCACCGCCTTGACCGACAATGGCCAATCTCTGCTGTCACCGATTCAAACTTTCTTTCAGGGTGCCAGTTCAAACTTAGAAAAAAATATACTTAAGCTGACATTAGCAAAACAAACCGCGCAGCTAGATGAAGATACCAGACTCAAATCCACTTCTCCCTTAGATGGTCTGCGCGCCTTAGTAAAGGAGATTGATTGCGGGACGAGTCCAGCATTTGAAGATCTCTTCTTAGGTGGCGTACTGGCCTACGATCTTATCGATACCGTCGAGCCTCTGCCCCAGGTGCCCTATGGTGCTAACACTTGCCCGGACTATCTGTTTTATCTGGCCGAAACCCTTATCACAGTCGACCGTCAGCAAGAAACCGCCAATATCGTCACCCATAACTTTATATCAGAGCCGGCGCTCAAGGGTGAATATGCCAAGGTACTCACCAAACGCGTCGATTCAGTCAAGGCACAAATTGAACGGGTCGCGTCCGCAGCCGAACTCATCCCGGTTACCGCACAAGTCTCGGTGGATATCTCCGATGAGACGTTTAAAGACACGGTCAACGCGCTTAAGTCTCATATTGTGGCCGGTGATATCTTTCAGGTGGTACCATCACGCAGTTTCAGCTTGCCATGTCCCAACACACTCGGGGCTTACCGCGCCCTTCGCCTGACGAACCCTAGCCCTTATATGTTCTATTTCAGGGGCGATGATTTCACCCTGTTTGGTGCATCACCTGAGAGCGCACTTAAATATGAGACCCAGTCCAATCAGGTGGAGATTTATCCCATTGCCGGCACCCGTCAACGGGGTAAGACAGCCGATGGCCAGATAGATGCCGATCTAGATGGCCGTATAGAGCTAGAACTTAGACTAGATAAGAAAGAGTTATCTGAACACTTGATGTTGGTCGACTTGGCCCGTAATGATGTGGCGCGTATCAGCCAAAGCGGCACCCGCAAGATCCCTGAATTATTGAAAGTCGACAGATACTCCCATGTCATGCACTTAGTCAGTCGCGTCACAGGTCAACTACGTACCGATCTCGATGCCCTGCACGCCTACCAGGCCTGTATGAACATGGGCACATTGACCGGCGCACCTAAGGTGAGCGCATCGCAACTCATTCGCGGTGTCGAGCAAACCCGACGCGGCAGCTATGGCGGCGCGGCTGGTTACCTCAATGGCCTTGGCGACATGGATACCTGTATCGTCATCCGCTCAGCCTTCGTTAAAGAGGGCATCGCCCATATCCAGGCCGGGGCTGGCGTCGTATTTGACTCAGATCCACAGTCCGAAGCCGACGAGACCCGTCAAAAGGCGCAGGCCGTGATAAGTGCAATAAAAATTGGAGGCGGACTATGAAAATTTACCTGTTAGACAATTTCGATTCGTTCACCTACAACCTGGTGGATCAATTCAGAAGCTTAGGTTTCGAGGTGGTTATCTATCGTAACGATCTCAGCGCAGACTTCATCGCAGAAAAACTGCTAAACGAAGCAGACAAGGCAGCCCTGGTACTCTCGCCCGGCCCCGGCGCCCCCCATGAAGCGGGCTGCCTGATGGCGCTTATCGCCAAACTTGCCGGTAAGGTGCCTATGCTGGGCATTTGTCTCGGTCATCAAGCCATGGTTGAGCACTACGGCGGAAAAATAGAGCGTGCTCCCCAGGTGGTTCACGGCAAAGCCAGCCCGACCTTCCACGAAGGAGTCGGTATTTTTTCTGGTCTGCCCTCGCCGCTGCCTGTAGCCCGTTATCACAGTTTAGTGGCAACCCGAGTGCCCGATTGCCTCGAGGTGATAGCCACAACCGAAGAGATGCCCATGGCTATCTCCCATAAGAGCCATAAGGCGGTAGGTTTTCAATTTCATCCGGAATCGATTTTAACCACGCTCGGCAGCCAACTGCTCACGCAAACCCTGAGCTACTTAACCGATGAAGGTACCAGAGCCTCAACAATGACAGGAGATGCACAATGAGCCAGCTTCAACCTCTGTTAGATAAGCTCTATGCCGGCCAAAGTGCAACGCGTGCCGAGGCAAAGTCTTTGGTTGGCGCCATAATTCAAGGTGAGATGAGCCAAGTCGCCATGGCCGGTATGCTTATCGCCATGAAGATGCGCGGCGAGACTATCGATGAAATTTCGGGTGCAGCAGATGCTCTGCGCGCAGCGGCGAAACCATTTCCTTCCCCGAGTGATGCGACACGCGCTCAAGGCATAGTCGACATTGTCGGTACCGGCGGCGATGGCCACAACACTATCAATATCTCCACTACCGCAGCCTTCGTAGCCGCAGCAGCGGGCGCCAAGGTGGCCAAGCATGGTAATCGTAGTGTCTCGAGCAAATCCGGGTCATCGGATCTGCTTGCCCAGTTCGGTATCGACTTGACAATGGCGCCGGAAACCGCACGAGATTGTCTCGATGAATTCGGCCTTTGCTTCTTGTTCGCGCCTCATTACCATGGTGGAGTGCGTCACGCGGTACCTGTGCGCCAAGCACTGAAGACCCGCACCCTGTTTAATGTACTTGGTCCACTTATCAATCCATCTCATCCTGATTTCATCTTGCTCGGCGTATACAGCAGTGAACTGGTTAAGCCCATCGCCGAGGTATTGAAGGTACTAGGAATGAAGCGCGCCATGGTGGTCCATGGCAGTGGTCTGGACGAAGTGGCCATTCACGGTAACACCTTAGTCTGTGAGCTAGTTGACGGCGAAATAAAGCAATATCAGCTCACCCCGGATGAGTTAGGCATAACCCCAGCCGAGCTTAACGATCTCGAAGGTGGCACACCCGAGCAGAATGCAAAATTCACTCGCGCTATCTTACAAGGACAAGGTCAAACCGCCCACAGTCACGCGGTTGCGGCCAACGCAGGTTGTGCGCTTTACATCTCAGGCATGTGTGACTCAGTCAAATCGGGCACAGCCTTAGCACTCGAGACCCTTGCCAGTGGCAAGGCCTACAACTTACTCGAGCAGCTTGCCAGCGCCAGTGCAGCGGCAAAGCCAGATCAAAAACAGAATTAGGAGTAATAGCGTGAGCAGTTCAATAGCAGATATTAAAACAAATGTTAGAGAAAACAGCGACAGCCAGCAGAGTCCTTCAGAAACCAGTAATGTATTGACCAGAATCGTCGATACTAAGGCTGCACATATGGATGCACTGAAACTGCGTTTCCCGGAAGCTAGCCTAAAGCCCCAAATATCAGATCGCAGCTTGTTCAAGGCATTACGCGCGCCAAATGCCGGTTTCATCTTCGAGTGCAAGAAAGCCAGTCCATCCAAGGGCCTTATCCGCGCGGATTTCGATGTCGAAGCCATTGCCGATGTCTACAATAACTATGCCGCCGGGATCTCAGTGCTCACCGACGAGCAGTTTTTTCAGGGCGACATGGACTATATCCCTAAGGTTCGTGCCCGGGTTAAGCAGCCTATTCTCTGTAAAGACTTCTTCGTCGATAGCTATCAAGTTAAGCTCGCCGCTCACCAAGGCGCGGATGCCATTCTATTGATGCTGTCTGTGCTCGATGATGACAAATATCGTGCGCTAGCCAGCGAAGCTGACAAATACCAGCTCGACATACTCACAGAAGTGAGTAATGAAGCCGAACTTGAGCGCGCCATTGCACTCGATGCCAACATCATCGGCATCAATAACCGCAACCTGCGAGACTTATCTACCGACTTGGCCACGACGGAGAAGCTCGCACCTCGTATCCCGGCGGATCGCGTGGTGATCAGCGAATCAGGGATCTACAATCAGGCGCAAGTTCGCCGCCTGAGTCCACTGGTCGATGGCTTCCTGGTCGGCAGCTCATTGATGGCAGCTGATGACTTAGATCTCGCTTGTCGTACACTCACACTCGGCCACAACAAGGTCTGCGGCCTGACATCGGTTGAAGATGCAAACGCCGTCGCCGATGCAGGCGCCATCTATGGCGGACTCATCTTCGCCGAAAAGTCACCTCGCCATATCACGCCAGACAAGGCTAAGTCTCTGCTCGCTGCTCATCGAGCCTCGGGCAAGCAGCTCAATTTTGTCGGCGTCTTTGTTAACGAGTCAGCCAAGGTTATCGCCGAACTCGTGTCGTCCCTCGAGCTTTTTGCGGTTCAACTTCACGGCAGTGAATCTGAGTATGATATCGCCCAAGTGCGTAGCGCCTTAGCAGCCGCGGGCAGCAAGGCACAGATCTGGAAAGCCGTGGCGGTTAATGTCGCAGTCGATATAAGCGAAGCTAATGCCGAATTATCGATGCCAACTAATGCCGATCGCATTTTGTTCGACAGCAAGCGCAGCAAAGAAAAAGGCGAACAATTTGGTGGCACCGGCCTTAGCTTCGACTGGCAACAGTCTCTGCCTAACAAACAAGACGCCATGCTCGCCGGCGGCTTAGATGCAGACAATGCCAGTGACGCGAGCAAACAAGGATTTTACGGCCTGGATTTCAATTCAGGCTTAGAGAGCGCACCGGGGCAGAAAGATCATCAACTGATCCAATCAACCTTTGCAGCTCTTAGACAGTACTAAACATCATAATATTGATAAAAGGCTCTAAGCCTTTAACCACAGTTAATTTACGCCACGCAGTGGCATTAATAGAGATGCGCAGCAGATCTATTTAAGGAATAACACTATGACCAAACTCGACCCCTACTTCGGCGAATATGGCGGTATGTACGTACCACAGATATTGGTGCCGGCACTGAAACAGCTCGAAGCGGCGTTTATTGAAGCGCAAGAAGATGAAGCCTTTCAAGCCGAATTCAGCGATCTTTTGAAAAACTATGCCGGTCGCCCGACGGCGCTAACCTTGACCCGCAACCTGAGTCCCAATCCTCTGGTAAAAATCTACCTTAAGCGCGAAGACCTACTTCACGGCGGTGCCCACAAGACCAACCAGGTTTTGGGTCAGGCCCTGCTTGCCAAGCGCATGGGTAAAAAAGAGATCATCGCCGAAACTGGCGCGGGTCAGCACGGCGTAGCAACCGCTCTCGCCTGCGCCCTATTAGGCCTTAAATGTAAGGTATACATGGGTGCTAAAGACATAGAACGCCAATCTCCTAACGTCTTTAGAATGAAGTTGATGGGCGCGGAAGTGATTCCGGTCACCTCAGGCTCATCCACTCTTAAAGATGCCTGTAACGAAGCCATGCGCGACTGGTCAGGTAGCTATGAAAAGGCCCACTATCTGCTGGGCACGGCTGCCGGTCCACATCCCTTTCCCACTATCGTGCGTGAATTTCAACGCATGATCGGCGAAGAGACCAAGAAGCAGCTGTTTGAACGTGAAGGTCGTCTGCCCGACGCGGTTATCGCCTGTGTCGGTGGCGGCTCGAACGCCATCGGCATGTTCGCCGACTTCATCGACGAAGAAAGTGTACAACTTATCGGTGTCGAACCTGCGGGTCTTGGCCTCCATACTCCCATGCATGGCGCGCCACTTAAACACGGCAAGACAGGCATTTTCTTCGGCATGAAAGCGCCCTTGATGCAAGACAGCGAAGGGCAGATTCAGGAATCTTATTCTATCTCGGCGGGGCTCGACTTCCCATCTGTAGGTCCACAGCATGCTCACCTTGCCGCTACTGGCCGCGCTACTTACGAGTCGGCAACCGATGATGAGGCGCTGGACGCCTTCCAGTTACTGGCTCGTTGTGAAGGGATTATCCCGGCGCTGGAGTCATCACACGCCATAGCGTATGCACTCAAGCTGGCAGAAAAAGCCACCAAGGAAACCATATTAGTGGTAAACCTATCGGGCCGAGGTGATAAAGATATCTTCACCGTCGCTGATATTCTGGAAGAGCGAGAAAAAGCGCAACTAACAGCAGATAAGGAGAGCGGCGATGACCGAATCTAAACAAGCAGGCCGTTACCAGGCAGTATTTGCCGCATTGAAAGAAAAAAATCAGGGCGCGTTTGTGCCATTCGTGACCTTAGGCGATCCAAGCCCTGAATTATCACTGAAGATCATCGACTGTTTAGTCGAAAATGGCGCCGATGCCCTTGAGCTGGGTTTCCCCTTCTCTGATCCACTGGCAGATGGCCCGGTCATCCAAGCCGCTAACCTGCGCTCACTCGCCGCTGGCACTACCCCGACTCAGTGTTTTGAGATGCTCACCGCAATTCGCTCCAAATACCCAGATCTGCCCATCGGCCTCTTGCTCTATGCTAACTTGGTTTATACCAAGAGTATCGATACCTTCTACGCTAAGGCCCAAGCTGCTGGCGTGGACTCGGTACTTATCGCCGATGTGCCGGTAGAGGAAGCCGAGCCCTTTATCGCTTCGGCCAAGGCTCATGATGTCGCGCCTATCTTTATCGCGCCACCCAATGCCGATAGTGACACACTAAAGATGGTGAGTGAGAAAGGCGAAGGCTACACTTACTTACTTTCACGCGCCGGCGTCACAGGTACAGAATCGAAAGCGGGTATGCCAATCGGTGAGATCTTATCTCGCCTCAAAGAATTTAACGGTGCGCCGCCACTGCTAGGATTCGGTATTGCAGAGCCGGCGCAAGTAAAAGAAGCTATTGAAGCAGGCGCTGCTGGCGTCATTTCTGGGTCGGCAATAGTGAAGATCATTGCAGCCAATAAAGATGATGAAACTGCATTGTTAGCTAAGCTTGGTGAATTTACCCGCAATATGAAGGCCGCAACCTAAGGCTGAAACTGTAGGACTTATACCTATCGGTATTAAATCAATAAACACCAGAACGCCAACTCTGTGAGTTGGCGTTCTTATTTACTGGTACACAACTCCAACAACTATATTTTTACTACGCTATCGTAAGGATTTTCTGGGTCAAACTTAACGTTTACCGATTTTCCATCCGGATAACGTTGCTGTTTTTGCTTAGCGCTCAAGCTTGAACTTTCACCAAACGATGAGTCTCTTCCAGAATAAGGCGTGCCATTGACTTCATACTCATAAGTTAATTTTAAAACGTATTTAGTCTCGGTATACCTAACTTTTCTATCATTTTGTGTTTTAGTCTTTTGCTCAACCTTTTTAATAATTTCAGATGATGTGACATGCCCCTCAACAGACGGCCATTTAGAAACCTCCTGACCGCGCATACAACCTTTTATCAAGACCACACCAAAAATAATGGCGAAAAAAAGCACAAGAATATTTTTCATAAATCCCTTTATATTACAACGAATTGAACCCCCTAATATTTTAGCAAACTTGATACTGATTTGTTAACTGAAATCTGTTCTTATGTATGTCTATGTAGAAAACTAAACCATATAGTTGAGATTAGTCATCCCAATCTATTTAAGAATGTAATAACGACAAATAAAAACGCCCGAGCATGCTCAGGCGTTTTTATTTGTTAGCGGTAAGAAATGACTGAATTATACCATTCCGAGTAAGTATCTGATCATTCAGCGGGAGTTCAAAGCACTGTAGGCAAGGCGAATGTTTGAAGCTAATAGTTATTCTATATCGAGAACATTCAACGTAGCATAAAGGGCTTTGAAACCCGCACTGCGTGAGGCTCT
The DNA here is from genome assembly GCF_009377275.1 of Shewanella sp. YLB-07. NCBI lineage: Bacteria > Pseudomonadati > Pseudomonadota > Gammaproteobacteria > Alteromonadales > Shewanellaceae > Shewanella > Shewanella sp. YLB-07. The sequence continues at coordinate 807,641 of NZ_VOQB01000001.1, read as the reverse complement.
CAGTGTTTCCACTTCTGTGTTGCATTGACTTAAAAGGGAATAACCATTTCCTCATCAATGCGCCTTAAATTGAAAAAACTGAGAGCCTCTGAACTGACCAGATACTTATATGGAATGGTATTAAGCGTCCTTCTTAACAGCCTCGAGATTAGCTTTATGATCTAGCTCATTCGCTGGCATCTCTTTACCGTCATTCTTCAGGTAATGGTCCATCCAACGCATTAGGCGCAGGTGATAATCGTACTGAGCGGCAGCCTTGCGGTTACCATGGCCTTCACCCGGGTAATACACCAGACGTACAACCTTGCCCTGCACTTTCATGTAGCGGTATAGCTCCATGGACTGAGCCGGGTGAACCCTAGGGTCATCCTTACCATGCATAATAAGCAGTGGCGTTTCAGACTGACCCGCCCAGTAGATTGGGCTGCGTTCCAGGTACCACTGCCACTTATCCCAAGGGTAAGAGCGTGCATGAACCAGATGCATCTCGTTTGAGATGTCGGTCGTACCAAACTTAGATAGCTGGTTGGTCACACCGACAAACATCACGCTGGCAGCGAAATGCTTAGTCAGTTTAGTCGCCGCCCAAGCCGAGGCATAACCACCGTATGAACCACCGGTAATACCGACCTTTTTGCTATCGACTAAACCCATATCGACAAGGTGATCTTTAAACTCGACCAAGTCATCGAACTCTTTACCCGCATAATCATTCTGACCAAGCTTAGAATAATCGACCCCCTTACCTGTGCTACCACGGTAGTTCGGATAGAAGACGGCGTACCCTTGAGTCGCACCCAGCTGACCAGGACGTGAGTAATTAGTCAACCAACCGTCTTTATCATGGCTTTCAGGGCCGCCGTGAACGGACATGACAAGCGGATAACGTTGACCCTTTTTATAGTCGAGTGGGTAGATAAGTACACCCGCGATCTCGACGCCATCTTTGGCCTTGAAGGAGATAGATTCTTGTTTACCGAGACGCTTGTCATCGAGCCAGGTATTTGAGTTACTCAAGCGCGTCGCCTTAAGCTTACTGCCTCTGAGCATGTAGACTTCGTTCGGATGCTGTGCCGTATTAGCTCTTAGTGCAATGGTCTTGTCAGAATCTGAGATGCTCAGCTGTGAAGCGATAAACTTACCCGCTTTAACCACCACCTTGTAATCATTGCTGCCAGGCTTGATTAAGCCAAGCACAGAGTCGGTATCGATATTAGTGATAAAATAGAGTTCATTTTTATCATTTTTCCACTCAAAATCACTCACATGGCCTAAGTGATTTGGCAGCCACTCACTGATCTTGCCAGTTTTAGTTTCCGCAAGATATAGTCGGCCAGCAGCTGGGTCGTGCATATCTTCTGCACCTAGAATGGCGACATACTGACCATCATGAGAAAACTCGGCACCACCTAACTTACCTTGAGTAATAAATGAGGTAACCATCTTTTGGCTCGCCACATTGACGATATGCCACTGTGACTTCATGTACTTATCATCGATCAAGGCCGTTGGCTGAGTTTTCACTAACAGCTGCGAGTCATTAGCTGACCACTGCACATCCGAGACGTAATCTTCGATGTTCCAGGCAACTGGCGTGAGTGGTTTATCGCTCATCGCCAGATCGATGACGAACAGCTGCTTGTTCTCAAGATTCTCTTCGTAAACTTCGGCCATAAAACCGAGTTTTTTAAGGTCTTTAACACTTTTATCTTTAGCAGGCTTGGCAATGATGGCGATCTGCTTACCGTCATTACTTAAGGCATAGCTAGCAAGATCCGTCTCTTTCAGCCCTAAGGTCTTTTGCGCCTGACCACCGTTAAAGGGAATTTGGTACAGCGAGGTGTGCTTATCTTCGCCCATCTTGGCAAGGAAATAGATCAAGCTACCATCGGCAGACCACTGAATGTTATTCACCGTCACTTGGCCCGTGATATAAGGACGCTCGACGCCTTTGTCATCGACGAGATAAAGCTCAGCCCAGTGCAGGCCATTCTCTTCTTTGTAAAGCCCACGGGGAACATAACGGGTAAAGGCAACATTATCACCCGATGGGCTAACTTGCGCCTGAGCGACTTGTTGTAAGCCGATCACCTCTTCTGCAGTTAAGGTATCACTAGCGCTCGCAGTAAAGCTAAACAGGCCAAGAGATAAAGCAATAGCATGTTTAACTGCATTCAACTGTCTCTTCATATTTTGTAAAAACTCCAATCTAATAATTATGTTGTTATTGTTATTGTTATTGTTATTGTTATTTTGCTGCTCTCGCATTGCATTGGCGCAGCATTATAGATTCATTGACAGTAAAACGGAAACAAACCTCAATGAGCATTAACCTTATAAACTTTCACTATGAATTGAGCCTGAAAAGCGAGAGACTTAAAGAGAAAAATACAGTTTGCAGCAGAATTTCAGCTGGATGAGATGAGTAGTGACAGGATGTTACAAATGGAAACCATAATAAAAAAGCTTGAGCAGTATCAAGAGAAAAATGGCTTTGACCATACGAATTACTCTACGAGGAAAGACAGCAGTGGTGACATTCGAGAAATAACCTTCAAACTCTCTGGCTGGCTTGGTCAAGTTCGTATCACTAAAGATATCGCCTCCAAACATCCGGTATTTAAGGATGGGTCGAAAATTAACTTATTGATGCTTGCTTACTTTGGCACTATGTTGGGCTATTACCTGCAGCAAAAACAGACATCATCACTCATGTTCTCCCTGGTGATTGGCAGCTATATAGTCTATTTTGCTGTAATGATACTAAGAGAGATAAAAATAACAGACCTCAAACGTTTTTTATTTGAGTAGCTCAAGCCTCTTGGCTGTCATCTGATTATTTAATCGATACCTTTTTCCAACTTGCCTAAGAGTTGGCGCACTTTGACTAGCAGCAAATAGCTAGCTGCAACTCACTTCACAGCGTCATCTAAGGCTAACTCTTCATCAAGACCTAATGCACCCACTCAATGAGGAAGCAGGGAACCGCTTGATGGTGTTAAAAATCACCTTAGATGCAATAGATATTACCGACTTCAGCCTTATTTCATGTACATCATCTATGCTTTATTCCAGCTAGGCCAAGCCGCCAATGCTACTTGTTTAACCCGCCGCTCGTGTTACACTCGGGCTCTCATTTTTGAATAGCCATTTTGATAATATTCCTATGAAACAACTGCTCGATTTTCTGCCTCTAGTCATCTTTTTTGCTGTCTATAAGTTCTTCGATATCTATGTAGCCAGTGGTGCCTTGATCGCCGCAACAGCGCTACAATTGATAGTCACTTATGCCCTCTACAAGAAGATAGAGAAAATGCATCTGGTCACCTTCGTGATGGTCACCTTTTTCGGTACCCTCACCTTAGTGTTTCATGATGACACTTTCATCAAATGGAAAGTAACCGTCGTTTACGCACTATTTGCTATCGCTCTCGCAGTCAGCCAGTTCATCAACAAGCCGATCCTAAAGAGCATGCTAGGCAAAGAATTAATCGTCGAAGACAGAATTTGGGCCCATGTCACTTGGTATTGGGTCACCTTCTTCATCGCCTGCGGCCTTATCAATATTTATGTGGCCTTCAGTTTGTCTCAGGAGACTTGGGTTAATTTCAAGGTATTTGGCTTAACCGCGCTTACCCTATTGAACACCGTAATTACCGTATTTTATCTATTCAAACACATGCCTGAAGAGCATAAGAAAGAGTTAACTAAGAAGTAGTCCGGCACTGATAATGAGTCACAAGACATCAGGTCTGGGCGCTTAGCTAGCCTAATAAAAGGAACTAAAACCATGTGGTATATGATCTCATCACAAGATGTTGAAAACAGTTTAGAGAAACGCCTTGCCGCTCGCCCAGAACATCTGGCACGCCTACAACAATTGGCCGATGAAGGTCGTCTGCTAGTGGCTGGTCCTCATCCAGCTATCGACAACGAAAATCCGGGGGAAGCGGGCTTTACCGGTTCACTGGTGGTTGCCGATTTCCCATCGTTAGAAGATGCTCAAGCCTGGGCCGATGTGGATCCTTATATTGCCGCCGGCGTATATGACAAGGTGATCGTTAAGCCATTTAAGCGCGTACTGCCATAACATACGTTTAGTAAAGGACTCTGAATAGATGAAAATAGTTTCTTTCAATATCAATGGTATTCGTGCCAGACTGCATCAACTTCAGGCGTTAATAGACGCCCACCAGCCTGATATCATAGGTCTGCAGGAGACCAAGGCACACGATGATGTGTTTCCGGCTGCCGATGTCGAAGCCATGGGTTACAAGGTACATTACCACGGTGGCAAGGCCCATTACGGCGTTGCCATGTTATCTAAGCTCGAACCTGTCAAGGTGCAGAAAGGCTTCCCAACGGATAGCGAAGATGCTCAGCGCCGTATGATCATGGCAAGCTTCACCCAAGAAAATGGCCGTCCGTTGACTGTGCTCAATGGCTACTTTCCTCAGGGTGACAACATCAGCCACGAGACTAAGTATCCGGCCAAGCGTCAGTTCTATAAAGACCTGATGACTTACCTGAACGAGCACCACACGCCAGATGAAGATATCGCAATTATAGGTGACATCAACATCTCACCAGTGGATCTTGACATAGGCATAGGCGAGCCAAACGCTAAACGTTGGCTAAGAACCGGTAAGTGTAGCTTCCAGCCTGAAGAACGTGAATGGCTGAAGACTCTGATGGATTGGGGATTACTCGATACCTTCCGCGAGCTTCACTCGGATCGCACTGAGCGTTACTCCTGGTTCGATTACCGTAGCAAGGGTTTTTTGGATAACCGTGGCCTGCGCATCGATGTGGTACTGGCGACTAAGTCACTCAATGAACGTCTGGTCGAATCAGATGTGGATTACGATCTTCGCGCTATAGAGAAACCATCGGATCACGCCCCGATCTGGAGTTCGTTTAGCTAACTCTATCGGTAGCTCTGGACGAGCCGACTTATAAAATTTAAAGGCCCATTGCTAGTCTACGCTGCAATGGGCTTTTTGTTCCCTCATAACCCGCACTTGATATCTCACCATTCGCCATTAACAATTGAACAGTAATAGAGTTTTTGCTCAGCAATAGCTGAGTTTGCAACCTAGGGATACTAGTTTGTCATCTTTAGTCACTATCGTTCACTTATCATTCTCTAAAAAGTAAGTAATAGTCGAGAGGCAGCGGCTAAATAATCGCTAATAAAAACTAAAATACGCGAAGTGTTAACTAGTCTCACTAGAAAACAGGAACGCGAACAAGCATTGAGGCAAGTATGGAAGCATCGTTTTGGAATGGTAAACGCGCCCCGGGGATCTCTGATTCCATAGACTTAGAACAATACGGCTCGGCTATTGAAGCCATCGAAGAAGCCTTTACCAAATACGCAGATAATCCGGCATTTACCAGTTTGGGGCACACTCTCAGTTATCAAGAGATTAACCATTACAGCGCCGCGTTTGCCCATTACCTGCAAAACCAAACATCACTCGTCCCGGGTGATGCTATCGCCATTCAGATGCTCAATACCCTGCAATACCCCATCGCCGTGTTTGGTGCATTACGGGCGGGACTGCGTATCGTCAATACCAATCCCTTGTATACCGAACCTGAGATGATTCATCAGTTTAATGATTCAGGCGCAAAAGCCCTTCTGTGTATGGATATCTTCGCCAAGTCGGTTGAGAACATTCAGACAGAAACGAGTCTCGAATTGATCATCACCACCAGCCTTGCCGATATGCTGCCCCCAGTGAAACGCGTATTGATCAACTCCACCGTCAAACACATCAAGAAGATGGTCCCCAATTACCACCTTCCTCAGGCAGTATCATTCAGGAAAGTCCTGAAACAGCATTTAGGCAAGGGATTTACCCCTGCCCATCTCGATAAACCAGACGACACCATAGTCCTACAGTACACAGGAGGCACTACAGGTGTCGCCAAGAGCGCCGAGCTCACTAATACCAACATCATCGCAAATATGCTCCAAGCCGGCGTAGTGACACATCAGCATGATGAACACGGCGCGCCTATGCTGGATGATGGACAAGCGATCATGGTCGCTCCTTTGCCCCTGTACCATATCTACTCTTTTACTGTGCATCTAATGGCATTTTTCAGACTGGGTCAGCACAGCATACTTATCGCTAACCCAAGAGATACCGAAACCTTCATCAAGGCGATGAAACCTTTTAAAATAAATGGCCTGATGGGGCTGAACACCCTTTTCGTTTCCTTGATGGAAAGTCCGAGTTTCAAACAAATCGATTTTAGTGAAATGAAATTCACCCTGTCCGGTGGCACAGCGCTGATGGACGATACCGCCAAGCGCTGGAAAGCGCTCACCGGCGTTGGTATCTCCGAGGCTTATGGCCTGACCGAATGTTCACCCGCCGTATGTATGAATCCAATTAATGGTTTAGAGCGATTAGGCACCGTGGGTCAAGCGCTGCAACACACGGCGCTCAAGTGTATTAATGCTCTCGGCGAAGAAGTACCTATTGGCGAGCGCGGTGAGCTCTGCGTCAAAGGTCCTCAGGTGATGAAAGGCTACTGGAATCGCCCTAAGGCCACCCGAGAGTCATTCACTCAAGACGGGCAATGGCTGCTCACCGGTGATATCGCCATTATCGATGAAGATGGTTTCGTCAGCATAGTCGACCGGGTCAAAGACATGATCATAGTTTCTGGCTTTAACGTCTTTCCCAATGAGATAGAAGGCGTGGTAGCGACTCACCCTGATGTGGTTAACTGCGCCGCTATCGGTGTTGAAGATACTAAAACCGGTGAGGCGGTTAAGCTCTATGTTGTCATACAAGACAATGCCTCACTGACAGGAGAAGAGATCAGAGCGTTCTGCAAGAACAAGCTCACTGGTTATAAAATCCCTCGTCAATTTGAATTCAGGAGTGAACTGCCCATGTCGCCTGTGGGAAAAATTCTTCGGCGCAAACTAAAAGATGACAATAGAACAACAGAGGAAGCGAGCAAACAGAGCGCTTAGGGTGTCTGTTTCTATAGCCGTATCTATCTTCTATTTCTCTTTATTTGGACTTATATTTGCCGTTCTGAAGCGCCCAGGCGCTTCGCCCGTCCAACGTTTAAAGGCTCGCTGAAAAGCAGTAGGTGAGCCAAAACCTAGCAGGTAAGCGATTTCACCTAAGGTTAACGCCGTATCCTGTACATAACTTATGGCTAAGGTACGGCGAGTATCATTCAAGGTTTGTTGAAAGCTGCCGCCCTCCTCCACCAGTTTGCGCCTGACGGTCCAGGGAGCCATGTTCAGCTGCTCCGAGACTTGTTCCAGTGTCGGTGTACTCCCGTCTAGCAGAGGGCCAATGACACGGCTGACCTTCTCATGAAAACTCAATCCCAAACGCACTTTTTCCAGCTCTTCATCTGCGCCTCTTCTGAGTAACTCAAAAGTTGGCGCACTTCGATTGATACAAGACCAAGCTAATGCTTCGGCTTTGATAACGATATAGTTGCTCGCTTGTTCAAACAGTACCGGACAATTAAACAGCTCATGGTATTTGTCTGCATAAACCGGAGCAGGAAACTCGAAGCAGACTTTCTCAATCCCATCCTCTCTGCCGCTCAAATCTTGAATTATCTGGCACCAACCAGACAAGACGGAATCGACCACGAAATAGTTATAATCGTTATAGGGCTTGATGGAATAAAACATCAACACCCCTTGGCCTTGCGCAACACCATACTCTCGACTCAGCGCCAGATACTTATCCTGCTCCATGCCAAACGCCTGACTCACAAAAAATTGCGATTGACCTCTGGAGTTATATTTATTGAGGAGCTCAAAGGTGGCTATCTGATGGCAGGCTTGCCTGAGATCTTGGGCGCTAAGCGCCAATAAGCCTGCAATCCCTAAATTGGTCGCCGTGGTGACCTCTCCCATAACCAGCCCAAGCCAAGGTAATTCACAGGCTTGTATACAGTCATGACCCAGACGCATAAATTTAGGAATACTCACCCTGGCATCGGGAGATGCTAAAGAGATTGAATCAATAGAATATTTATCCAATATTTCATCGCACTCAACCTTAAGGTGCTCCATCGCCTTGAGCATGATCTCAATATAAGAAACCGAAATGTCACCTAGCTTCATACTCGTTCACCATGTAAAAAACCTTTCATAATGCAAACAACAGTCATTAATTTGTAATCTTTAGTCATTGGCCAATCCTATCATTCGCTCTATCTTTAACCAAGAATAAATAATAAAAGGGAAGAGAGATGAGCAACTCCTATCCACATTTAATGGCACCACTAGATTTAGGTTTTCGTACAATTAAGAATCGCAGCTTGATGGGCTCGATGCACACTAACTTAGAAGAAGCCCCCAACGGATTCGAACGCATGGCAACCTACTACGCCGCGCGGGCCGCTGGCGGCATTGGTATGATAGTCACCGGTGGTTTTGCCCCCAATATCGAAGGCGGCGGCATGCCCAATGCCACCATGATCGCCACAGATGAAGATATCGAAAAGCACAAGTTAATCACCCGAGCCGTGCATAAAGAAGATGGCGTGATCTGTTTGCAAATTTTGCATACCGGACGTTACGCCTATCATCCAAAGCTGGTGAGTTGCTCACCCTTGCAGGCACCAATCAACCAATTTGTTCCCAGAGAACTAGATGAAGCAGGCATAGAAAAGCAGATCCAGGACTTCGTCAACTGCGCGCTTAACTCACAGAAAGCCGGTTATGATGGCGTCGAGATCATGGGTTCTGAAGGTTACTTCATCAATCAATTCATCTGTAAGCGCACCAATCACAGAACCGACCGTTGGGGTGGCAGCTATGAAAACCGCACCCGATTAGCCCTTGAGATAGTTCGCAGAACCCGTGAAGCGGTCGGTGAAGCGTTTATCATCATCTTCAGGCTCTCCATGCTCGACCTAGTCGAAGGCGGCAGTACCTGGCAAGAGGTAGTCAAGCTAGCTAAGGGCATCGAAAAGGTTGGCGCGACGATTATCAACACAGGTGTTGGCTGGCATGAAGCCCGCGTTCCCACCATAGCCACCAGCGTCCCGAGAGGCGCCTTCGTCGAACTCACCAAACGCATGAAGAAAGAGGTGAGCATTCCGCTTTGTACCACCAACCGCATCAATACCCCGGAAGTCGCCGAAGAGATCCTCGCCGGGGGTAATGCCGACATAATCTCCATGGCCCGGCCTATGCTTGCCGATCCTAACTTCATGGCCAAGGCTCAAGCGGGAAAATCCGATGAGATCAACACCTGTATCGGTTGTAATCAGGCCTGTTTAGATCATATTTTCCAGATGAAACTCGTGTCTTGTCTGGTGAACCCCCAGGCCTGCCATGAGACCGAACTGATTATAAAGCCCACCAAGCAAAGCAAGGAAATCGCCGTGGTTGGCGCAGGACCCGCGGGTCTCGCCGCGGCAACGACCGCAGCAAGACGTGGGCACAATGTCACCCTGTTCGAGGCCGACGACAAGATTGGCGGTCAGTTCAATATTGCCATGCAAGTACCGGGTAAAGAGGAGTTCAGCGAAACCATCAGGTACTTTAAGAAACAACTCGAGCTCACCGGCGTCAATGTCAGGCTCAATACCAGAGCCCGCGAAGAGGACTTGATTGGATTCAATGAAGTATTACTGGCAACCGGTATCATCCCTCGACAATTAGACATTCCAGGAATTACTAGCAACAAGGTACTGAACTACTTAGATGTACTAAGAGATAAAAAACCGGTAGGCAAGCGCGTGGCCATCGTAGGCGCTGGCGGCATAGGATTCGATGTGGGTGAATACCTCTCACATCAAGGGCCGTCCACCAGCCTAGATAAAGATGCCTATATGAAAGAGTGGGGAGTGGACCTTAGCGGCTCGACGCCGGGTGGTTTAATCGAACCACAATGTGAGCCCTCTCCACGAGAGATCTTTTTACTGCAACGCAAAACATCGAAAGTGGGAGCAGGTCTAGGTAAGAGTACGGGCTGGATCCACAGAACCGTGCTGAAAAACAAGGGCGTGAAGATGCTCAAAGGTGTGCAGTACAACAAGATTGATCATGCGGGACTTCATATCTCTGTCGATGGTGAAGAGCAACTGCTCGAGGTGGATAACATCATCATCTGCGCCGGACAAGACTCACATAGGGCGCTGCAGACTAAGCTTGAGGCACACAAGGTGAACGTCACCCTGATTGGCGGCGCAGATATCGCCTCAGAGCTAGACGCGAAACGGGCGATTAAGCAAGGCACCGAGGTTGCTGCAGCTCTTTAATTGCCAAGTATGAGTGCTGGAGGATTGAGGTGCTAGTTCCTAGGAACTAGCACCTTCTTTAAAAATAATAGCGGCTCGCCAGCTGCCACTGCTGCTCGACTAAGTCCTTAGAGTAACCTTGTTCGGCCCTAGCGGCTCGCTCTGAGTCGATGCGGTTATATTCCATTTGCATAAACCAACCTTTACTGAATTGATAGCTATAGGAGACTGTCATCCCTTGACCCTCCTCGCTGTTATCGTCATCGAGTGTAAGGTCATTATCTGTGACACTAAAATCTTCGAATCGAGCCGATAACCTGTGTTTCTGCCATCTATGGCTAAACAAGATAAATGCCGAATCGAAGCCATTATCGACTATGTCCATGCCATAGGGAGACTGCATCAAGGTATTCCCTTTCATGTATTGAGCGATCAGCTCTATGTTATAGGGCAGACGCCACTTAGTGCCGATATGCACAAACTGAGTCAACCAGGCATATTGACCCTCTTTCACTATTCGCGTATCGGCATCATTATCGTAATAGCCCACTTCGAGTCGCCCCAGCCCCTGCATGCGCCACTGGGTTTTCACATGGTAGCCGATACGATCATCGAGCTCTAAGAAAGGATCAGACTCTTTTGCCTGAGAGCTCAATGAGCCGCCGTCCAGGCTAGGAAGCTCGCTCAAGGGCAGTTTTTCCTGAGCAAGCGTCTGACGTGAACTATTGGTCCAGCCGTGCCAGGCCAACATGGCCCCTGTGGTATCGTTATTTTGAAACAACTCGGCGGAAAATGTAAAGTCATGGCGGGAATCATGAAACTTGCCCAGATAATCCAAACTCATCTGAGCGCCAATATGGCGCACCTCTTCACCTAACCAGCTGTTGATCCCTGAATAAGTTAAGGTGTAGGGAGAAGACCAGGCGGTAGCGATATTTTCCATGGAGATCTCAGGATACAAGAACCCCAGTTTACCACTCAAACGTAATCCATTGTCCCAGGGCAGACCCTTGTATTTCAAATAGGCCTCGGTAATACCGATATTATCCCGCACCCCATCCCAATAGGCATTAGCCACCACATGGGCAGAGAGCGGACTATCCCAATCGATATTATAACTCAGACCCATTTGAGCCAGAGAGAGTTGGCCGTCCGGGTTGAATCTAAATTTGCCAAGCCCACCATCGACATAGGAGGTGATGCCGTCGGTATAGCTGGCCCTGACATCTATGATGCCAGAGATACTCTGCTCGGCAGCGAGTCCCACTGACGAGTACAAACCCAGTATCCATACCCAATATTTCATCCATGCTCCTCTGTTCTATCTTGTTCTCGATTGGTACACGATCCCTAATTAGCGACAGGGAAATAGATCAGTAACCTGACTTTGCCAACCAAGCGACTAAGGTGTCGGCATCGGCTGGCTTAGAGAGATAATAGCCTTGCCCCATTTCACAACCTCTCTCGGCGAGCCATTTCAGCGCGCCCTCATCTTCAATGCCTTCGGCGACGACACGTAAACCTAAGCTGTGGGCCAACTGTAAGGTCGAGTTCACTATGATTTGGTCATCTAAGTTAACCATCAGGTTTTGCACAAATGACTTGTCTATCTTTAACTCATCCACGGGTAACTGCTTAAGCTGAGCCAGAGACGAGTAACCCGTGCCATAATCATCGATAGATAACTTCAAACCATACTTTTTCAGCACCTTGAGTTGCTTGATGGCATTCTCAGGATCGGACACCACGGCATCTTCGGTGATCTCTAAGGTTAACGCTTCTATTGGCACATTTCTATCTGAGATAACATCCAGCACATATTGACAAAAATTGGCATCTTTTAAGTTCTCCGCCGAGATGTTTATCGCTATGCCTAAATCTATACCTTGGGCTTTCCAACTCAGATATTGATCGATAGCTTCATTCATCACCCAACGGGTTAACGCGTTCATCTGCCCCATCTGCTCGGCAATAGGAATAAACTCATCGGGAGGGATCATTCCCCTGTCGGGATGCTGCCAACGCACCAGTGCCTCCACATGGGTCACCTTATTCAAGGTTAAATCTAACTTAGGCTGGTAAAACAGCACCAATTCCCCGTGCTGTATGGCAGATTTGAGTTCGTTGATCAGCTGCAATCGCTCTAAGGTGTTCACATCTATTTGTTGATTATAGATCTGTTGCTCCAGCTTATTCTTCTTAGCATGTTGCATCGCCGTATCGGCTTGACGGAGCAAGGTTTCTAAATCACTGGGATAATGAACAAAGCTCACGCCGATGGTCAACTGTAGATGCAAGGAGATGTCTTGATAGCGATATTCGGCTTCGATATTTTTCTGCACCTTAGCCAGTAAGCTACGCAGAGCCTTAGGAAAAGTGTCTTTAAAGGCTAATACGAATTCATCGCCGCTCATACGACACACTAGGCTGATATCATCGATAGAAGACAAGCGTCGCCCTATCTCTTTTATCACCTCATCTCCCACCACATGTCCTAAGGTGCCATTCACCTCGGTCATGCGCTTAATGTTGATCAAACAGATAGCCACGGCCGATTTAGCGTCAAACCAGGGCTGAGTCACACGTTCTAGCTCGTTCTTGTTGGCTAAGTTAGTCAATGGATCGTGGTAGGCCTGAAAGGCAATCTTGCTTTCCCGGCTGAGAATCGCCCGCTGCATCACAGTAAACTCTTCGGCTAGCTCTTGCATCTCTATGCTATTGCCCACCTGCACCTTAGAGTTGTAATTACCCTTGGCAATATATCTCGCCTGCTCAATCAATAATTTAATCGGTTTAGTCACACCACTGGATATGACGAACGCCAGCAACAAGGAGATGGGTAACATCAAGACGATTAAGCCAAGTTGCTGTAGCCATTGTTTCTGAAATGACTCGAGCACGTCATAACGGGTCAGATACATGAAAGCATGCAGCTGTTTTTCGTTTACCTCTCCGAGTGCTTGATGCCACAACACATATTCGTCATTCAGTTGACCATCTCGAATATAATCAGACACGGCCCGATAATCATAGGTATTTAACCGTTCGGCTGACAAGCTGATTAACTGATTTGTTTGCCCCGAAGATGTCACCATAAAACCGGCATTGAGTCCGGTTTTCATATGTAGTGAACGCGCTAATTCATCGCCAATGATGAAGCCAAACCCCACCCAACCGATGACATTGTTGGCCCCACTGGTTAACGGGGCGAATTTAATCTGATATATGTTATCTTCCAGGGGATAAAAAGGATTGGCTCCCTGAAATTCACTGCCCAACTGATAGCGAAATACCTCGCCTTGCTCGGGTCCGACTCTCACCTTTCCCTTCTCCATCCCTTTAGTGTTGAGCATCAGCTCACCGATAATTTCACCTTCCTTGTCCACGGCGATAGCAATATCCGCATTGATACGCTTCCTGTGATTATTCAATGCCACCAGGAAGCTGCGTCTGTCGCCATCGATAAAGATATCTTTGAGGCCGAAGTCTTTGGCCGCAGTTTCCGCGAAGGCCGAGAGGTAATAATTTCGGTCGTTGTACTCGGACTTAAACACCAATTCGGCCACCGAGCGTTGATTTTTTAACTGCTCTTGCTCCAAGCGTTTATTGGCGTAAAAAGTGATGGAGAATGAGATAGCCTGTACCGCGACCAATAAGATCACGAAGAAGGCAAATATGCGCGTCTGTATTCGATTGAATAGACCGAACATCAATAACCTTCCAAAAACTCAAAGTCATCCAGGCTCTTCTGGGACGGAATATCCCCCATAAGGGCTGAAACTGTGATGGTTAACGCCTGTGTCAGCGGCAGAGTCACCCCCTGTGACAAGCTGTTGTCTTGACTTGATAGCTGAGGGTGCCAGATCACTAAAGTATAATCGGCATCAGGTGTATTGGCGAAGCTAACCCGTCCCTTCTCATCGGTTAAACCAAAGTAAGGCGTGTCAACCACCAGCAGATGGCCACTCATCCAATCATGAACATTACATCCCATGGAGACATGGCCTACCCGATCAAACACCATGCTTTTAGTGGCGTTATCTTTGCGTAACTTAAAGGAGAAGCGCTTGGGCCCCGCCGCGGAATAGATGTGGTGAGTGATATCGTCATCGTTGACAAATTGCAACTCATAGCCTTTTTGCACCACTGTAATATAAGGGGTAAATTGCTTATTTCTCTGATGGACTTCTAGCGGCGCAGCCATGTTATCAACACTCTCCCCAGCAAGTTCTGACTGAGACCCAACAAGGAGTTTCGGTTGCAGATAGACCACCATATTTTTCATCGCCTCACCGGCCGAATTTACCAGCTTGATTGTTTCTGCACTCACAGCAAAACTTACCGTCATCGACAGGCTTAAAAGCAGCCCGCATAATAATGCTATCCCTCTATTTTTCACATCTACCTCAAGTCTTCTTATCACAGAATTAGTCATCACAGAATTAGTCATCACCAAAAAACGCTAACAGGAGAAAACTACCAGGTTTCATTTCGCCCGCGGGGAGCCACGATTATAAAAGAACGGAATAAACAATAATAAATTTCACATACCACTAACAAATAGTGATTATGTAGAAATAGCGAGCTTATGAGATAAATAATAGGCAATAAAAAAGCAAAACCAAGGTTTTGCTTTTTAAATTCGTGCTCAATGGTGAGATTAGCTGGTTCGATACTGCTGCAAAATCCCCTCTAACTCGGTAGATGAGTTGCGCAGTTCTTCCGCCAATGACACCGAACGCTGCGCTGTTTGCTTTATCGTTTCCGACTGTTCGCGTATATCATTGAGTTGCATGGCTATATCGCGTGCAGAGACACTCTGCTCCTCGGCAGAAGCGGCAATTTGTGAACTCATATCGAACACATCATTAGTCGATGCCGCCATAGAGTCCACATCTTCCCCCACTGAGACGATAGCGCCTCGACCCTGATCGGCCTGTTCGACTATCTCCTCTGTCACCCGAGTCAATTTAGTCGAACCAGACTGCAAGCCTTCAATCATAGACTGAATCTCCACCGTGGCCTGTTGGGTTCGCCCTGCAAGGGTTCTCACCTCATCTGCGACCACGGCGAATCCGCGCCCCTGTTCACCTGCACGGGCAGCCTCAATGGCAGCATTGAGAGCGAGTAGATTAGTCTGCTCAGATATACTATTAATGGTGGTCACTACCGCGCCAATCTCAGAGGCATTATGCGACAACTGAGAGACCGAGTCTGATGCAGAGCCAATCTTAGCCACCAGCCCAGAGATACGCTCAACCGCATTTGTGATCCGCAGTTTACTCTCTTGTGCTTGATGTGAATTAGCCTTAGTCTGCTCAGAAGTATTGGCAGCATTACTTGATACCTCTTCGATAGCGGCGGTCATCTGATCCATGGCCACAGCCACAGTATCTAAAAACTGATGCTGGAAACCTATTAACTCATCACTCTGTTTTGCTTGCTGATTAAATTCATCGGCAGCTTGAGCCAGAGTCGCGGCATTTCTGCCAATCGCAGTGACCATCTCACTCATATTATCTGCGCTGCGATCTATCTCGGTGGCGATTATACTGAAATCATCTTTACCGAAGAAATTAAGCCTTTGAGTTAGATCGCCATCGGCCAAACGTTTAATCGCGATATACATATCCCACAAGCCACCGCCTAAGGAAGTGGAGGTCCAGTAACTCAACTGGAACAGGGGCAGTAGACCCGCTAGAGCGATCCAGAACATGAAGTTAGCATCACTCTGAGATTCGGCTTCCCAGTCGGCCACATGAGTGTTGAGCTGCAGATACTGATTGCCAACGGCTGAGGTGACTGTGACATTATCCCCCCGGCGAGATGAGTTCACACGGCTTACCACTTGCAGACCTTGCTCTGTGGCAAATTGACTCAGCTCATTACCTTTAATGCCCTGTGAATTGGCCACAGCCGCAAAGGTATCCACCATAGCTTGCGCCTTGGCTTGACTCGCCTGCACAGCGTGCTCTCTTGCATCATTCAAATTAACCAGAGCAATACTGGCAGTGATCAGTGCTACCAAAGAACAAACCAGCCAAAACTTACCGTTCAGGCTCAGCTTGATCATCAAGGCGTCAATCTTTCTAAATTCAATTTGTTTCATGTTTTTTACCTAGGTCCTAGTTCGGATAATCACTCTTTATAGGCGACCATATCTAATGCTGTTAATCGTTAGTGGTCGTTTGAGCGGTGACTTTATTTGCAGTTGATGTCCCCATAAACGCGCGCCATCTCTGAGTCAGACTAACAAGTTGTCCGGTTAATAAGACCATGGAGTAACCAAGCAGTGCGCCCAGTATTAATGCTGGCAAAATATTGGAAATATCACCAACCATAGCGAAAGTAATACAGCAACCGATAAAGGCGCCGGGAATGAAGGCGAGTTTATGATAGCTTGCTTGAAGACACATGCCAGATGTGACGATACCTGTGAGTAAATACCCCACAAAAGCCGACTCAAAATAACCACTGCCGCTGATCACGATCCAGGCCCAAAACACACCCGACAGGTTAGTTGCCCAACTCATGAGTACGCCTTGAAAACCTGGTTTAGGTTGAGCGAAATAGGTACTACAGGCTAGAAAGCCTATCCAAGTGACTAGACTGAATGAATCGGCGACGCCGGCCCAAACAGCCGCAAGTAGACCCGCCGAAATGGCGACTTGCCAACGATTTTCCATGTATTGACCCCTCATTACATAGGAAGAAGGCCAATTCTTATTTTTGATTGACCATTTTGTTGATTAAATTACTCCCTTTTGTAAAACAAAAATAGGATCTAGGACATAAACTCAGTATTAACTGCTGTTTAATTGGGCTCATGTCGCACTAATCAAGCATAAAGTTAACATTAAGACCATTTTACAGCATGCTTTTACTCATGACTAAAATGAAATTTGTAGTAATAAGACTAAATTTCATTCGCTGCAGCATTCAAAGAAATAGACGATTGCCTAAACACAAAAACGTAGAACTAGGCGATAGCCCCTAGGCTCGGGGATCACCAATGCAACCACAGACAAATAGGATTTTATCATTAGTTCCTGGCTTCCTAGTTTCATGATAGGTATCGACCTAAACGATGGCCTAAACACAGAAGCGTATAACTCGGAGGAAGCCCCCAGGACTCAGGAATGACCGAGGCGTCACAGACAAACAAGCCTTTGACTCCCGTCTCCAGATTTTCATCCACCAGTTCACCTATCTTGGCGCCGCCCCCGGGATGTGCAGCAAAGTGATGACTATTAAATATCTTAGTCGCCCCCGCCTCAGTCAGAATACTTCGGGCAAGCTCAGTACCACGAGCCAGCCTGAATTTATCATCTGAGGTCAGTGATTTATTGAGCCATTTCTGACTTATTTTCCCGCCCAGCTCATCTTTAACCTTCACCATGATACTTAAGGTTTTGTCGTGTGCCATAAGCCTGTCTACGCGACCCACTTGCGTCGCAAACGCCAGATACAAAGGCTTAGGCAAGGTGAGATCCGCAAGCGTTATACCTTCATCGCTCAAATGCATGCCTGCGGCCATGGGGATCTCTTGCCCGCCCATCTGATCTGGGTTGCACTCCAGATCATTCACCGTTCCCATCACGGCAATCACAGGGTCGACAAAGTAATCTTTACCAGCTTGATCAAAACCGAATGTATCTAAACCCACTGATGCTAAACATGAGTTCTGCAATATTCTCGGCGAGCCCACGCCACCCGCCGCAAGAATGACCTTGTCCCCAAGCAGAGTATGCACACTGCCAGCTTGATGATATTCGACGCCTAGGACCCGCCCATCTCTTTGTAATACCCGCGTCACCTTAGCTTTCGTCACTAAGGCCGCTGCGCTCTTTATGGCTGAATCGACAAATTCACGCGCCGTCCATTTGGCATCAAAGGGGCAACCATAGGTACAGCGATAACAAGATGCACGGCATTTATCTATATGGACAAATTTCTGCAATTTCTGCCAATCGTGTCCTAGAGACAACGCCCCCTGATGGATCCGGCCCGCTAACGGGCCAATAAGATGATCGGGCAAGGTATTGATGGGCAGCTCTTGACTCATGGCCGCTAAGTCTTGTGTCAGGTCTATGCCGTACTTTTGAAACATGGCTAGCGGCGGTGCCATGGCCGTAGCAAAGTTAATCGCCGAGCTGCCGCCGACGGTAATGCCACGCATCAGCAGTGACATGTCGGCATGCATCAAAGCTCCTCGGCCCGGAATTCCGGCAATCTTCACCATCTGAGACAATTGACCAGTCAGAGGTGCATCATCGCCCCATTCCAGCATCACCACAGATTGCCCGACTTCGGCGAGTTTTTTAGCCACACTTGCACCACCCGGTCCTGTTCCAACTATGATGACATCGACTCTTTCTGTATCAGGCTGCTTGCCATTCCCTACCAAGTTGCACACCCTCTTATTTTTAAAGTTTGAAATACCAACCTCATTAAATATTTTCTCAGTTCAGAGCCACTCAGGATTTTCAATTCAAGGCGCATTGATGTAAAAATGGTTATTCCCTTTTAAGTCAGTGAAACACAGAAGTGGAATGCCTGAGAGGCTCACGTAGTGCGGGTTTCAAAGCACTTTATGCTACGTTACATGTTCTCGATATAGAATCACTATTAGCTTCAAACATTCGCCTTGCCTACAGCACTCTGAACTCCCGCTGAACGATCACATATTTAATAGGGTTGGTATAATACGAGCCAAAGAAAAAAATACCAGTCAAACTGACTGGTATTGCTATTTTTCAACAAAGTCCGATAAGCAGAGTTAATGCTTACACCTTAAGCTGCTTACTCACGGGTAGGTCTCGTATTCTCATTCCTGAGGCCGCAAAGATTGCGTTGGTCAGGCTAGGCGCGACCGGAGGAACGCCTGGTTCGCCTACGCCTGCCGGCGGCGCATCAGACTCGATAATAATAATCTCGATTTCAGGACATTGGGGCATTCTCAACATAGGGTAGTCATGAAAGTTTGACTGCACTACCTTGCCCTCTTTAAAGTCTATCTCCCCCATCATGGCCAAACTCAAGCCAAACATCACCGCGCCTTCGGTCTGAGATTTAACTCTGTCAGGATTGACCACAGTGCCAGCATCTATGGCTGATATCGCCTTTAGCACTTTCAACTGCTTATCCTTGGAGACTTCGACGAATAAAGCCGTTGCCACGAAAGCGGTGAAACTTCTGTGAACCGCAAAGCCCCAACCTTGGTTATCACCCGCAGTGCCTGCTTTTTCCATGGCCTGCTCTACCGCATCGATTACGCCTCGATATCTGGCAATGTCCACAGGGTGACGGGCAAGATCTTCGCCATAGTTACCGTATTTAAACTCTTGATTGGTAAAGGTCTCTTGGCGCACATCACCAAGCAGTTCTTTCCACATCACAGTGCTGGGCTTATTGGCCTTCACTGCAAGCTCATCGACGAAGCTGCCGATGCCGAAGGCATGCTGAATGTTACACACTGAGCGCATCCAACCTATACGGGTATGAGCCTCGGCCTTAACAGCTTCACACCTTAAGCTCTTGACCGCTAGCGGCACATCGACAAAACCTAAGTCCAGCTCCCAGCCCGCGGGGTAATCTGCGCCTTCGGAGAAGGTTGAGCCTATGCTCGGGAAACCTGAGCGCTGCAGTATCGCCTCTGGCATATTATCAATGCCAATTTTTGCCTGATAAAGCTGAGCACTGATCGCATGCAAATAGCCATTTTGGATCTCATCTTCACGGCTCCAACACACCTTGATGGGCTTGCCTGCTTTTTTAGACAACAAAGCCGCCTCGACGCAGTAATCAGGCTTAGACTTACGCCCAAAACCGCCGCCAAGCAAGGTGACATTCACCTTTACTTGCTCCTCTTTAAGCCCTAAGGCACTTGCCACGTTCTGCTGTACACTTTGAGGTGTCTGAGTCGATGCCCACACTTCACAGCCATTCTTAGTCACATTTGCCGTGGCCGATGGTGCTTCCATTGGTGCATGAGCAAGATAAGGCACGCTATACAAGGCGCTGATGGTACTTTCTTTAGGCCAGTCCGTGACCTCTTTTCCTTGCTGGCGCATCAACTTTCCGGGCTGACTGACCCGCTCTTTTAGCATATTAAGATACGCTTGAGAGTCATGGCTATCATTGCTCGAATCTGTCCATTCAATCTTTAACGCCTTGCGTCCCTCAAGAGCGCTCCAGCTATTACTGGCAATAACCGCGACGCCACCTAAGGGATAAAACATGGGTGCGCCTTTCGTCGCTGACAGCTGAATAACGTCTACAACCCCAGCTACTTTTCTGGCTGCGCTATCATCGAGTTTAGCCACTTCACTACCAAACACTGGGGGGCGAGTGATACTCGCACACAGCATGCCGTCTACCTGCACATCATAACCATATTGCGCCTTACCCGTGAGCATGTCCTGCATGTCGACAATAGCGTGAGACGCACCTATATGTGTGTACTCTTTGGGAGATTTAAGGGGCAAGGTTTCAACATCTGGCAACTTCACTTTTGACGCCGCCATGGCGAGTTCACCAAAACTGGCACTCTTGCCCGATTTAGCATGATTCACTCGGTTGTTGCTCGTCGAAACTTGCGTTATCGGGACCTGCCATTTATCTGCGGCGGCTTGTTCGAGCATGGTTCTGGCCATGGCCCCCATCTCACGCATCTTATCGAAGCCTTTACGAATACTGCGTGAACCATCGGTATTTTGACTGCCGTAACGCTTATCGGCCAGGCCCTGAACCACAACCACATTATCCCAGTCGGCACCTAACTCATCCGCCAGGACCTGAGCTATGCCGGTACGGATCCCTTGGCCCATCTCAGAGCGGTGACAGGTCAGATACACCTTGTTATCTTCACCGATAGCAATAAATAAATTGAGGCGTGACTCTGCGCTTTGAGCCATCACCATGGGGCTCCAACCTAGGCCACTGGCTCCCAATGCCAGGCCGCCTCCTGTGGCACCGAAAAGCTTAAGTACATCACGACGGCTAAAATTCTGCGTAGCTGTGAATGAACTCATGCGGTCACCTCCTGCTCATCACTTTTCACATCGCTATGCTGTGCAAAAGTTTGCTGACCGGAAGCTGATTTAATGGCTGATTTGATGCGGGTATACGTGCCACAACGACAAATGTTCCCCGCCATAGCTTCATCGATATCGCTATCGCTGGGCTTGCGGTTTTGGCTTAACAGCGCCGCCGCCGACATCAACTGCCCGGATTGACAGTAACCACATTGGGGGACCTTATGCTCCGTCCATGCTTGCTTGAGCTTATCCGCCTCAAGGCCTTCTATGGTAGTTAGCTCTTTGCCTTGCACTTGGCTCAAACTGGTTAAGCAAGCTCGAGCAGGCTTACCGTCAACGTGAATAGTACAAGCGCCGCAAAGGCCCGCACCGCAACCATATTTAGTACCGGTCAGGCCCAGCATATCACGCACGGCCCACAAGACTGGCATCTTAGGATCGGCGTCCACCTGGAACAGCTTGCCATTAATTTTCAGTGTCAGATCGGTATCAGACATTACACACTCCTTGTTTGTTTAACCTTCATAGCATTACCTTATCGAGAGAGACCTGCTCTGCTTTATGAAATACACCATGGCACTGAGACAAGATGCTCAAGGCCACAGATTCGGGAAGCTCCCCTCCCAGGGCAATACCTGCGGGTGCCGCAAACGGGCAGCTAAAATCAGCTAGCGACAACCCAGATTTTTTCAATACTTTATCTCGCCTATGAGCTGGCCCCAATAACGCCACATACAGAATATTTTCTGAAACCTGGCAGGCAAATACTAATGCCTTGGCATCTAACTCAAGGTTGTGCTGCATGATAATGACTCCATCTAAATTATCAGCGAAGTTATCAGGTAGATCGTCTATCGAATGC
Organism: Shewanella sp. YLB-07; assembly: GCF_009377275.1. Classification (NCBI taxonomy): domain Bacteria; kingdom Pseudomonadati; phylum Pseudomonadota; class Gammaproteobacteria; order Alteromonadales; family Shewanellaceae; genus Shewanella; species Shewanella sp. YLB-07. Next base: position 785,495 of record NZ_VOQB01000001.1, on the reverse strand, counting down.
TTAAATATTTTGGCTCCAGGAAAATCATAATTTCTGGCATAACTGGCTCTTTCATCAATAAGATCAATCTGCCAGCCTAGATTAAGCGCCATCGACACCATAGGCTGGGCATCTAAACCGCCACCAAATATGGCAATCCTAAACCTGGGCCGCATGGGCACGACCAGCTCGCTTCTATCGGTTTGCAAGATCCCTGCTCGCGTAAAGTCATCGACAGAAAATGCGGCATCGCAATACTCGACAATTTTAGCGCTGACATTAGCCAGATCAGTATATCTTCTGGGCAGAGTCAATTGATAAAAGAAGGACTCACCTTTATGTAACTGCTCGGCAAGCTGATGAAAATGCAGATAATGGTTATCTCGGCTCAGTGGCACTAACATGAGATCTACGATGCCACCACAACCTAAGTGATAACTCGCATCGGTTTCATCGCTGGCATCATATTGCACCAGCATGGCTTGCCTTTTCTGTATCGCCATCTGTGCATGGCGTCTCAAGTCACCCTCTAAGCAGCCACCACTAAGCATACCAATCGCACGCCCCAAGGGGTGAAACAGCATCATGGCACCGGGTTTACGGTAAGAAGAACCTTGTACTCGAGTAATGATGGCCAGCACCCAGTCATCGGTTGGCGCAGACTGCCAATGGGAGAGAATATCTTCGATATGATGGGACATATCCATTTGTCTCTTATTGTTATCGATACAGAAAATCTAAGCTAACAGAGATGTTTAATGGAGTGAATAGCCAATACATTGCAAAATATTTCAGCTTAAAGTTAGCTAAACAGCTGATCTGCCACGAAAGGATTTTGATCTCGCTCAGTGCCGAACGTCGAAATGGGACCATGACCAGGAATAAACTCCACATCACGGCCCAATGGCCAAAGGGTTTGGGTAATTGAATGGATCAAGTCTTGATGATTTGACTGAGGAAAGTCGGTGCGACCAATTGAGCCATGAAACAACACATCACCCACCCATGCAGTACAGCTGCTGGCCGAGAAAAACACTATGTGGCCCGGTGTGTGCCCCGGACAATGCAGCACCTCTAACGTCAAAGCACCTAAGGTCACGGTATCACCGCTTTCAAGATATTGCGTCGGCGCAAATGGCTCACAATGCACAAATCCAAAATGCTTGCTCTGCTCTGCTAGATTCTCTAACCAGAAACTATCGGCCTTGTGCGGACCTATGATAGGTATGCCAGCATGCTCGGATAGTTTCTTAGCCGCACCTACGTGATCGATATGACCATGGGTCAATAGTACTTTTTCCAGCTTAACCCCAAGCTTGTCCACCTCAGTCAATATTCGGTCCATATCTCCGCCAGGATCCACTACGGCTGCGGCCTTAGTTTTGTCACACCAGATAAGGCTGCAATTTTGCTGAAATGGGGTGACTGGGATAATCTGGTACTTCATAGGTTTCCGCCTAAAGCTAGCTATCTAATTCGGGGATGTTAAATGACTCTTTAATAAGAGGTGTTAATACAAGAGATTGGCATTCTCTACAAGTACCTTTGCATATTAAGTTAAGGTTAAGCCAAGTTCACTATTTTCTCTCTCGGGTATGCGCATAAATTGATCTAGATCAATTTATATCAAGCCAGCCTAAATTATCACGCAATTTTTAAACTTTGTATCTGCAGTGATTTTGTATACAATTTGCCAATAAACACGTTCTGCTCACCATTGTAGTGAGACACATAATGAGCATCAATTTCTAACTCTATTGTACAAGGCCTCCATGAAATCTGACTTAACGTTTGCAGGATTAACAGCCATAAAGCACAGCTTCTCACTCCCTTTAGATTATGCCAATCCCAAAGGCGAGCAGATCAAAGTATTCGCTCGTGAGCTGGTTTCCCCTGAGAACCAAGACAAACAACTTCCATACCTGGTATTTTTTCAAGGTGGTCCAGGTTTCGGGGCAATTCGCCCCGCCGCCAATGGAGGCTGGATTAAGCGCGCACTGACAGAGTTCAAAGTCTTACTACTCGATCAACGTGGCACGGGCCTCTCTACCCCTGTGAGTTATCTGAGCCTGAATCATATGGACTCAGAAGAGCAAGCCCAATACCTGACGCATTTTCGCGCCGATAATATCATCCGTGATGCCGAAGCGATACGTGCTCAGCTTTGCCCAGATGAACAATGGAGCATCTTAGGCCAAAGTTTCGGTGGTTTTTGTGTACTTAAATACTTAAATGATGCACCACAAGGATTAAAGGAAGCTTATATCACTGGCGGCATGCCATCACTGACCCGCCACGCAGATGAAGTATACCAAGCCACCTACAAACGAGTGTTAGCGAAAAACCAAGACTTCTTTAAGCGCTTCAGCGATGCCCAGACACTTATCACTCAGCTAGCCGAGCACATCAGTAACAATGTGGTCCGTATCGCCACGGGTGAACGACTCACCGTCGAGATGCTACAGCTACTCGGGCTTAACATAGGCATGGAGCAAGGCCCAGAATCGGTTTACTACTTGCTTGAACAGGCACTTATCGAAACTGAGTCAGGTACAGAGGTTAACCCGCTTTTTCTGGGACAATTCTGCCAGCAGCTCGATTTCAACACCAACCCTATTTTTGCCCTACTCCACGAGAGTATCTACTGCCAGCAAAGCGCCTCAAATTGGTCGGCTCAGCGCGTTCGCGGCCAATATGATGAATTTAACTATGAGTCAGGCAAGCCCTTCCTGTTTACCGGCGAGATGGTCTACCCTTGGTTTTTCGAGCAGTTCACTAATCTTAAGCCACTCAAACATACCGCCAACTTACTCGCGGAAAAATCTGATTGGTCACAGCTATATGACTTAGACACCCTAGCGAACAACCAGGTGCCCGTCGCAGCAGCCATCTACAGCGAAGATATGTTTGTCGAGATGAACTACAGCCTGGAAACCGCCAAGCAAGTAGGCGAGCTAAAGTATTGGTTAACGTCTGAGTATGAGCACAACGGCATCCGCATGGATGGCGAGCATATTCTTGATAAACTGATAGCACTCAATCGTGGCAAGCAGCTGCGATAGCTGATACCACTCACAAGGGGTGACAACAATCCTCACAAAGGAGGGACTTGTGGGATAACAAGTTTCAAATATCTTTTTTGTGAGTTCATTGGCGGTTTGGTACTTGGTTAGTTTACTAAGTACCCTAGTGTTATGTTTATTTGTCACCTTGTTAGTTTCATGACTCTGCCAACTCGGTTAATTTCGAACCTGTTAGTTGATAGCCTATCCACTCATCTTTTGATTTAGCACCAAGAGATTTATAAACATTAATTGCAGGCTCATTCCAACCAAGAACATTCCACTCAAATCGCCCACATCCATTATCAACAGTAATTTTTGCTAGATGTTTAAGGAGAGTTTTTCCAGCTCCACTGCCACGCTCAGTATGAGTAACATACAAATTTTCAAGATAGAGACCATGCTTCCCTAACCAAGTTGAGTAATTAAAAAAGTAAACTGAAAAACCCATAGGACAGCCTTCTTTCTCACAAATTACAGCTGTTGTTGTAGAATTTTCACCAAAAATTGAATCTTGAATACATAATTATGTTGCCACAACTTCATGTTCAGATTTTTCATATTTTGCTAGTTCTTTAACAAATCCCAGAATTAGACTGGAATCATCTTTATTAGCGTCTCGTATTACAATAGACATTAACACTCCTTTTTGAAACTACGCCGCAATAAACAACTAAGTAATACTTGGCTCAAATGAACAATCGTCAGCAATGACACAGCTTGAAAATAATAAGACCAATACCAGTATATTTCCCCCAGGCAATGACACTTTTTTCTAGAGACAACCGAAAGTTAAGACTCGCCTGATTCAAAAATATGCCATTAGCATTGGGCTGCCCAAGTTGTTTCCTTAAACGACAGAGTCCCCAAATGACATAAAACGGTGAAGTTATCCTCACTTCCTAATCTAAACTCGATTGTAGCGGAATAGAGTTGGAGTAGAAACTAACGCTTAGCTGAACCAAGAATAAAATAGGTTTAATCAATATTACTGAGATGGCAGTAATATCAGTTTTCCTACAAAATTTTTAGCCATAAAATCCTGTTGTGCACTTTTAATTTCCAGTAATGAATATTGTTTTGCGACTAAGGGCTGAAGCTCACTACGTTCAATATATCGGATCAGGTTTTCGAACACTGCTCTTGATTGATAGGTGCAGCCAAAAAAACTCAAATCCTTTAAATATAACGTTCTGATATCCAATTCCACTATTGGCCCCGCTATAGCTCCCGCAACAGTATAACGGCCTCCTCTTCGTAGTAGTTCTGGGAGTTCGGGCCATTGCTTTCCTGCAACGAGATCAATGACTACATCCACTGAGTTTTTCCCCAAGGAATTAAGCAGGTTCAGTCCACGTTGGATCACTTTATCTGCGCCGAGCTTATAAAGCTGCTCCTTTTTATTTTCACTACAGATAGCAATGACCTCAGCATGACGTCGTTTGACCAATTGCACCGCAGCTGAGCCAACACCACCCGATGCTCCTGTAATGAGAACTGTATCATTGGCTTTAACATTGGCCCGATCGATCATATTTTCAGCCGTTGAATACGAGCATGGAAACGACGCTAATTCAGCATCACTCAAGAAGCTTTGAATCGGAAATGCTTCTGTTGCCAGTACCTTAGTATACTGGGAAAACCCACCATCACATTCAGAGCCATAAGTAATACAACTGTACTCAGCCGGTGTCATTACCGTTTGTTGCAAAGTTCGCACCAGCACCCGCTCGCCAATTCGGTCAGAGCTGACTTGTTCACCGACAGCGACTATTTCACCACAACAATCAGCACCTTGTATCCGAGGAAATTTAACTGGAATACCAGACCAACTGGCATCATCCTCATTAATAGTCTGAAAACTATCGACAGCACCAGCATCAGTCTGCTCTTTTACGCATTTTGAATACCAACCGACACGGGTGTTAATATCGGTATTGTTCACCGCACTAGCTCCAACTTTGATCAGTACCTCATCATTTTCTGGAATTGGCACGGGCAAGTCAGTACGATACTCAAGTTTTTCTAAACCTCCGTGGCCAGTCAATAGAACGCCAGACATTTTCTTAGGTAGTTTGTTCATTGTGATATCACTCTCCTCGATCTCATTGGACGACATAAATTTGTTCACATTATTGCGATTCAGACTCTTTCTTCACCTATCAGCGTTTCAAAGCCGGAGCAACTCGACTACCTATAACAATAAAAAAAACGTATGATTCAGCCAAGCGAATAATAGTTAACCCACGATTCAGAATTATTGAACTGAGCTGGAAACTACTGATTTATAGTTTAATTTGGAGTGATGGAAATGAATAAAAGATTGAAAATGGATCTATTACTCGATCTTGAACTATTGCGAACTTTTGTCATGGTTGCTAAGACCGGAGAATTAAAGAAAGCAGCTCAAGCTATTTTTCGTTCTCAAGCTGCCGTTAGTATGCAAATGAAGAGACTAGAGGAATTGGTTGGTTGCACTCTGATGAAACGCAATAACCGAGGGATACAATTAACCGATGCCGGAGAAACCCTGCTCGGCTACAGCGAACAGTTTCTGAAACTCAATAACGCAACCTTTTCGGCATTAAATGAGCGAGACCTGTCCGGGCAGTTCAATTTTGGCGTTCCGACGGATTATGCTCAAGATTTTTTAAACTTCTTTATGCCTATATTGACCCGTGAAATACCAAACCTTGAAGCAAAAATAATCTGTGACCGCAGTCGAACCTTACGAAAGAAGCTTAAAGCTGGCGAATTGGATATTGCTATTGTTGCAGGCGAACCAGACTACACTGATGATCAATTGCTCTGGAGTGAGCGATTGATCTGGTCAGCCTCAGCCCAGATCAATGTGGAAGAACTGAAAGAAATACCTGTCGCCATTTATGATGATAACTGCATCATCAGCGATTTATGCATCAGTGGACTGAAAAAGTCCACTATTTCATATCGGCAGGTATTTAGCAGTTCAATACTTGAAAATGTCGCCACCGCCGTTCATTCCGGTTTCGCCATGTCACTGTTGCCAGAATCGATGTTTGATAGTTGCAAAATACAAGAGGTATCTTCAAGTATTTTAAAAAGTAATTCAGTACTCAATATGAATATGATTAATTCACCAATGATAGACGAACCAATACTCACTAAAATAGCAGAATGCTTGCGGCTAGCCAGCAACACCCAACGATTAGGAAGTCGATCTGTTTAGGCTGGTTTCAAGTGTTCTACCCAATCGAATAAAGGATTAGCTCAGATAGGGTAAAGTCTGGTTAGCAGGGTATGAATGAACAATTAATCTAAGTAGAAGTGAGGCACAAATGCCCACCCATAAACTGAGGGTTAAATACAGCTATAAATCATGATGTTAGCCTCACTAAATCAGGTAATAGATGACAACAAAGACTAAACCTTCAAGCACTCTTCCCAACTACCCATAGTGAGAATGCAATCAGACTTCATTCGAGGACTAGCAAATTTTGATTTTGGGCTGATTCTTGCCAGCTTAGATTGTTCAGCCTAACATGCTTTGCGATATTGAACTGCACCCGGTACAAGTAGAAAAATAGAAGTGCCAACTACTCTAGACGCATACCTATGTATCACTTTCTATAATATTTCAAGTGAGTAATCCAGCTGTCTCAGTGGTTTCTTCCTAGTTGTCATCATCTGGATTCATTGCCTCTTTTATTTCATCACTGCCGAACCCTTTACGGGATAAATACGCATAGGCTTTCGACTTTCCTTTATAGTCCGATAAGTCATAGCGCTTTTTAGCCAGCTCATTTTTACAGCTTTGATAAAAATCGACATTCTCTGTGAGCGTTAATTGGTACAGAGTGTCTTCAAAGTCGCTCACATCAATCAGCCGCTGTTTTAGTTCCTGCAGGATGAGGGTTTCGCCTTTACCTTTGTTGAATAGTTTGATTATTTCAGTTGTTAAGTCGGCTTTGTCTGCTTTTACGGCTAATTTACTGCGCAGTGTTTCACGTTGTGGATGTTGTGATAATGCGTGATCAATTTCTACACGAGAAAACCCTCTTGTGGTCATCTGGGCATAGACTTTTTCTCTGTTGGTGCCATAAAAGTTAACGAATCTGCTTAGCAGCCTAGATGTGGCCATCGTAAAGGCATCGACTTTTTGCTCGTCCATCACTTGCTCTATCGCAGTATCAATCTCGGTAACGGATATGCCGCGCCGTTGCAACTTACGCCTTATCGCGCCTGCACCGAGTTCATTACTAAAGGCCATCTCGCAATAGCGTACCGTAAAGTCATAGTCATTTTTTAAGTAACCGTTGTCTATGAGTTTGGCGAGTACTGTCTCAATCCACTCTTGATTTTCGGTTTTACGCTCAAGCTTGGTGCGAATTTCATTTATGGTAAAGTCTTGCTGACCAAGGTGCCAATAGGCACTATTAAAAACGTTATCTATGGTTTTGGCTTGACGTAGTGGTGGGCGCTGCATAACAAATTGATCTTAAATTAAAAAAATAATCAAAAGCAGTGTAGCAGATCACTGCGTTATTGAGTACGCGCTAGACCCCTTTGTGTCAGGACACTTGTGTTTGAATGCAATTTGAGGACAAACCCAATACCTTATTTCTATGGTATTGGACCTTAACTTCAACATATTTTTCACGATGATATAATCAGGAAACCACCAAGAAAATAGACGAACTAAAGTATTGGTTAACATCTGAGCAAAAGCATAACGGTGGGTAGATTATCAATCAACTCTAGCGCTATATTTAATACCTGAAACACCAAAACCCTCTCAAAAATAAAGTCATCAATGATCATAAAGCAATGTCTTCTAGGATAATTCCGCCTGCTTTTATCTCTTCTGAGATTTGATCAGGCATCATTCCTCGTCCAGGCCAGAGAATTGTAATGACACATCGGCGCGAAAGCCCGGATAGTTTTTCCATGATGCTTACCTATGATAACGGTGAATTTAGGGCTCTTTCTGCAAAGATTACTCTTAGCCCGAAAGTGCTTCGGTGATCTGGCAGGTTTACTGATAACGTGTTTTTTTCACTTAGTAACATAAAAAAATGTGATTTATGCTTAATTATGAAAAACGATTAGTTGAGTATTAGGTTTCGGTTTTCCGATGTACCTTTACGTTTCAACACTTTGAAAATAGTCACTTAAAATCGAGGCGACGTCGAATGACGCACTTGTAATAACGAGGGATATGGGGTGAGATACAGGTCATTCGGTCAGGTTTATTCTGTTCAAGCTCAGCCGGATATCTGAGGGGCTACGTTACTTGCTTTGTGATAAGCCATGACCCATAAATGCAAAATGCATTATCTGGATGTTGAATCACAGCGGCATCAATCTATTTGTTGAAAGCACATTTCCCCTAAGCACAAAAAGAAGGAAAAAGGTTATCTGATTAGAAAATCATTAAGCTCAAAACCTTCATCCAGCTTAATGTTAAATACGGTTGGCCTGCGCCCCCGCCCCGTCCAAGTGATGACTTGGTCATTAACCTGAATCTTGTATTTTGCTGGACGTCGCTCGATTTTCCCGCCAGCAGATCTAGGGAGCGAATTTATATCATCCATGCAGAGTCCTAGCTCGACCACCTGTTTTCTTATGGCCTCAATTTGCGCATTACGTTCTGCATTTTTTTCAAGGTCGGCAGCGGCCTGTGTTTCTCTTTGTTTAATGATGTTCTCAAGTCGGATGGCGAACACCATAAGTTCGTCAAAGGGGAGTTCTTTTACGGCTGCCTTAAATCGTTTTCCGTGCGTAAGGGTTGATAAAAATTTTGACATAAAAATGATCCTATTCGATGTAGTGTTGCGATAAACGTGATGCACAGTATAGGAAACAAGGGGGGGCATTCTACTGTCCTAGGGGAGTGGATAATTATATTCCTCCTCATCTAGTCAGCAATTTTTTGAATCATTATGAGTAGGACAGTTCTAACGCTTGCCCTACTATATTCATGGGTGAGGAACCCAAATGTGTTGGTGTGATCAGGGTGTCATTTACAATATCGGTTGGCGTCGAGTTGTACATTAGTGTATTGCGGACCAATCAAAGTTTCATATTGTTTGGTTCGCATCAAGGTTGCCTAATGTTAAAGGGGCTCGTATTTAGTCTGCCACTACAGTGTTCTGCAAACATAAAACCCGCCCCGATAGACGGGTTTATACGACTCCTTTGAGTAAGCCTCTGCTTTTCTAGACAAGGCGAAATTCGCCGCACGCTTACTATATTGCTATTACCTTATCTATGTGCCATCCATACGCCTGTTGATAGGGCCTCATGTCCTGTAGATTGAGTGTCATGCTGTTGGCGCTCTAGCGCAAAGTGAGAACACCATCAACACTTCAGTTTATTCCATCAACGTGGTGACTGAACCTGCTATTTTTTCGTAAATTCTCAGAGGTTGAGAAAATTGTAATGCGCTATCTTGTGCTAAAGGTATTAACCAGCGTAAATTCCAGATGACCTTATCAGGAAGAAAATTTGATTGATAAACGTCCACTTTTTCTTTTTCTATGGTTCTTACTGAATAAACTCGATCATCACGCATATAAAAAAAATTAACTTCATATTCATCTGGCCTACTTAAGATCGTGTATAACTTCCAGTCTTCTGGATTAGTGTTAACTCCAGTTTCTTCCATAAATTCTCTTGCCATTGCCTCTTCAGCTGTTTCCGAATGTTCTATTTTCCCTCCAACCCCATTTAATAGACCCTTTTGCCATGCGGGTTTTATCTTTGAGATAAGCGCAACATTCTGTAAATTATCAGAAAACATAAATCCAGTTACATATCGAATCATACTAACATCTCCTCAACCTGGGAGAAGTTACATTTGAGCAATTTGGTCCTCACTTCAATTGTCTGACTTCGATCCGGACCATAGGAAATGTGACTGATATCGACATTCACTCTTGATTGAATAAAACACAGATACTCTATCAATTCATTTGGAAGCTGCTCTACATTATCATAATGCTCAGCTAGTTCTGGCCAGCCTTTAAAGCTCTGATATTCAAGTGTTACATCATCGAGATAAAGTAACGCTTCATTGGTACAAACTGGTCTATTATTTAGCTTGTAGCTCGTGCAGACCTGAACGGTTTCAACTCCAGCCAAGGCATCCACATTGGTAATTGCTATTTCATTTACCCCATTTAATTTTATTGAGTGCTCAATCAAGACTAAGTCTAACCACCCACAACGTCTTGGCCTCTTGGATACAGAGCCAAATTCATTCCCTTTTACTCTAATGTAGTTGGCTTTTTCGTCGAATAGCTCAGTTGGAAATGGTCCGTTTCCAACTCGTATCATGTAGCACTTCATCACACCAAGAATACTGATCTTATTTGCAGGTATACCAATTGATGGGAAGCAGTTTTGGATCAGTGTTTGATAGGCCACTGTATAAGGGTAAGTCCCAAAACTGTTGTCTAAGAATGTAGCCTGTGAAGATTCAAGCAGGATATTAACTTTATCTGATATTAGCTCCCCTATGATTTCATTGGTATACGCGAAATAGGACTTTAGCTCTTTTCCCTGCTCAAGAAGACGGCAATACTCTTGTTCAAAGTCCAACCAAAGCTCACTATTGAAGACTTTGGATATTTGTTTCTGCCTTAAATGCCATAGAATCTCAAGTTTCTCTTTTAATCTTTTTTCGTCCATTGTATCAATCAAGCGGATACCTGTTCTATTGGTCTTATCTTCAAAACAAGCTCCGACTCCAACGCCGACGGACCCGATTTTATTTTTCCCCTTATAGGCCTCAGACGCTTTATTTAACTCGATATGGATAGGTAAGGTGATATGACATCTTGGGTCGATAAACACCTTACTATTTGGGCAGTATTCACGTAAAAAGGCTAATTCCTCAATCATTTTTTCCATGCAGATTAAGGCTCCCTGGCACACATACAAATGTTTCCCATCTATGACTGTTGCAGGGATCTGGGAAAACACAGTACGCTTTCCATTGAAACTGACGGTATGGCCTGCGTTGGTTCCACCATTGAACCTGGCTATATGTTTGTACCTTTGTGCGAGAAGATCGACAAACTTTCCTTTTCCTTCATCCCCAAACTGAAGACCTATAACTGCTTTAAACATACCTACCTCTCTTTATCTATTTACCATATTGTCAGCATACTCAATTGCTTTTTGTAGCGTATTCGCAACGGGGACACCTACATTTTTTAAACGGTCGTAACTATGAGTTCCACCGGAGTAAAGAATCGAAGCTATGCCCAAAGAACGCGCGGCTTCAGCATCATCGTTGGCATCGCCAACCAGTACGATTTGATCTTTAGAAAGATGATGTTTACTGCTTAGTGATTGGATATGCTGTTCAAGGTGATTTTTTTTACCTTCTCTTGAGAGCGCTACCATGCGTCCTTGAACTAAGTTAAAAAAATGGTCAATCTTAAAAGTACTCAACATTTCTTCCAAAAGATGATGCTCCATCAGAGAGCAGACTGACTGGCTTTCTCTTCGCTGGATGATCTCTTTCGCCCCATTGGACAGAGAGGCAGTTAAAATGACAGGCTTATAGTAGGTGTTAAATTCTTGACCAATCACTTTCCATTCATATTCAGTTGGAGTCCGAGACAATATTTTTTGATAAAAATCATGGACTGGCACACAGTAGTTTTCTTTGTATTCCTTTACTGATAGAGAGGGCACATTCACTTTACGCAATGCGCGGTTAGTTGCTTCAAGAGATACATGTACGTCATCAAGTAATGTACCATTCCAATCCCATACGATATGAGCTTCCATATTGTGTCCTTTTGGTAAATGCTAGAAACATGACTTTCGGTACTAGAGGTCTAAGTTAAAATAGAATTGTTTTGCTCTTTCGAAACCTATGTCAGAAATACCAAGATCCGACAGGAGATAAATAATAGTTCTCGAATAATTCGCCCAATCTCTTATTGTCGTCAGTTTATGGTTTGAAGGGGAAGCGTCACTATTAACCAAATAATTAAGCAATTTGTGATGACGAAAAGTCCAGGGAGATAGATAGTCCAACTGTGAAAGATCGAATACGGTATCTTGATGGTCATATCCTTTTACACGAAGAAGTTTTTCCCAATGCAATTCAACTGCACCAATTTTTGCATCAATATCATATCTTTCATGGAGAATGTCTTTTGCCCAAAGTAGTGTATTTCCGGTGCCACAATTATCATCTAGTAATAATACCGACGCATCTATATTGACCTGTCGCCCCCAGAGTTTCTTGCTACTTCTACCGATATCGTCATAGTAAGAGAGCTTTACGTAATTGAGTTGCACGTCATGATAAGCAGCATAAACCGCAGCACAGGCCCCGCCCCCAAACAATATTCCAACACAGACGTCTTTAGAGGGGGTATACATAGAAAAGAGTAAAGATAGTAGGTGGTTATCTCCCTCTAAATACACTCTTGGTTGTAATCTTTTAATGGCATCAGGAACATCAAAGAATAAACGGCTTAGCGGACCAAGTGTTTTCCCAAGAAAATAATCTACTATCAACTTAGCTGTTTCTAAGGCTTTATCGATAACTTGATTGATAACCTCATCTTTAGCATTGTTGATAATGAGAGTATCAACAATGCGAAGTAAGCCATTTAATATATAGTCCAGAAGTATGTATCTTGAATGATGACACTCAGCGGTATTCCCATATTGATTTATGTAATTGGATATATCACTGATTAACTCATCAAAAGTTAAATTCATATAATATCTTTTTCCTCTTGAGGAAAAAATGCCTTCTATGGATGGGGTGATCATCTTTTTTAAATAAAAGTCATTAGACAGTTTTACATCTTTGTCGGTAAGCTTTATCTCACCTAGAATACCAATATCAGATAGATGGTGAATCATCCTCATCACTCCCTCGCATCAGTGTTAAGTGTCGATTAAATTGTTCATAAGACATACTTTTAGTGTGCAGAACCTGACCAAGAACAGTACCTTCGACACCAATATCCATTAAATTTTCGATGTCTTTCAGGCAAGAGACTCCTCCACCTGAAACTATGGGTGTGTCTGTTACTGACATGACTTTTTTTAATAGAGACAGGTTCGGGGTGTTCATCATGCCGCCTCTGTCGATATCCGTAACGACGTATCGGCGACAACCATGAGCATCAAGTGCCTTTATCATCTGCCAAAGATCACCGCAGATGTTATTCCACCCTTGGGTTGCTAGACGGTGCTCAGAACCAAGTATTTTTACATCCAAAGCGATTGCTATCCGATCACCGTATTTATCCAGTAATAATTTACATCGTTCAGGGTTATCAATGGCTAATGAACCGATGTTCACTCGATCGCAACCGGCATTAATAAATGTTTCTAATGTTTCTACGTTACGGATCCCACCACAAATTTGCGTTTTAGTCCCAACCGACTTTATTAAGTTTATAACTTCATTTACATTATTCCCTTTTCCAGAAGCTGCATCTAAATCGACAATATGTATCCATTTTGCTCCCATATTTTGATAAGACTTAGCTATATCTAAGGGCGAACCAATAATTTTTTTTTGTTGCCTTTTCCCTTGTGTCACTCGTATTGCTGACTGTGAAGTTAGGGCTTGCCCACCAACAATGTCTAACGATGGGTATAACGTGAAATTATTCATTAACATCTCACACTGTTGTTTTTATGTATTTCATCTTCATTGAGTAACTGACTTGATTTAATGCGCCAAAATGACAGGTAATGGATAATATATTCATTTTAATAATGAAAAATTAACATAATTACAATAATTACAGACCTTTTCTGTTGCTATAAAACTCAACTGTTGACGCCTTTATTTATTATCATCTGGAATTACGAATTGAAGGTGAAAAATAAAATTTAATAAGATTTAATAAGATTTAATAAATCGAAAGGTGACAAAGTATTACTATAGCTATTTAAATATGCATGAACTGGTTATTAATTAGGTTGCTTCGTTGTGTCTACCCTGTTACGGGTTGGTGTTTTTAGGTTATTTGGATATGGATTAAAAAATGAGGTTTGTATGCAACAAATATTATGTCCTGCTGTAGTGTGCGCTAATTGTGTAGAGTTGAGCGTTGCATTTAACAAGTTGGATGTGTGCGCCTGTTATTTGCCTCTGAGTGAACATGCTAAGAGGGCTTTGTGCTTCATGTATAAATCATTAAATGAGTTATGTTTGTATGAAGACTTAGTTTGCTTTGTGTGGGAGAGTGTTCCAGTTAGTCGCTCCAGTTTACCCGTAGTGATTTGTGAGTTAAGAAAAATGATGAAAAATCTGAATTTTAAAATTATCACCGTGAGAGGTAAAGGTTACATGCTTTTACCCGTCACTAATGTAGCGCCCAGTTGCAAAGGTCGTCGAATAATCTAAGCAGCTCTTTTATGTTAGGGCAGCTATTTAATGACACGCTTTAAGTAGCAACAATGTTCCTATGGCATTACCATTTTGGCGGTACGTGAGTATTGTAAATATGGATCTGACGTGATGCTCCAGAAATAAAAAACAAATAAGAGAGGTATTGAACGCTCAAAGCGGAATTGAGCTGAACGGTCGATGAAATCGACATCAAAGTGAAAGAGGAATGGCGGGATCGGTATCGGGCCGTTGATAAGCAAGGCATACCGTCAATTGTTATTTATCGTCCCGCCGTAATGCTAAGGCAGCTAAATGGCTTTTAGGTAAGAGTTTGAAATACTCAAGTGCTTCCATCATCCCTACCGACAAAGCCGCCTCCTACGCCGTCGCCATGACGGAGTGAAGGTCAGCAGACAAATGCCAGCAGCACCACTTTAGCACCAGGAAATTAACGATCTAAATCATGAGGTAGAAGCCGATCATGGACAATCAGTGGTTTCAAGCTTTTCCATATGCAAATCAACTTTTAGAATTCATTAGCCATATTAGATCATACCTTTATACCGATTGGTATAACTCCAGCGTCAAAGCTGCTGATAAGCACAAATACCAAGCTAACTAAATTAAATATCGTAATGTGCTCTCAAACCAATTTATTGGCTTGAGAGCATTCAAGGATCGGAAGTTAAAGCTGCTGAAACCTAATTGGCAAACAGCAATTAAGTCACTGCTAAATTTAGTCAGGACTCCACAAGCAGGCTATAAAATTCGTGGGGATCCCTCAACATCAGCGTAAATATACCCACGACCACGGCGTCCGTGATGTTCAGAGTAACACCAAGATTTAATGTCTTGCTCATCAATCAAAAAAGTCAACGAACTTCGATTGACCAAGGCCTTGTTGTACAGAGACTAGTTGGTGATTTTACCCTTAGCTTGACCCATTTTGATATTCCCGATCACCACATCGGGAGAGCAGATCATACAAGCTGTAAAAGGTTCAATCGAATTAGAAACAAGGCCGGTTTCAATTATAAACGCCTAATGAAAGACTCTATATAGGCTGGTGCTCTGGCATTTAATATTGGGTCTGCTGACGGGGCTATTCCCTTAGGTAATTGTACTGGATTAAAAATACTCTTCTCACATTGTAGAGTTGCAGCTTCATCATCTCGACTGCCATTAATAATCACTTCGCCTACTAACAAGTGTTGGCGAGATTCAGGCCATAGAATAGTAGGATCATCTATAGAGTCACCTTCTTCAGCAAATTTAATATACACATTCCACATTGCTGGTTTAGCTTTTATACGTGTTAACAACTCTTCTTTTAAAAAATCATCAGTTAGATGAGCTAATTGAACTTGGGATAGCGTACTTTTCTCCTCAACAGGTTCAAATATCCAACGCCCTGCCGTTATTTGATTATCATAAGTATTAAATAGAAAGCTGTTAACACCAAAGTAAGCGCTGTTTGCAAAGCTAGAGCTCGGTAACATCTGATCTATATGTTCAAAGAATGCTTTCGCATCAGGTTTATTATCAATCAGCCATTGCTTACCTTCGGCCCCTTGTTTGACTTTGGTTTGAAAGGTAAAAAAATCGTCAAGATCACTCGCAAAAAAGACTTGCGAATTCGTAGTCACAAAATTCAAGCTTTCATTATTGCCATCAATCTTGAGTGACATAAAACGACCAGCTCCCTTATCTGAGGCATGTGGATTGGTTCCTCCGAGGGAGAAACGTGCGATAACCCCGATTTCTGCTTGATTAAAAAGTGGTATAGCTAATGCGTTATTTATTTTGGGCGAAGGTTTAAATACACCTGACGTACAAAAGCCTTTAGCGTGGTTACGCAATTTTACCTTTTTACCCGCTTCACGACTTTCGGTATCCAAAGTACCATTAACGGCATCGACTAATTCGGGGATGGTTTTCTCAGTAGCAAACAATGGTGCTGAGAAGATTGATAAGCTAGATAAAATACTGACCTTAATGAGGCTATTAACATTTTTTGAAATCATGATTCTGTCCTGCCCTTAGTTATATAATTAACAAGAAACAAGTACGGCTTGAAGGGGTAAATCTTTCACTATTAGCTGACGCACTGTCCTTTTTAACACTTTGCAAACACAACAAGATCAATGAGTACGCGAACCCGCAGCAAGTAAGTAAAAAGCAGAGTTAATCCCAACAGAGTAATCAGATGCTAAGCCATTCTCTAACGACTGAGCGGGATATAAAGAAATTAGCGGTTCTTTTAAGGGCTGCAAATGAAAGTCTAAGAGTGCATTTCCCGCGCCTGGCAGACGTTAGATTAAATAGAAGTACGAGCTTGAATGACATATACCAACACCACAAGCCTCTGGATTCCGGCTCAAAAGCGCTACCTGAATGACGAGAAACAATGACCCATTTAGTAAAAGAGAAGTCGATCAAAATAAAGGGGCGTAGCGAATAAGCTCAAATGGACTCAGAAAACGCTTAAACTCTGAGTTTATCCACTCATTATACCCCGTATTGCGACAGGTTTTATCGCTCAAAAACCAAATTAGATAACATATATAACACTCCAGCATCTTTTACGCAGAACACCTCTATAAAACCTACCACGCACTTTACACTCAGACACCACTCTGCAGGCGTCTCAACACAAACAGCGCCACAAAAAGGGAAAGGGAACAATATTGCAACACATTGGTTTAATTTACTTTTTATATTCACATTCTAGCTGTTTTATGTTTACCTTATGCCCCCACATATTGTGTGGCGACTAAAAATTCAGCCTGTAAACAGGCTGAATCCTTTAAATTCGCTTAACTTTATGCAGTTATCAACGTGATATATCAAGGAAAGAGAATGAGATTATTTACAGCTTCAACATTGGCGATAGCCCTATTAAGTGTAAACGCAATGGCTGCCGAGGATAATGCCTTTCAACATGAAGCTAGTGTCGGTTACTTGACCAACTCAGATGAAATGGGAGATGGGATTCTAGGCGTCAACTACCGATACTATGTTAATCCTGTAGAACAAAACACCAGCCCTTACGCACTCAATGGATTTCTGGCTCAAGAATCTAATATCGGGGCACTCTATACTAATTTTGATGACAAAAATATTGATACCGTCGGTGTTGATGGCACTTATGTCTTCGATTCCAATTGGTTTGTGGGCCTAAACTACCAACGTAACAGTATCGGCAATGTTGACCTCAACACTTACGGCGTTGAACTGGGTTATTATATTAATGATAACACCTCATTTTCAGCTTTTTTTGATGATGGCACAGATGACAATGCAGAGGAAAGTTACGGATTAACCATTCGTCGTTATTTAGAATTAGACTCCACGCCTGGTATTGATTTATCAGCAAACTGGCTACATGCCGACTCAGAAAACAACTACACCTTAGGCGCTGACTGGTACGTATCCAACTCATGGTCTGTTGGCTCAGGGTATACGCGTGATTCGGATGATGGGGATTTCGATATCAGGACAGCTTATTGGTTACGCATCTCTGATGATTTTTCCGCTAACTTCGCTGTCTCAAAAATCATTAATGGGGATATCGACGGTGTGGGTTTAGGTATCGCACTCACAGGTCGTTTCTAATCCTGTAGTCATACAAACTTATATGGCGCTCAGGGCGGTTCATCAGCCCTGGGCTTTCACATGACGTTTATTTAAATTCCGTTATGCCCTTTGGATTCACAGAGAAGATCACCATCGCGTCAACTGTTCTTTAGGACAGTAGCTCATCATTGATCTCCCCTTCACTATAGAGAAGATCATTTTAAATAATTGCCTTCTTTGGCCAAAAAAGCATTGTTGGTGCCCAAAATTATTCAAGTTCTATATTTACCTCAACAATAGCTACACGATAAAACCATAAAATCCTTGCTCAAACTGGAGTTATACAAAAGTGAATAATTTCCTAAATCAATGGTTCGATATATACGATAAAGGGAATGGAGTTGAGCTTGAATCCCTCACCAATGATGTAAAATTGCAATGGTTCGATCTCCTTCAGCTTGCTAAGGCGGAAAAATTGAATGCTTGGAATAAATGCCCGCCAGGGAGGTTATCACTGATCTTGCTGTTTGGTCCTGTGGCTTACTTACTCAAAGACAATGATAAAGCGCTACATGAAGAGGCTAAATTGCTCTGTATTGAGGGGATAAGAAAAGGATTTGATTCCCAATTAAAGTTAGTTCAACGTCGATGTTTTTACGATCCACTATTTTATTCATCAAAAGCTGAAGACCATAGGCTATTGTTGCTACTTCTTAAAGGAATGGAATCTCAAGCATCTGAAGATGAGAAAAAAGCGTGGTTTACCTGGTTTACACAAGCTTCCTCCATTGGATAATGGACTGGATAAAAGTACGACCTTGAATGACATATCCCAACACCACAAGCCTCTGGATTCCAGCCCAACAACTCTACCGGAATGACGAGAAACAATTACTCATAAAAATGAACTTAGGTAAGAACTATATCTGAGGACATTTTCTTTCATATGTCTCAACACTGGACAGTAAGCCGTCTCGGTTCTCTCTCTTTATACTCGCCACAGGCTTCATACCATTTTTTATCATTACCCTACCCGAAGCTGGGTTGCTTGATAAATGTTCTCCATGGAGATGATCTATGCCCAATTTAGTAAAAGAGAAGTCGATCAGTGCTGTAACAGCCTCTGAGCAATAACCAAGTCCCCAAAAAGGCACACCAAACCAATAGCCCAACTCGGCTTTTTTACCGAAAATTTGTACCAAACTGACCGTGCCCAATAATCGATCAGTTTCTTTTTCCGTTACGGCATAAATTAATCCTGAGCTATCCTGCCATCTAGCTACATGGGTTGATATCCACCCCTTTGCCATGTCTAAGGTATAGGGGTAAGGAATATTCATGGTTGAACTTGATACCTTGGGATCACCAGCCAAATTGGCAACTTGAACGGCATCTGATAACTCAAATGGGCGTAGGATGAGTCTCTCAGTTTCCAGCAAGATTTGCTCCATTACTGACTCCACAAATTGAATATTGAAGGCTTAAGAGCGCCATTAATTAACTTACCAGTAAGTTAAACGGTTATAAGCAAAACTATCGCAGCTTACTCAAGAAAAATATCATACCCAGCAAATAAAGCCACACTAGCTTGTTATTCTACTCACCAAGACAACTTCGCTAAGCTAAAATCAGGCAAAATAGATCTGTTGTCGTCAGTATGGTTGCCGTCGAGCCTTTACTTGAGTTAGGTTTGCATTACGAACCTTATGCACTTTGGGGAGTGCCTGATTACGTACCAGAAGATGCGGTTTTGCAAGTCAGCGACTTAGTCAAACCCGGTGCTATTGCTCGAATGAATAAAGATATTCAAGGCATTAATCCAGGTGCGGGGATCACTCGTTTCTCAACCAAAATAATGGATACATATGGCCTTAAGGATGCAGGTTACTTTTTTCATACTGGCAGCGAAGAAGACTGCTTTAGTGCCTTTGAGACAGCCGTAAACAATAAAGAGTGGATTATCGTACCGCTATGGAAGCCGCAATTCTTGCACCACAGCTACCAAATTCGTGAAATATCAGAGCCAAAAGGCTTGCTAGGCATCCTAGACAGAGCCGTGCTTTTGCTACGTCAGGACCGCGCCTCTCTATTTACTCAGGCACAATTAGACCGACTAGATGCACTGCGCTTTTCAAATGAAATCATTGCAACGCTTGATTACCAAGTATCTCGAGAAGGCAAGCCTATAGATACTGTGACCAAGGCATGGTTAAGTCAATCGTCATGCTGAAACAGTTAAGGGATTGAGCGATTAAATGGCCACCTTGATGTTCAGAGAGTTTAGATACAGCGGTAAGCTCAGGACAATACTCCACATATTAAAACTCTCTGAACGAAGCTTCATTCGAAGCTAACTCAAAATGTGCCTTTCCATTGCTCAGTATCGACAAACCATCGTTCCTCAAAGATTTTATTCCCTTCGAACTTGAACAAGACCGCAAGCTGAGAGCTTGCCACTTTATTTGACTTCCACTCAACAATGGAGACGACTTCACTCTCTCCCTCTATTTGACGCAAACCAGTGATTTCAAAACCTGGTGGGAGAATATCCCCAAGACCATCCAAAGCTGAGCGAAATGCCTGACGTCCCTCTAAAACATCGGCTTGCCCCGGCATAATGAATGTCATCTTTTCAGCATAATCAGCCACTAAGGTGTCAAAATCACCAGTGTCAACGGCTTCCCAACCTGCTTTCACTATATCCGCTAAACTCATTAGTTTCTTTCCTATAGTTTTTTGTACTATCTAACTATAGAAGTTATCGACTAATCTTGTGCTGTCTCTGCCTTTATCGCCTGTCACCAAATACATAGCAAATAACGCCAGCATCCCATAAAACATTATTCAGCATGGTTGCGGTTTTAATCCTTGAGATCAGCCTCCTGCTTCTGGCTGTATTGATTAATTTCAACGGTTGAGTGCGCGATTGCAAAGCGCTCTTTCAGCAAGGTTTTTACTGCCATTTTTACTTGACCTATGTCTGCATCTTCTTTGACATCAACTTCGAGGGTGATCATAGGCCGCTCTTGAGTGATAGACCATGCATGGACATGTTGCACCTTAATCACATCTGACAGCTCAGCTTCCAAGTCCTGAATAAGCTTACGTCGATCGAAACCCCGTGGTGCCCCTTCCAGCAGAATATGTCCGCTCTCACGCACTACGTGCCAGGCTGAACGTAGAATGATGATCGCAACAAACACTGAGAGAATAGGATCTATAGGCGTCCAGCCAGTATAGATAATGACTAAGGACGCAATGATAGCGCCGACAGACCCAAGTAAATCTCCTGCAACATGTAAGAGTGCCGCCTTGATATTCAGGTTGTCCTTCTCACCTCGGGTCAAGATCCAAAAAGCGAGAATATTAACAATCAGACCACCGACGGCAATCAAAAGCATAGTTCCGCCAAGGACTTCCACGGGCTCATTAAGCCGCTTAATGGCTTCAAAACAGATCCATGCCGCAATCAGGAAAAGAGACAGGCCATTGACAAGGGCGGCCAATACCGAAAAACGATCGAAACCATAAGTGGCTTGCCAGGACGCTGGACGTTTAGCGAGATGAAAAGCGAACCAGGCTAAGCTCAATGCAACAAAATCCGTCAGCATATGACCCGCATCGGCTATCAAGGCTAGCGATCCTGACACAATGCCACCAATAACTTCGGCAATCATAAAGCCGCCGGTTAGAATCGCTGCGATACCAACCGCCCTTTGATTCCCCGAGCCATGTGAGTGTCCCGCTGCGTTATGGTCGTGATCCTGTGTCATTGATTCATTCCTTAATAAAAATGTGAGAATACCTTATACCATCGTTTATGTAATGCTGGCTAACTCAAGCCTAGGTTACTTGGAAGCTTAAGATTATTGAATAATTTACATTGCCCCACTCAAAATTTTTAAATCGTATCCATGACAATAAAAATTAACACCTATGAGCAGTAAACCAATTATCATGTTGATTATCATCACCATTTACTGATACATATAATCAACAAGTGTTTCAAGACTTACTTCCTTTTGAAAATGTGTATTTATAGTAATGTTGAGCCAATTATTCTGACTAATTTACTCCTTGCTTAAGTAAATAAACATAAGATATATTCTAAAAGCATATCCACGTAACCAATTATAATTTAGGGGAATAATTATGATGGCATTGATATTCTGTTTGTTCTTTATCGCTATGATTTTAGCGGTACAGGGCAAACGCAACTTGGCATTCTATGGCTTTGGTGTCTCTCTTATGGTGAGCCTGTACTGGTTCTCACACCATGCAACTGACACACTCTCAATTTTACTATAGGAGGCTTAAGATGACTGAATCATTTTCGCGACAACTCAATGCGCTTGGCGCCATAGCCATATCTTTAGTACTGGCATTCGCTTTTTACTCTCAATTTGCTGCCGGAGAACTCCCCTGCCCCTTGTGCTTGCTGCAAAGGGTTGGTTTTGTTGCCGTCATGTTTGGCCTGCTCTGTAACGTCATTTATGGTCCGAGAACCTCACACTACGGCATCATGTTATTCGGTGCACTATTTGGCGCTGCTGTAGCCCTTAGACAAGTGGCACTGCACGTCATCCCAGGGACGCCCTTCTATGGCGATCCATTCCTCTCATATCATTTTTATACCTGGGCCTTTATCACGTTCTCGGTGATCATATTAGGCACTGGTGTCATGCTGTCGTTTTCCTCTCAGTATCAAGAGGTAAAACATCAAAGTCTGTCTAAAATGCCTCTACTGAGTAAGCTTGCTGTTGGCGCAGTGCTTTTAGTCACTCTGATGAATGTATTGAGTACCTTCGCAGAATGTGGTCCATTCGAATGCCCTGCAGATCCTGTTCAGTACTGGCTATTCAACTAAACCAGACTCGAACAAAAAACGGACACGGCCTTGGCCCTGTCCGTTTTATTATGTCCTCAATCGACTAGAGTCTTACACTAAGCGCTAATCTGATTCTGTAAATGCTGCTCTGGACACTACTTATCTGCCACATAACCCTGTTTAAGGCTTTTCTGCTTTTCCCTCGACCAATATCCTGCTAACAAAGCACCAGACAAGTTATGCCAAATAGAGAATATCGCAGCAGGTAGCGCCGATGCAGGGCTGAAGAATTTGATGCATAGCGCGGTGGCCAGACCGGAGTTTTGCAGGCCGACCTCGATAGAGATGGTCTTGCAGATCTTATGATTGAATCCTAATAAGCGGCAACAGGTATAACCCAGTACTAAACCTAGGCCATTATGTAACACCACGGCCACCAATATGATTGGGCCTATCTTATCGAACTGACCCGCATTCAATGCCACTATAATGGTGATTGCCATCACAATGGCCAGTATCGACACCAGAGGCAGTACTGGCGTAATTTTACCGATCTGAGAGCGGAAAAAGTGGTTAATTAGCACACCAACAGCCACTGGCATAAGTACAATTTTGACCAAGCTTATCAGCATTGCCGACAGTGGAATATCTATCATCTGCCCCAAGAGCAGATTAATAATCAATGGGGTGAGTAACACACCTGCCAAGGTGGAAAGTGCGGTCATGGTGATCGACAATGCCACATCGCCTTTTGCCAGATAACAGACCACGTTTGAAGCCGTGCCACCAGCCACGCTACCCACCAGCACCATACCTATGACCATGTCACGATCTAAGCCTAAGGCTAAACTAATAAGCAGTGCACTGGTGGGCATGATACTAAATTGCAGAATTAGCCCCATCAACACGGCACGCTTCTGCTTAAGCGCCCTAGAAAAGTCATCTAAGCTAAGGGTTAACCCCATAGAAAGCATGATAATGATCAGCAGAGGCACAATTAAGAATTTAAGCTCGGTAAACCACTGGGGCATAAAGTAAGCCGTTGTAGCACCGAGTAGTGCAAAGATAGGGAAAAAGCGGTTTATATTTTCTAGCATGTGACCTCTTTAAAACATATGTCTATTTTCGTAAACACTCTTAAATGAGCAATAAACTCATCGGATAAATAACCAACAATTACTAGGCGTATTTGCGTAACGAGCAGTATAACGCTTTCAACTAGCAGCTTGTTTTTAAGCCAGCACTACAGAGAAAACACTCAACCATACCAGCTGCGCGCCATAAGAAACACGTTGATATCCCCCGGCGTTTTCTCGATTTTTAAACGCTTTAGCTAACGCAACAAGGTAATAGGTGGCCACCAACATTGAAACGATAGAAAACACCCGAAATCCTGTTGAGATAAGTGCACTTGTTGGGCTGATAGCCACCAGAATCGGTGCAATCAACAGTGATAGCAACATAATAAACCCAGCCCATGAGTGGACTTTACAATTAAATGTCGGTTCTTTAGTGTAGGGATCGGCGTCCATCGGAAAGTAACCCGCGACCCAAGTGCCTATGCCATGAGCGATAACTAGCCAACCCGAGAGATTAATCAAAATAGAAACATCATCTAACTGGACTAGGTACCAACCAAAGAAGCAAAACAGGAAACCCAATGGATAATTATTAATTAAAGGTGACAGCTTCTGGGTTGGGCTACCACAGGCCCCTAACTCACTACAAAACTGTTTTGAATGGGAGTAATTTGGATAACACCTTGCCACGATCAACACCCCAACAAAAATCCAAACCGTGGCGATTAAACCTGAATACACCGCTATCATTTCAAACAATGTCCAACTCCTTTTGTACTGCAAGCTCTCATTGATTATGCTCGCTGTTACTTTTTAGTCGCTTGCATATGGTACTCATACTCATCTTCGCCGGTAATGGTAAAGCCAAGCCTTTGATATAATTTAAGTACCGGATTATCTTTTAACACGGTAAGCTCAACCGTCTTATTTCGAGCCTTAACTAGCACTTGCTGCATCACTTTCTTACCTAATCCTTGACCTTGAAAATCAGGGTGAATTTGAATCTGCATGATCTCAACTCTGCAGTCATCCTCTTGATACTTTAACGTGCCAATGATTTTTCCTTTGAAAATGATTAAATGTGAACAGGCATAGGCATCATCTAAGCGTATCTCATGCTCTGCATCAGACAAAAACTGCCCAGAGTTCTCGAGATGCTCAACCATAGTCAATTTACGCAAATTTAATAGATATGCTCTATCGTCTAGTGTGGCAAGAATAAACTCAAAACTCATTAATGACCTCATCAGCGTTAAAATAATAGTTAAAATAACAGTTAAAACAAAAGTTTAAATAGCCATTTATACTGACATTTATTATGTTTAATTTATGTACACCTGACTGCGGTAACCGTCACTTCAATCAGCACATCTCCTTCAAGGTTTATCTGCCATATTTATAATATAAACTTGAGCCGAAACGATACGTGTCTTATCAGAGTCTAATTCTAATAAGTTAGCCTGAATAGTATCTAGAGAGAGTTTGGCCTGCCCCTCAATGCTCTATGAAGTATCTGAGGATGTTGCCACGGTCCACACCAAATCCTTATAAGCAGACGACTTACTACGCCCGCCATAAATCCCACTTTTCCTTTCAATCACTCAGTTATCTACAAAAGACGCACTGCAAAGCTATGTATCTATCTTTGACCGATTAAGACTTGGAGAAAAACGCCAACACATCAATTAATCTTGCCCTCTCTTCCTCTTTAATCCACTCTTGTGAGAATAGAAACACGATAGATTCCGACAAGGTAATTTGATGCAAGTTGCTCACACTGTTCAGTAATAATTTTCTACAGTATGCTTCCAGTACGTCACTAGACACCGTTCCTACAAAGCGAGTATCGATACTCGGCCTATCCGTCTCGTCTTCATATCGCCAATGGCACTGCAGCTGTATATTAGAGATTAACTGATTAAACTGATCGCCTGATAACTCATACTGCTTTTTCAAAACCCAGGTGAGCGAAATAAGATGATGTCCCCAAAAGCCAGGATTGCTGAGACAGTCTTTTAATATCTTATATTTATCTGGAGTATCATCCGGGACAAAGCTTTGCTCGACAGGATAGGCGATGAAGTTGTTGCCGTAGAAGGTCGATGTAACAAACTCACAGAACCTCTCAATAAACCTCAATCGTTGCTTCTCACTTTCAACCAGCTCCCACGACTCTTTAAAGGCAAATAAGATAGTGATGTTGTGGCCAAGATATTGGTTACTCTCCAGGCACTGCTCTAGATAATAATCAAAAACCTCTGCAGTTTGAGCACTCTGAAACCACTCCTGCATAGTAAAGTAGGAATGTGGATATATACCGTGAGATAAAATCCAATGACGCCGTTGAGTTTTAGTATCAAAAGGAATGACATTCGAGTTCAATATCGCACAATCAAATTCAGGCTCATCAAGATAGACTAAATTGTCGATTTGAACCCATTCTTCACTTGTCCAATCGAACCTTTTTTTCAATGCCTCGATAGCGAGGAAACACTTAATAGCATGCTGCTGATGAATCGCCGCAATCCTTGTCAAGGCATCGTCAAATAACATTGAATCCCCAGTAATTTCTTGTTTGATTTATACCCAGATTACACATGCAAACCATATGATTCAATTATTTATCAATCACTAATATGGAAAAGATTCCCACATAGGCTTTACATAACGGCATAGATTCACTGGCAAGCTAGAACCTAGTCTAAGAAAGAGGCTTATATATTTTAGGATATGGCAGTGAAAGGTATTGGGAGACAGTTCGGCACCCTCAAGGAGCGCAGTCTCGGCATAACAGGTTTGAGCAAAAGAACAGTAAAGTAAAAGAAGGGATACAGATTCAGAACGGCTAACACAATAATATTTTCAGCGATGTAAAGGGTGCTTCCCAGCCAAAAGGACCAGTGATGACTGAGAAGCATATCTACCTACCGGAACAGAGAGACCAACAGGCAAATTTTGGAACATACCAAAGTAACCAGTAGCACTTTGATACAAGTCGAATATAGACTAAAACCCAGATCAAGGTAACTTCACTTTAGGACAGGTAGACAAAACAAGAAATACGAATTTCAGTCCTACAACAAACACATGATCCATAAGATCTCAAAGTCCTATGTGGCCATTGAACATTGAACATTGAACATTGAACGATGAATGGCAAGCCAAGCTTAACTAGGCTAAACCTAAAGAGTAAAAGGACACAAACGGGAGGAAAAATAATGGATTACCATTTAGCAGATTTGAGCTGTGATATCTTGATCGGCATAGTCAATGAGCACTTGCGTCTCACCTGTGAAGATAAGCAGGCATTGTTTTATGATCTGGATATCCCCGGAGAGCAACTAGAGAAGAAACTGACTGATGCGGGCTTTACCTACGACTCAGTCAGTAATCAATACCGAGAGATGCAATAACCCGATAAGATATTATCGGGTCCATGGCATCTCTACCTAAGCCACTATAGGTTAGCCGCTATATGCACCGCTGGCATAGTGTAGCTCGTAGCTATGGCTATAGATCTCCAGGATATTACCGAATGGGTCTTCCATGTAGATCATACGATAAGGCTTCTCTCCAGGGTAATAGTAGCGTGGCGCCTTCATGCGTTTCTTACCGCCTGCGGCAACGATCTTCTCGGCTAACTCTTCGACATTCGGATCCTGAACACAGAAGTGAAAGATGCCCGTCTTCCAATATTCGAAGTTATCTTCTGGGTTTTCTTGATTCTTAAACTCAAACAACTCGACTCCGATACGGTCGCCAGTCGACAGATGGGCAATACGAAAACGCTCCCAACCCGCGCCAAAGACATCGGTGCACATCTCACCTATGGCACTGGTATCTTCGATAACTTCCGATGGCTCCATGAGCACATACCAACCTAACACCTCTGTATAAAACTTCACAGCTGCGTCTAAATCCAGGACTGAGATACCGATATGGGAAAACGTTCTTGGGTAAGGCATGGCCTGCTGAAGTGCAGGGGCTGTGTTGTCGTTACTTACATGAGTATTACTTACACTAGTGTTAGTGACATTATGAGTAGACATAGTGACCTCGTTAATCAATGTTGAAAGGAACTTGCTTTCGATGAAGTCAATATACTCAAGCTAAACAATAATTAGAAATTATCAATATTTCTCATTATAATAATTTTTCGTTATTACATAATCATATTGAGTTGGCTGATGCTAAACCCTACCTGGCTACACACCTTTAAGACCCTGATCGAGGTTGGACACTTCACTCAAACCGCCGACAAGCTTTATATGACACAGTCAGGAGTCAGTCAGCAAATTAAGAAATTAGAGCAGGCCTGTGGTCATTCCCTGATAAAGCGTGAAAACAAAAGTTTTGAGATCACCGAGCAAGGTCGACAGGTCTATGATTTTGCATTGCAGCTAGCGAGTAATGAAACTGAGCTACTGGAAAACCTAAGTCTTGATGATCCCTATTCAGGTTTATGCAGGCTCTCTTGTTCGGGAGCATTAGCCTTGCTCATTTACCCTGAATTACTTAAGTTGCAGACACAACACCCTAGGCTAACCATTTACCTTGAAGCCGCGCCCAATTATAAGATACTCGATGATATTCAAAATGGATCAATCGATATAGGAGTGGCGACCCATCTACCTAGTCCCAGTCTATTTAGCTCAGAACCCTTAGGCTGTGAGCCCCTATGTCTGATTTTGCCTAAACAGTATCAAGGCGTGCCCATCACAGCTGACGTGCTCAAACGCTGTGGACTGGTAAAACACCCTGACGCAGACCACTATCTGTCTCTGTATTTTGATCTCTGCGGCGAACCTGAGCTTGCTCAGCTCAATATTGATACACTCGACACCGCCAGTTATGTCAATCAACTCAGTCAGATCTTGCTGCCCATATCCCAAGGCATAGGCTTTACCGTATTACCAAAGAGTGCATTGGATAGCTTCTCTCATAAAGATCGGGTAACTATTCATAAGCCCAAACTGGCCGTCACTGAGCAGCTTTATCTGGTACAGAAACGAAATCGTCAACTCCCCGCCCGTTTTCAAACCATACAAAAGCAATTGAAAAAATGTTTAACCATTATCTAATTCCAGACATATAAACCAAAATACGAATACAAATACAGCTAAAGAGAAAACCACCTAGATAAAGCTTCTCTTAACCTGCGCATTACATGTGTATTACTATCGACAGCTAGGTGTAACTTTCACCAGGTACGACGCTTTCCCTTACCATGTTTACGAGTTTTCCATTCACCTAATGTAGTTTCAATGGCAACGTCAGAATAAATATACCCATAATAATCTTGGGAGATCAGATCACGCTAACGGAAAAAAGTTCATTCGATTTAGGAAGACTGATAAACAATTTAGTGGATTTTTGTTTAAGTCTAAAATATATTCACCAAATCGCTTCGTACTATTAGTTATGTTCGGATGTGTTCATGACAATACTCCTAGATTTACGACCCACTTTTGTCACCTCCAGGTAGTATTTAGGATGGGAGAGTAAAAATGGTGTTTATCGCTTCTGCCGCACAGCGGCTTCGCCCAACAACCTTAACAATCAAACAACAATTAAATTCATTTCAAGTCAAATAAACATTCACATGCTCAGCCCTATTGAAAATAATATTGACTTAGTTAAGTTTTAATTTTACTTTACTCAACTCCATAATGACATGATTTAAATATCGACAACTCCTCTACGGCATTATTATTTAGTCAGCACGTTGGCATTATAAATATGAGGTTAGCGTTCAAGAACTCGAAGAACATGAAATTAATGTTGATCACCGTATAATTCCCCTCAGAGTTCAACGCTATTACTAAAAAACAGAACATAGATTAAGATCGAATTGGAATCCCAAAGCAAGATTGAGCTGTAAAAGTGAATGGAGAATAGGTGTTAAATTCTATTTTTTAGCTGATTAACTATAGCTGAAGGGAACTGCGAGCCTTTTCTTTTATGAAAATGTGATAGAGCCACGTAACTTGGTTCTATCAATCAAAGGATGGGGATAAAATCACAGCCACATTGTAAATTTCATTGCCTATTCTAGGCTCACCATATCGAAATAAATAAGGAGGGTAAACAAAAATATACCACTATAGATTAAATTAAAATAAATAGCAGTACATTGAATCGCTCAATAAATATCAACTATCTTGTATTACCTATAACTTTTTCGATTAAATAGGCACAAAGCCCCTTATAGGAAAATAATGAATAAAAAAACGATTTACTCCCTTGCGGAAAATAATGAAGATTCCATAAATAATATCTGGTTAAGAAAAACATTAGGAGAAAATGTAACCGGGTCTCATTTTTTCAGTGATTTAATTCCTGATTTAGACGTGCTCGCTACCAGCGATAAGTTATCCTCAAGGCAAAAGGAAACCTTAAAAACGTGGTTAAATGAATATAAAAATGATTTTGGTGTCGACAAGAAAATATTAGAACAAATGTTAAATGATTTACCTGAGCTTGTTGGTAGTTATGATATGAACCTATTGGTGTTTGACCACAAATCAGGCGTTATAACTACTTTTCAGGAATTGATTTCTTCTGAGTCTTTACGTTCATCATTTCAACGTGGTTATTTGTACGAAAAGGGAGAGCAATTTGATAAAAAACTTCTTCTTTCGCTTGTACAAAAGTATACAAAGTATAAAGAGGAACAAAAACACGAAGATTATCTCTGGTTAAGAGCCATAATAAAAGAACATTCAAAAACCTCCTCTTCTAAAGATACTTTTGTTGCCTTAAACGCACTAGCCACCAGCGAGGAGTTGCCCTCAAAACAAAAGGAAGCCTTAAAAACGTGGTTAAACGAATATAAAAATAATTTTGGTATCGATAAGAAAGTTCTTGAGAAAACCTTGAATGATTTTCCGCAGTTCACCGATAGTTATGGTATGAATTTGTTGATGTTTGACGAAAGATCAAACATTGTTGTAACGACCTTTCAGGAAATCATTTCTTCTATATCTTTACGTTTATCATTTCAACGTGGTTATTTGTATGAGACGACAGGAGCTTCTTTCGATAAAAACACATTAGTTAGGCTTGTACAAAAGTATGAAGATGCTATAGACATTAAGCAAAGAGCCACAATAGAAAAAACATTGACTGATGTGGGGATTAACGCTCGTTATGATGACATATTGGAGATATATGATGGAAACATAACAATTGCAGCGACCTTCCAGACACTGTTTTATTTTCTATCTAAAGAAAGCTTCGTATCTCTGTTGAACAAGTATAAAAACCATCAAAGCATGATATATGACATACAAAGAGAATTTAAGTTAGGAGTGTCTAAGCTTGGAGAGGCAACACCACTCTATTTCCATCCAGAATCTAGCTATCAAGACGTGTATGAAGCTAGATATGAGCGGCTAGCAATTTCCTCTAAAGAGCGAATTGAGGAGGTTGAAGCTGAATTAAGGCATCTTTCCACTCTATTGCAGAGCTCACCTCGAGAGCCTGAAAATAATTACCTCTCAGCATATACAAGGGCAAGAATCCACAATATCGCAACGGCTAACAATGGCATTGATGCCTACCTTTTCAAAGGGCTGGATATCAACAGTTTCTTTAATTCGTACCTCATTTACACCTATATTGATAAAGATAGAACCGAGCGCAATATCATAAGTGTTAATGATTACCTTGGTAGCATTGCAACTCAACATTCTATTACAACCCGCAAAAATGTGAATGTTTTATGGCCAAAAGAGATTAAACCACCACTTCAAGTATTTTTGGAAGAGGAGAAAGTCAATATTGCCGAATTCCCCAAGTTCATGGATAAATGGCGAAAAGTAGAAAGTCAAAAAAGTAGCTTATCAACCAATATCCCATCACCTAGAAAGGCCTTTCAAAACACCTTAAATGACTTAGCCTCAGGGCATAACTTATTCGATGAGGTATTGGTTGAATATCGCGCTAAGGTTGATGATATGAATCTCCAAGCAGGAATAAGTATACTTTCACCTACACAAGAAAAAACATTTACAATCGCGGATATCCTTATGGGTAAAGAGCGTGAATGGCGAGCGTTGAATCTTGGTTACCGAGAGCGTGACTCAAAAGTTCTTTCTTCTAATATTTCGTCTGAGCTATTTCAAGAGCTTAAAAATGTGGATATGCAGAATAGCTACATTACTCAGCTTACAGAAATAAAAAATAATGGGCAATTTAAACAAAAATTCTATTCTTATGCTAGCTCTGTCATTGAATTACATGGACTGAACAAAAATCAGCACTACAGCATCCAAAATGCGCCTATGCTATTGATATTCCCTGATTCAAAAGGGGGACAGAGACTTGCCAGTACGTACTCCGTCGGCCTGAGTCCTGAGCATAGTCCTATCAAAGTGGTGTCCTTAGCGACCAACCAAGCCTATTCATTTCCCTCAATAAATGATTTCATCGATACCACTAAAAAAGAGGGTCAACTACGTGATTGGGTCTCGATGCATTTCCCGTTAGACTCTGATGCTAACTACGATGACATGGCCAGCACCCTATCAATGGGAGCCGGCGATTACTCGTATTTGTTTGAAGGCATAATAGACCAATATGCCAAAAATATGGATATATTAATCAGGTCTCATTCAGAAGCCAATGCGCTAAAATTCTTTGAAGTACTCGAGGCTACAAGCATCTTTTTACTCGTACCTACTTTAGCTATGAGTCCATTTGCGGGGTTTGTATATGGCTCTGCGTTAGTTGCAGCTCCACATCTGGGGAGAGCCGCGATTAGTGATACCCAAGATGAACGTGATAATCACTTAAAAAATGCTGGGATTGCAGTTGCCATTGAGGCGGCTTTTGAAGGAGGGGCCTATTTGGCTGGCAAAGGGCTTGGGCGTATTATTGGTGATCTAACAACACCAGTCAAAATTTCAGCAGACGGAGCGGATAGTCTGGCAAGGACACGCAAAGGGACGTTTGAAGTGTCTTCTAATGAGGGTATAAATTGGCACCATGGCAACAACAAAGAATATATTGCATGGCGTCATAAAATTGAAATGGAGCCACGGACTGTTGAGTTGTCTATTATTGGAGACGGTGATGGTCATCTCTTAACCGCTCCCTCAACCACTTCTCAATTAGTCCCACCCCGTAAAGTAAAAGGCTTTTTTACGTATTTGTGGAATATACGTGAACTTGATTTGATTGCAAAAGAGACCGCGAATCAGCTTCGATTACTGAGCTTTTCAGCAAAAAAAATATCAGGGTACACAGCCTTAAATATCACAAGAGAAATATCTGTTTCTGGGGTTAATTATGCTATGGGGATTGTTCCAGGCATACCCGGGGTGCATAGCATCATCGCTGGTACACCGGGGTCCCTATCAGGGGGGCTAGGTAATTTGATGATTAAAAAGACACTTAAAGCAGATTTATCATTCCAAATTAAAAAAGGCTCTAGTATTATTTCTTCTTCAAAAGACATGGCTAGGGATCTAACTTTTGCAGGAGGCACATCCCATAGTTTTCCGATGGCCCCCACTGATGCAGTAAGAGCCGTAGCCTCCAGAAACTTTGTCATTGAAAATATAGATAATGCAACAGCACGCATTTACAAAAAAGATGCCGTTGCACGCAATATCTTAGAGCAGCTACCTTCCGCTCGCCTGTTTGTCAAGAATAAAGCAATGAAAGCTCGTGCTGCAGTGCTGTCTATGCCTAGTAATGATTCTCGTATGACTAGGCTCCAAGAAGTTAAGGTAAGAGAGAGAGTTGCATTAGTGAATATTAATAATCTTGAAGATAAAGCTCAACAGCTGGCTTACCCAATCAAATATTTAAATGATAAAGGAATCGTTCCTGGGCCCAAAGGTGACACTCTATCGGCTGTATTGAGAGATAAGCCTAAACCTACAGGTGGACATTATCCTTACATTGATGATGCCCCATGACTCTGTTGAAAAACATAGATTCAGCTAACTTTCAGGCTGTCCGTTGCTATTGTTTAGTTAATGCTAGATTTTTAACGTCTAGCTCTAACCGTTAATATAAAGCCAATGGACACTCATCAGTGGCACTTAAATTCAGTGGCACTGACGGAATCGCAGGCCTCAAAAGAAACATAAACTTAGTCCTGCGAAATATAAGATTGAAGTGGATAAGCAGACCATCACTTGGATAGGTCAGGGCCACATACCTACCATGTTTTAAAAAAGGGCTCGATGAAGGTTTCGAACTCAGCGATTACGAGCGGATGTCGAACAGCGGCAAGTTAAATATTTCAATAATGGTATCAAACCTGATCATGCGCCGATAAAGAAGCTCACTGTCGCTACCGGTGAATTAAAATTACAAAAACGAGCCTGGTCAAGGCTTCAGGTATTCGAATTATTGCGGATGATAAATAATTTATGGTTACGTAATGATTAACGTAAAACCCTGGGGCGGGAGAGATCCGCCTTCATTAATCATCTCTTTAATATTGAAGCTGTTTACCTGGAGTTATCCGTAAAAAAGCCACTCACCCTTATATTTAAGGAGCGCAGTACTGGTCAGAGAAGTACGACGACTGATTGTCACCATACACTCCAATAGGCTTATGGAAGAACAGCTAAGGAACCTCTGGCGTTAGTGACTAACTTAACAATGAAAACTGTGCCCCTAAAAAACTGGTCAACATTTATCGAAAGCGGATGCAAATGGAAAAACGTTCAGAGACTTAAAAAATCCCGCCTATGGATTTAGTTTACGCCACAGCCGAACTCGTTCTGCTGCAAGGATGGGCAAAAGAGCTACTTAGGCGGCGAGTTTACTATCAAGTCTCGCGAAGTGAACTTATTAACGCCGCGAAAATGTTATCCGAAATATTCAGTACTCGTGGGTGTTGGGGGAATGAATTACGAGGGGAGCCTACAGGGTAGAGCCTATGTGATCCATTCTTTGCACCTCAGCACCGACAAAGACGCGGATCCGTTGTGCAATTGCATCAAACTCATTTGACCATTCAAGCTTAGGTTCAACAATCATGATAGGTTTCATAATAGACATTCCAAATGCCCCCATATGTAAACTTGTAACTAATACTTAACTAAGCGCTTTATCTTAAAGGCATATTTGCTCATAATATGCGAAAATTAACACCTTTAGATGTAAAACCGAACGGTCGCCTTGTTTATTTAATTCACTATGGGGTGATCAGCTAATTTTTAGATAAGAGATTAACCTGAAATTCAGGCTTATCAAATATTATCTAATCACTCAGCATCTCCACTATTTTCATTACTTTGCATAATTAGATCTCAAATGAACTCATACTCGCTCAAGAAAAAGATACTTATTTCCGTCGTAATAGCACTTTCACTCGTCATAGGTTTGCTTTCCTGGCAAAGCTATTCCAGCCAAAAATCTCTTTTGATGCGAGGCAGCATTGAGCAAGTTCAACGCTTGGGTGATCAACAAGCCCAACGGATCCAGGAGTGGTTATCGGATCGCCAAAGTGCCATAGCCGCCGTCGCAACCAAGTTAGAAGGCGATCCTCTTAATGCTCTACAACAAGCACAAGATTCCGGAGGTTTTCAATTAACCTATTTTGGCACTAAAACTGGGCAGATGCAGGACTCAGATCCCAGCATCGACCGTACCGGCTATGATCCCCGCAGCCGACCTTGGTACCAACAGGCCATGCGCGAACGCGGTCCTATCTTGACGAAACCTTATGTCGATGTTGCCTATAACATTCTGGTTGTTACCATGGCTCAACCCACCTCACAAGGTGTTGTGGGTGGTGACTTATCTATCGACAGTTTGGTCGATAGTATTAACAGAATGAAATTACCGGCGAATGGTTACGCCATCATGATGCATAAAGACGGCACGGTGATCGCATACAAAGACCAGAGCAAAACGATGCGACCCATAGGTGATATTGACAGTGAACTCAACCGTGGTTTGCCGGACTTAAGCCGCAAAACAGGCACACTGCTACCGGTATATTTTGAGAGCGAAGGTAAAGAGAAGCTGGTTTGGGGCGAAGAAATTCCAAACACGGATTGGGAATTGATTTTCATACTGGATAAAGCAACTTTAGAAGCCCCGCTATCAGCTCTCTTGCTCACTCAACTTGGCTTATCAGCCTTAATGTTATTTTTGAGTGTGATAGCAATCTCATGGTTACTTAGCGTGTTACTGGGACCCTTAAACCGAGTCTCTGTGGCACTGGCCAAAATAGCCGACGGTAATGGCGACTTAACTCAGCGCATCGAAGTCGATACCCAAGATGAGGTCGGTGTTCTTGCCGATAGCTTTAACCGTTTTGTCGGCAGTCAACATCTGCTTATCAGTCATATCCGCCAATTAGCCAGCGAACTCGATGCCGATGCTGAGCAAAGTTTAGCCACCAACCAAACGGCTGTTACCGAGCTGCAACGTCAACAACAAGAGGTGGATATGGTGGCCACAGCCGTTACAGAGATGGCCAGTGCGACTAATGAAATTGCCGCCAATGCTGAAAATACCGCGACCGCTGCACAACAATCGGCAGCCAGCAGCGAAGATGGTAAAGCCCTGGTAGATAAGACTCGCACCACCATCAACTCTTTAGCCAACGAAGTCGAGCAAGCTACAGATGTCATCGGCGATCTGAGCCGTCATGCTCAATCTATCTCGAGTATTCTCACGACAATTCAGGGCATTGCTGAGCAAACTAACTTACTCGCACTCAATGCCGCTATCGAGGCGGCCCGTGCGGGCGAACAAGGTCGTGGCTTTGCGGTTGTCGCAGATGAAGTACGGGTCTTGTCTCGTCGAACGCAAGATTCAACCCAAGAGATCAACACCACGATTGAGACGTTACGACACACAACAGAGAAGGCCGTTAACTTGATGGAGAGTAGTCAAGAATTAGCCAGTAACAGTGTGTCAGATGTCAATGAGGCGGCCAATGCCCTTGAGGAGATAACTCAAGCGGTCAATGCAATTTCAGAGATGGCGGGACAAATTGCGACAGCGGCCGAAGAGCAGACTCAAGTGACGGGTGAAATCACCCAAAATACCGTCGCAATTAAAGATGTCACCGATGAGATAACCGTGGCGGCGATGGCTGACTTATCACAAGCCAAGAAACTGAAAGATCGTGCCAACGATCTCAGCTCTCAGGTATCCACCTTCATCTTGTAATTGATTAATACCAATTGGTATAACAAGCCATAA
Source organism: Shewanella sp. YLB-07 (assembly GCF_009377275.1). NCBI lineage: Bacteria > Pseudomonadati > Pseudomonadota > Gammaproteobacteria > Alteromonadales > Shewanellaceae > Shewanella > Shewanella sp. YLB-07. The sequence continues at coordinate 748,427 of NZ_VOQB01000001.1, read as the reverse complement.
CCAAAGGGAGAGAATCATTCTCTCCCTTTTCTATCGGTGTGAATTCCCTCAACAAGCCATCCCCGGCTCATGGTCATCTAATCCCAATCAGACCTATGATTAACTCTTGGCTTTTTTCTTAGTGTAACGACGCTTCTTAAAAGAGCTCTTCGGCGCTTTGACCCCTTGTAAGGCTGTCGGCAGTTGTGAACCGGCTTGAGTGATCAAGTTGCTTAGAGAGTCGATGAGTGGCGTCATAAAACTTTGATACTTAGCTTCCTTACGACTGATGGCATCGAGATTACTCTCCCACAGTGCAGTCATATCCGGCGTGGTAGCACTCAAAGGTAGACTGTTAATCAGCCCCTTACCGACCTCGGTGGCAATAATGGTTTTGCCTTGTCTGCTGAGGAAGGTGCGCTTAAACAATAATTCTATGATGCCGGCTCGGGTCGCTTCGGTGCCCAGCCCATCAGTGTCTTTCAATATTTTTCGGACCTCAGGATCCGTCACATAGCGATTAATCCCCGTCATCGCACCAAGCAAGGTGGCGTCGGTAAAATGTTTCGGTGGCTGGGTCTGTTTCTCGATAAGCACACCAGCCCCGGAATGCAAAGACTGACCCTTCTTCAGGGCTGGCAACTTCTGCTGTGACTCATCATCGTCTTCCTTGCCAGCGCTAGCGCTATTTGCGTTACCAGCATTATTTCGCGCAAATAGCTGCTTCCAACCCTGCGCCCTTTCCTGCTTTGCCTTAGTCTTGAAGTGACCGCCTTCGATCAACACATGAACTTCAGTTTCGCTATAGAGGTAAGGCGGATAGAACTGGGCGAGATATTGACGAGCCACTTGCAGGTAGATTTGCCTCTCCCGAGCGCTAAGACTCGAGAGGTTGGCTCGTTTTTCTGTGGGTATGATGGCATGGTGAGCATCGACCTTACTGTCGTTCCAGGCCTTAGATTTTATCTTAGGATCTGGCTTATCACTTTTTTCGACTAACTCACCCGCCCCTGATAGCACCGCATCTATGACTTGAGGGGCTTGGGCAAACTGCTCCGCCGGCAAGTAACGACTGTCAGATCTGGGATAAGTGATCAACTTGTGTCGCTCATAAAGCGTCTGACAGGTGTCGAGCACCTCTTTGGCGCTCATACCATATCGCTTGGCTGCATCAATCTGCAGCGAAGATAGACTATAAGGTAGAGGCGCATTTTGCTGCTTATCTTTAGCAGTAACTTGAGTAACTTGTGCCGGTTTATCACTGATACGACCGGCGACATTCTGTGCCAGCCCTTTAGACAAGACTCTCCCTTCTTCATCCATATAAGGTTGGCAGGCTTCACTGGGTTGCCATTTGGCTGTAAACGCCTCATTTTTCTCTGTAGTCAGCTTGGCCAGAACTTCATAGAAAGACTTAGAAACAAAGTTAGCTATCTCTTCATCCCGGCGAACCACTAAACCTAACAAGGGAGTCTGCACTCGCCCTACTGATAACACGCCCTGATAACCCACCTTACGCCCTTGTAGTGTGTAGGCTCTGGTCATGTTCATACCATAGAGCCAATCGGCACGAGAACGAGCTAAAGCAGAAGTAGACAGGGGAATGAATTCCCGATTACTGCGCATCTGACCCAATGCACGTCTCACCGCTTGGGGGTTGAGATCACTGATCAGCAGACGCTGTGTCTTGTTAAGCTTATCGCCTTTAACGCCAAAATGAGAGATCACTTCGTCGACTAATAGCTGCCCCTCCCTGTCAGGATCGCCGGCATTAACCAGTTGTGAGGCTTTTTTTACTAAGCCCCTAAGCACGGTCAATTGACTGCGAGTTTTGGGCTTAGGATTCATCTTCCACTTTTCGGGAATGATGGGCAGATGCTCAAACTTCCACGACTTGTATGCGGCATCGTAGCTATCGGGCTCAGCCTGCTCCAACAGATGACCGATACACCAGGAAACACAATCACCGTTCGCCGCCATTATATGACCGTCACCCTTCTTGTGGGGTTTAGGCAGCACATCGGCGATGGCTCGCCCGAGGGAAGGTTTTTCTGCGATATAAAGAATCATAAGCGGAACTCAAACTACTGTACAAATTACCAGTAACTTTAGCCTAAAGAGACACTAGCTGCAATCACTGCAGGTATAATTCCCTACAATAGCACTGCAATACTTATTATTGTGTAAATTCAGTTGAGAATGATTATCATTTGGTTATTATTTAGCGACTAGCTAATCTTTTAAGCAGGTACATCATGATTGCATCGACCACAGAAACCGGCAGCGGCTTAGATAAGCTACTTCTATATCATTTCCTCATGGTGACCGCTGTCGCCCTGTTGATCACCCCTCTAATCACTGACAATAAAATCTTTGAATTGATGTTATTGGTGACCATGCAAATAGTCTTAACCTGTATCAGCACACTCATAGGATTGAGCATGGGACATACTGTGAGTAAACGTGCTGCTAGCGTACTCTTCGCCATCTGGATGCTCGTCTGGTGTGTTCATTTAGCTTAAATTACAGCTTGAGCTTGGAAAACGATAAATAAAGCGTTAACTCTACAATAAGAGAGTTAACGCTAATAAGTGGCTACAGCTAACTTTACATAAGGGATTAAGATAGGTAATTAAGAGAGTGGTAAGATGTAATCCAATCCACCTGTGATTGCGGAAACTTGCGCTAACACACAGTTCTCATCATCTACCTTAGGGCTATCCGGGTACACTTCTGTCGTGGTGGCATAGATGCTGTCACTAAAGCCGACGCACAGTCCCAGAGCCTTAGTAGCATAGTTAATTACGCCAAACTGAGACAAGGCGACACCGATAAGCTTACCTGCATCATCGGCTGGAGCTATGTGGGTAACCTTTTCTACCGACTCGATAATTGCAGTTTGAAATGCCTCGGCCGGAAGCTCAGTATTGCCCACCAGATAAAAACCATCGGGGATATTCCAATTGGTATGTTCCACCGCATCTCTGGCCGCTAAGGCCGGTCTGAACGCTGAGTTATCAGTATTTGTAGTTTCATGTAGATCGATATGCACTGTGATATCAATTCCTAAATCTGCAATATACGCCATCAAGGCCGCTGACTCTTCGGCCGGACTGTCTCGATAGAATGAGCGATTAGGATCGACCGCATTGGGATTCCAGCGGTTGATGGTTTCATATCCCCAGGGGCTAACACATGGGGCTACTAAGATATTAAACCTGTCCTCATACGCCTTAGCCTTGGTTTCCAAGAAACGTATCGCCCCTTGTACGCCACTGGTTTCATAGCCGTGAACCCCGCCCGTGACTAACACAGTCGGTTTATCTTCACTCCACTGCGTAGACTTGACCACAAACAAGGGGTATTCGCTGGGGTTATAAGACAAGGCGCCATACTGGTCGACTTGAAAGTGCTCGGCAAGTGGCGCAATTCTCGCGGCCACCTCAGCTTGATAGGAACGCTTAATCGTCTGCTTGGTTAACCAGAGTACCTTTTCCGCTGCGCCCCACTTCTGACCCGTGACGCCGATTGGATAAGTGTTTTCCTGTACCATCTTCATTCCCCAAAGTTTGAACAATAAAAAAGCCGACACTCAAAGTTGATATGTCGGCTTTCTAAACGTTAACTTGCCTTCGCTAAGAAGACACTCACTATTAAGCGAGTGTTTATGGATGACAAACGTTGTGAAGCTCTAAATTAGTACCGATATCTTTGCTGCGATTAGCCTTAGCATCATCATTACGTAACTGAGTGATATGATCCAGATAAGCCTGATCCACATCGTTAGTGATGTAGTTGCCATCGAATACCGAGGTCTCGAAACGCTTAATCTCAGGGTTCTCCATGCGAACCGCTTCAGCCAAGTCTTCAAGATCCTGGAAGATCATACCATCGGCACCAATCATCTTACTGATCTCGTCCACATCACGACCATGAGCAATCAACTCACTCGCCGTTGGCATATCGATACCATAGACGTTAGGGAAGCGAATTTCAGGAGCTGCAGAGGCAAAATACACCTTGTTAGCGCCGGCTTCACGAGCCATCTGGATGATCTGCTCTGAAGTCGTGCCACGAACCACAGAATCATCGACCAATAAGACATTCTTGCCCTTAAACTCGACACCTATGGCATTGAGTTTACGACGTACCGACTTCTTACGCTCTTGTTGACCAGGCATGATAAAAGTACGGCCGATGTAGCGATTTTTAACGAAACCTTGGCGATATGGAAGATCCAAGTGACGCGCTATCTCTAACGCAGTGTCACATGACGTTTCCGGAATCGGAATAATCACATCTATGTCATGATCTTCCCATTCACGCTTAATTTTTTCACCTAATTTAGCGCCCATGTTCACCCGGCTACCGTAGACAGAAACTTTATCTATGGTTGAGTCGGGACGTGCGAAGTAAACGAATTCGAATAAACAAGGCGCGTAGACGGGATCTTTAGCGCACTGACGTGTGTATAGCTCACCATCTTGGGAGATATACACGGCTTCGCCCGGCGCGATATCGCGCATCAGCTCGAAGCCAACCGCATCGAGTGCCACACTCTCGGAAGCAATCATATATTCGACGCCGTTCTCGGTCTCTTGCTTACCCAGTACCAGAGGACGAATACCGAATGGGTCACGAAAAGCAACCATACCTTGACCAATTATCAAGGCAACAACGGCATAAGCACCACGGATCAATGCGTGCACATTAGTCACCGCATCGAACACTTCATCGGCGCTTAAGTTCTCGTTTTTGCACTGCTGAAGCTCATCGGCCAGCAGGTTTAACAAGACTTCAGAGTCAGATGTGGTGTTCACGTGACGGCGCTGTTTAATCAGACGCTGATGTAACTCTACAGTATTGGTCAAATTGCCGTTATGGGCTAATGAAATACCAAATGGCGAGTTTACGTAGAAAGGTTGAGCCTCAGATGCACTCGAGCTGCCTGCGGTTGGATAACGGACATGGCCGATACCTATGTTACCTTGCAGGCGTTGCATATGTTTAACTTCAAATACGTCTTTTACCAGACCATTGGCCTTACGTAATCTAAACGCACTACCATCAACAGTCACGATACCAGCAGCATCTTGTCCGCGATGCTGGAGTACGGTTAGTGCATCATAGATAGGCTGATTAACCGATGACCGGCCAACTATTCCGACGATACCACACATGGGTGAGATTCCTCATTGTAAGATGTTCTGATAATTATAATTTTTAGTCGCAAAAGTCAGAATCGACTTAAGCTAAACCTACTAATGCTTTAATGCATTTTATATTTTGGGTACAAAGCTTGACGTATTTTCTATGTAGTCAAAAAACCACTGGATAACAACGCCAAATTCAGGCACGAGTGTTGAGCTCTGCCACCAATCCGTATTGGGTGCGCCCGTAAACGCATCCAGGAAAAACAGTAACGCACTGACAATTAAGGCGCCTCTCAAGGCACCGAAACACAAACCCAGGACTCTGTCGGTCCCGGATAACCCAGTTTTGTCGACCAACTGACCGATGAGATAATTAATTAACGCCCCGATGATAAGTGTCGCTATAAATAGAATAGCAACTGCGACGCCATTACGAAGCATTTCATCTTGCATTTGGGTGAGGTAAACCGCGAGGTCTTGATAAAACTGACTCGCGACAAAGAAGGCTGCAAACCAGACAACTAAAGACATGGCTTCTTTAGCGAAACCACGAAGCAAGCTGATTAGAGTCGAGACTCCGATAACAGTGAGAATGGCGTAATCGATCCAAACCATTTAATGATAATCCGACATAGGGTTAAGACGGCGGGATTTTAACAGAGACCGAGCACATTCTCACCCCCAAATGGGATAATTTATTGTTTCGATCTCTAATCACAGTTTTCGCTTAAGAGGCCGTTGGGCGATAAGCGACAATTCGTCCTTTAAGCTTGGTCAACTTCTCGATACCAGGTTGAAGCGACTGCAGCTTAGATTTGGAGAATTCAGGCCCGACAAACACCTTAGTCAACTTGCCATCGACGGGATTAGTCGGCAAGGTATAGGCATTGAAACCTCCGGCTCTAAGCTTGCTGATAAGGCCTTTAACATTGGCGGCATTATTGAAACTGCCTAGTTGTAATGTATAGGCTGAACTCGTCGGTACAACAGGCTCAACAACAGGTTTATTCGTCGGCTTCACAGCTGGCTTAACTTTAGGTTTACTCTTGGGCTTGCTCTGTGGCTTCACATTAGTAGTCACCGTCTGCTGTGGTTTTGGCTCTGTCTCGACCACTTCCCACTTTCCAGAATCGGATGTAGCGACCTGCTCTTCAGGCTGAAACGCTTGCTCCTTGTCACTGAGGTCAACCGCTTGTATCGCCTCATCGGGCAAGGTCATCTCGGCAACTTGAGGACGCAGGGGGATCTCGGAAAATTGTTCTTCTTGTTGCACTTTCTTGCCATCGAGAACATCGGGGAGGAAAATGACCCCTAATGCAACGAAGACTATGACGCCCACTAAACGGTTCTGAAAATGACCCGACGACTTGTTATCTTGCTCTTTATCCTTTGTATCCATGATTAATCACGACCACCCAGTTCGATATTTTTAAACTCTGCCACAGTGTAAAAGGAGCCAAATACAATTACTACATCTCCTTGGCATATTTCTGCAGCAATTGCGCGCCAAGCCGACTCTACTGAATCGAAGTGCTTAGCATCGGACAATGCGCCACCTGTATGTTGAACGTGTTCCACAAATACCTTTTTGAGGGCCTCTCCTGAGGCGCTACGCTCAGTTTTTAGGCTGGAAAATGCCCACATATCGACCTGTGGTGCCAGCGTCTCGATAACTTGACGACAATCCTTATCTTTTAACATGCCACATAAAGCAAATAACCGCTTAGCTTGATGCTTTTCAAGCTGTTTAGCCAGATAACGTGCGGCATGAGGATTATGGGCCACATCAAGCAAGACCAGAGGCTGCTCGCTGACCACTTCGAGCCGACCTGTGAGTCTTGCCCCTTGTATGCCTTGGCGAATGATGTCATCACTGAGTCGAGGCCAGCCCAGCTCGAGTAAGGCTAGTGCCGTTGCCGCATTGGGCAATGGCAGCGAAGGCAGAGGAATATCACTAATGGTTTGTAGACCGCTAAACTGCCAGAAACCAGCCTCACAGCGATAGCTAAATTCGTGACCGACGCGATGTAACACTGCACCTAGATCATTGGCATATTCAACCACACAGGCTGGCAAATCAGGCTCGCCGATTATCGCGGGTTTATTGGCGCGCAAGATGCCCGCTTTTTCCATGCCCACGGACTCACGGGTATCGCCAAGATATTCTTGGTGATCGAGATCGATTGAGGTAATAACGGCAATATCGGCATCGATAATATTGATGGCGTCTAATCGGCCGCCCAGTCCGACCTCCAATAACACGGTATCTAACTTAGCCGCTTTGAAGATATATAAGCCTGCCAAAGTAGCAAACTCGAAGTAGCTCAGGGAGATATCACCACGAGCCTGATTGATGGCATCGAATGCTTGAATAAAAAGCCCGTCATCGACATCTTTGCCATCAATACGGACCCGTTCATTGTATTTGAGCATATGGGGCGAGCTATAAACGCCGACGCTTTCCCCTGCCAGAAGTAACACCTGTTCGACCATGGCACAGGTGGTTCCCTTGCCATTGGTACCAGCAACAGTGATCACCTTAGTGGTACCGAGATCCCTAAGCCCGAGTCGATCGGCCACTTGTGATACTCGCCCAAGCCCCATCTCTATCTCAGTTGGGTGTATGGCGAGCAAGTAATCTAACCAGATATCTAAACTGGCATCTTGAGCGGGAGCGTTAATCATGATTATTCTGCTCTTGATAATTAATTAGAAATTTCACCACACAGTGGTGCCGATATATACCCAAGCTACCTCAAGGTGCTCGTTTCAGAGCCCCCGTAGGATAGCTGAACAAGGCAGTGATTGAGAGAATGGTTACTCCCTTGTCGATAGCACTAACGCAGTGCAGTTATTCTACGGGAGCTCCCGCAGGGCAAGGCGAGAAGCAACATTTTTCTGCGTTATGAAATATTGAATTAGAATAACTAGTACTACTCTTTCATGCCTTGAACTCTGTCACTTCTCGACATGCTGAATCCTGTATTTTGAAGTAGTTTGGGTATAGATGCCTAGCAGCGCTATCAATCCAACATAAATAGCGGACCGAGTGCTAATTTTGGCAGTTCATATTTAACCGGATAGGTCACATCAACCATATAGAGCCCATTCGGCTTCGCCGTGGGGGCCGCCTTGCTTCTGTCCTTGAGCGCTAACAGGTCGACAATCCAGTCTTCATTCTGATGACCTAAACCAATTTCAATCAATGAACCTACGATATTTCGCACCATATGATGCAAGAAGGCATTCGCCTTGATATCCACACATAAGTACATGCCCTGGCGGGTCACATTGACCTCATGGACATGTCGAAACGGGGTTTTAGACTGACAGTGCAGCGCTCTGAAACTGGTAAAGTCATGCTCACCGACAAAATGCTGCGCCGCATGATGCATCTTGTTCTCGTCGAGTTGACCGCGATAATGACTCACACCCGAACGTAAGATCCCGGGTCTTAAATGATAGTTATAGATGATGTAACGATAACGTCTGGCCGTCGCGGAGAAGCGAGCATGAAAATCTTCATCGACCAGCTTCACCCATTTGACCGCGATGTCATCGGGCAAGTTCACATTCACGCCTAAGGTCCAGGCACTCTCTTTACGAATAGCCGTAGTCTCGAAGTGAACCACTTGTCCCGTACCATGAACGCCTGAGTCGGTTCTACCCGCGCAGTGAACGGTAATGGGTTGATTGGCTACTTTTGACAGGGCTCGCTCTAATTGAGCCTGGACCGTGTCAACTTCGAGCTGACGCTGCCAGCCATAATACTTGCTGCCATCATATTCGATACCTAACGCTACTCGCATACACCCTCTTTGAACCTGTCTCTGTCGCCACTCATGCTATCAATCATGGGGGTTAGCTCGTTATGAAGAAAACCCAGAGAAGTTATTTAACCTATTTGGGCGCGGATTTTAGCACACACTTGAATTACAGATAAGAAAAACGGCGCTTGATGCGCCGTTATTTTTAGAAGTGGGACAAATTTAATCTAAGGAAGTGATTAAACCATTCGCTTCCTCTTTTTGCCTGTCATTACCATCGAGCAGCACCTCTTTAAGCAAGGCTTTCGCGCTGTCGTTATCATCAATCTCTATATAGGCCCTGGCGAGATCTAACTTGGCATTGACTGAATTCTCTTCATCATCAACGTCCACCATGGCAGCATTACCCATCAGGCTGTCCAGCTCTCCCATGTCGACATCTAGCTCTTTATATTGATCCGTGTCCACCACCTCTTCATCAGCCTCATTGAGTAGACGATCGATATCGATAAAACCATTGTCCTTCTGGAAGCTGGTAAGGTCATGTTCAGGTACTGCGACCGCAGGAGATTTAGACAACTCTTTAGCATCGAGAGCGGCTAGTGCTTCGTCGACAGTTAGCTTTTCTTCATCCAGATTCAAAGAAATTTCGCTATCTGCAATTTTGTCACTAGCATCTGATGATGGACTTAGCAGCTCATCATTACTCGCAGGCACAATGATTGGCTCTTGGACATCGGCACTCGACTCCCAATCTAGGCTGTTATCATCGGCTTTCTTACCGCCTTTGAGATCGGCAAACATGCCGCCAGCAGGTTTACTTGCCACAGGGTCTTGGCCAGCTTTAGGATCGACAGCCTCAAGGTCGGCTAACAATGAGTCCAGCGCATCGTCGCTGCTAGGCTCACGTTCAGCGCTAGGCTCTAGCAGGCTGTCATCCAAGGTTTCAGGTATATCGAGCTGGTCGGCAATATCGAACTCGGCAAGTAATGAATCAAGATCATCTTCACTATCTGCAGTCGTCTCTACTTCGCCTTCGAGTTCGGCAGAAATAGCCTCGCTAAGATCGTCCTCAGGCTCGGCAGCTATTTCAGAAGGACTTTCCTCTACTAAAGCGTCTTCTACCGGAGAGTCTTGGCTTGGTGCATCATTCTTTTCATCAAAACCCGCCAACAGAGCATCAAGATCTTCAGCACTGGCATCTTGATTTGCATCCACTTCACCTTCGAGCTCGGCAGAAATAGCCTCGCTAAGATCGGGGTCAACAATCGTCTCGCCGCTGGTATCCTCTGCAGGCGCATCGAACCCTGCCAGTAAGGCATCTAAATCGTCTGCGCTCTCTTTGTCAGCGCTTTCTTTTTCAACAATCTCTTCACCGGATGTATCTTCCTCGGCGGTCATAGTGACATCTTGCTCTAATTCGGCAGCGATCTCTTCTGAAAGATTAGCAGCATCATCACTCGGTGTATCGACAGCTTCATCGAACCCCGCTAATAGAGAATCTAAATCATCTTCTGCGACAAGGTCATTCTGGGTTTTGGTCTCACTTTCTGTTTCAGCCTCTGCCTGAGTACTTGCTGCATCGGCAGGCTCATCGAAGCCCGCTAAAAGCGAATCTAAATCATCTTCTGCGACAACTTCACTCTGAATTTCGGTTTCGGTCTCACTCTCTGGCTCTACCTGAGTACTTACTGCATCGGCAGGCTCATCGAAACCCGCTAACAGAGAATCCAGGTCATCCGCTGAGACGATTTCACTGCTTGAATCATCAGAGCTGCTAAGTTCAGTGCTCTCTTCTACAGTGTCAGTTTCAACAGGGGTTTCTTCTACTGGAGCCTCTTCATCTGGGGCTTCATCCTTAGCAGGCTCATCGAAACCCGCTAGTAGAGAATCTAAATCGTCTTCACCCGCTTTAGCTTCCTCTTCATCTTGCTCCCCCATCGCCTCGGCCCAGAGGTCATCCAAAGACTGGCCTTCCTCTTCGACAGCTTCCTCACTCGGAGTTTCACCTGTATCAACAAACATATCTGAGGCCAGATCCACCTGGTCATCACTACTCATATCCACTTCCGGCTGCAACTCGGCCGTATCTATGTTCATGAGTGAATCGATAGAGTCATCATCTTCGGTATCTAGATGAACTGCCATGGCTTCAAGATCTTCTGCTGGCGCCGATGTAGCTTCTGCTTCAGCAGGGGCGCTCGGCACGGGTGTATCCTCAACATCAATTTCCTTAGCAGTTTCCTCTTCTGTACCAGCGCCTTCATCACGGCGACGTCTTAAGAATAACCACAAAAACACCAATACCAGTAATGCGGGAATAGAGATAGCCGCGATTAACATCAGAGGGTTGCTCATCAGATCACGCCACAGTGCTGTATCTTCCTCAGGCTCAGCAGTTTGCAGCGCATTAACCTGCTCTTGTAAAGATTTAACTTCTTCGCTGAGCCCGGCACCTTGCAGCTTACTCGCTTGCAGCTGCTCTTCTAAAATGGCAACCTGTTCATCGAGTTCGCCAATCTTATTCTTCAATGTATCTGTATCTGAATCGCCTAAATCCAACTGATCCTGAGCCCTGCCTAGCTCATCTGTGAGTTGCAGGTTTTTAGCTTCCGCCGCTTCGAGCTTAGCCGTTAGCTCGGTCAAAACCTGGTTTGCTGCAGGTTTCTGAGCCACACTCGTGTCGGCTGGGACAATAGGTAAGGTGACGGGTCTGGCTGGCGTACTTGTTGGGGCTTGTGTTGTTGGTGCTGCTTGCACAACTTTAGGCTGAGTCGTTTTCTTCCAGCCTTTATCATCTCTTTCAGCCCGCGATTTAGCCATACTTTTAGGAATGGCCGACATCAAGTCTTTTGACGGAATGAGCAGTATCATGCCTTTTTCTAGACTATTAAAGTTGGCGTTAGAAAAAGCATGAGGGTTGGCATCATAGATAGCCGCCATGACCTGATAGATACTGACACTGTTATCAGGGCGAACTTTTTGAGCTATGCTCCAGAAAGTATCGGAAGACCGAGTCGGGCCATACTGACGATTAGTTTGCCTCATCTCACCATCGGGGCCAGTGATCTTCAGCGGCTCAGCAGCAAAAGCCGTTTGGACCAGAGGACTAACAGAAAAAACGAGTAGAGCTGAGGCCATCAGACCGACAAGATACGAAGTGCGAAAGTTCATCAATTCTTCCCTTTCAAGCGCAGTGATGCTGCAATTCCAGCAGCGAAGCTTTAGGCAATTGTATTTATTGAGATTACTATAAACCAGAAATCACAGGTCTGCTACTGTTCACAATTCAAAAACAACTGCTAAAACAAAAAAAGCCTGCATATTGCAGACTTTTTCATCAAATTAGGCGTTTAACCTATTATAACATTCGAAATTAATAATAATCGCGAATCAACACCTCGGCTATTTGAACACTGTTTAGTGCCGCACCTTTTCTAATATTATCAGATACAACCCAAAGGTTTATACCGTGTGAATGAGAAATGTCTTTGCGTACACGTCCCACGTAAACAGGATCCGTGCCAGCAGATTCAGTTACTGCCGTAGGATACTCTTCATTGGATTCAAATAATTCAATCCCCGGAGCCTCACGCAACACAGCTTTAACATCTTCGGCTTCGGCAGGTTGAATGGTCTCCAGATGTATCGCTTCCGAATGACCATAAAATACCGGCACCCGAACCGCAGTCGGATTGACGACAATATTGTCATCACCGAAGATTTTCTGAGTTTCCCAGACCATCTTCATCTCTTCCTTGGTATAACCGTTTTCCATAAACTTATCGATTTGCGGTAACACGTTGAAGGCGATCTGTTTTGGATAAACCTTAGGCTCTACAGGAAGACCTTGAAGTAGCTTAGAGCATTGGCCAGCAAGCTCTTCGATAGCCACTTTGCCTGAGCCCGACACTGACTGATAGGTGGCGACATTGATACGTGAAATACCGAATGCATCATAGATAGGTTTAAGTGCAACCAACATCTGAATCGTCGAGCAGTTTGGGTTAGCGATGATATTTCGGTTACGGAAATCGGCAATCGCTTCCGGGTTAACCTCAGGGATAACTAGAGGTACATCGTTATCGTATCTGAAATGAGAGGTGTTATCGATGACAACACAGCCGTTCTCAGCTGCGATAGGCGCCCACTTTTCAGACACATCACCACCGGCAGAGAAGAAGCCTATCTGCGCCTGAGACCAATCGAAGTCGTCTACGTCAAGAATTTCTACCTGTTTACCGTGAAAGCTGACCGTACCACCAGCGCTACGACTACTGGCTAGAGGAAATAATTTCGCAACGGGAAAATTGCGCTCTTCGAGGATCTCTATCATGGTTTGACCCACTGCGCCCGATGCACCTAATACGACAACATTGAATTCTTGCGACATAATTACTGTCCGATTCCTGAAAAACCTAAATTGGTCAGCCAATTTACATCAGAATGCCCAGTGTTTACTAGCCTTAAGGCACTAAATTCACGCCTATGCTTGTGATTTTTTCTCATAAAGTCAAACCCATTGTTATTAGAAGAATTAACTTGGGCATTTTTTGATGAATCATCAAGGATGGTTTTTCTAAATAATTCATCGTCATCACGAAGATCATAGATAAAACGTGCGAGTTGCAGCAGGGACTTCTCATTGGGTATCGACTCGATATCCAATTGAGCGCTCCATAGAGACGGTAATAATGCCATCATGGATTTATCAGCATCTCTGCCCAGTACCTGCATCAGCTTCTGATACAGCATATAAGTGCCGCGAGCCTTACCTTCCAGGCTGTAACCCGCAATATGAGGCGTCGCCAACTCGACCAGAGGAATAAGCTCATGCATAGGATTTGGCTCATCTTCCCACACATCGAGTACCAGCTTGATATCCGGCCTTTCTTGCTTGACCTTAATCAGCGCGCGATTATCAATCACCTCACCGCGGCAACAATTAAGCAGCCAGGTACCCTGCTTTAAGCTATTGAGTCTGGCTTCATCGAACAAATACCAGGTCTTATGCTCACCAGTCTTAGTGATAGGCACATGAAGACTTATCACATCACAGCGAGCTATCAGTTCATCTAATGAGACAAAGTCACGGGGATCGCTATCTTGAATAACCGGATCATGTAGCAAAACAGTCACGCCATAGGCCTGAAGACACTTGGCCACCGCCGACCCCGTGTTACCCGCCCCCACGATACCCACAGTCTTATCTTTAAGTTTTCCGCCGAAACGATGAGTGAGCTCCAGCATGGCGATAAAGGCAAACTCACCCACTGCCGTAGCATTACAGCCTGGCGCATTACTGAAGGGAATGTCACGGCTCGCAAGATAATCGGTATCGATATGATCTGTACCTATAGTGGCACTGCCGACAAACTTAAGCTGATTATTAAGCGACAACAAGGACCCATTGACCTGAGTCACAGAGCGTACCAAGAGCACATCGGCATCTTTAACCTGCTCTGGCGTCAGCTCCCTGCCATTAACGGTTTCAATCGTCCCCAAATCCCCAAATAACTCTTGTACATAAGGCATGTTTTCATCGGCAAGGATCTTCATTTTAACTTCCAAAAGTGAGGTGAATGCGTTGAATGGCACATTCTAACAAGGTAGGGGCAGCTTGAGAATGAAGCTGGTTACATTTTTATCTTTGTTCTCGCCTTAGCTTCAAGCGAGCGAGAAGTAAGATACTGAACTGACTTTTAGGTAAAGATCCCCTTATGAAGCACTTCTGATCGCAGGGGCCAATGATACTCAGGTACCATGATGACATTCCCTACATATATGAACCTATCCCATTTAAAATAGATGCTTTTGGGAAACACTACACCAAGTAAGCAAGCAACCATCATTGATTTGATATCTAACCACCAAAGCTTCTGTCCTGCCAAACACGGATTGAAGATAGGTATTATAAGTAAAAAAAAGTTCGCATCTGTTCAAGTCTACATTAATAAGGCTCACAGAATTGAAATCCAGAATTTGATTAATAAATGGGTAAATTGCTTTATAAATGGATTCTTTTGCAGAAAACATCAAGGTCAAAAACAATTGAAAATCAGTAAACAGCCTTGAATAACCCCACTCTGTTTCAGAGATAATCTGTTCATGTATGCTTTGAGCCAACTCAGAGGAAACGATATTTTCAATATCAATACCAACCCCCATCACATTTTCCTCCTGCCAGGCTACCACTGCAACGGCATGACCATCGCAATGCGAAATTGACCCTGAGACTCCTGCTGGCCAAAGGGGTTGACGACCAGCACCAATTTTGATGGTTTCTGATGTATTAATATGTAATTTTGTAAGTACACGTTTGGCACAAATCCTACCAGCCAAAAACTCACAACGACGCTTTAGCATAGCTCGCTCTAATGAGAGTGGCAGCGTGACGCCTTCGTTGAGCATCAGTTGTTCATATTCTGGTTTATACCTCACACCTAGATAGCTAAGCTGAAGGTTTGAAGGCCAATTCAAAATATTCATCTTTTTTTACACCAAGACCCCAATAGCAACAGCCCCCAAGAAAAGATAATGATAATCATTGTTATCTTTTCTAAATTTGTTAGCAATTTATTCCTATGAACTTTACAAATAGCACCCTGGCAGACTTTATAGACCGTCATAAGTGTCTCTTCAGTGAAGTCGATGCCATGGTGATGACTTACAGAAAAGATTAAATTGAGAAGGGAATGGTTAGGACAACACTTATATTTAGCGGTTCTGCCTAAGTTCAGCACCGGGATCGAACTTAGGTAGCCGTTTTGACACTAAGTCTTTTACTCAATTCGAGTTAATAATGCCCTTAAATTACTACCAATTCGAGTAGACAGAAAGTGAGATGCTCAACAGAATAGCGTTCTGGTTTCTGCTATGAAATTTGCTCTGTCAATGGAATAGCAATGAGATACCAGCGATCACTACAGATCATTCCGTGCAGCGCATGTCCATTCATGCCACTGAAATATTTGCGTACTAGCTGACCAAGAAGTTTTAAACGGTAACTAATATGAACAACATTTTCACAAAAACTCACTCAAATTCTATCCCAATAACGAATCACTACATCGACCACGGCAATCTGGAAACGCCAACATGTCAATCATTTGGTGGCTGTTTGGGGTGCCAAATACACACACTTTCCGGCTACGGTGGCTGTACGTCATATCAAGCCAGTTCTGAAGAGAAAAATGTTGTCCTCCGTCTCCTTATTGTCGTCAAAGGCAACAACATTCGATGGAGCAAAGGCACTGACGAACCACTATTGTTGCAGAAAGGAAAAAGCGTGCTGATATTCTCTGCTAACACATTCAATGATGTGTTCATCAGCGAAGTTGAAAGCTACGTAGAGATCACTGACATCCGGTTTGACTGTCAATACCTGATGTCGATTTATCAACAGATGAGTGAGAAATTTGAGGATAATGGCATTAACCCACGCACTGAAAATCGTCCATTCGTTTTCGACACGAGCATTGAAACTCAACAATTCATCAACCAACTGAAAAGCGAAAGTGCCGATAAAGCATCGGATGCAACGGGTAACCTATTTGTAGTGTCACAAGCTTACCAATGCTTATCTAAGCTACTCAACCAGCTAGAGATGATCATGACCAACAAGAAACATGATAAATATTCTTGTCTGTCTAACCACACGCTAAATAAAATCCGCAAAGCTCACGGTTTGATCACATCGACGCCAGGTGAAGACTGGAGCATCAAACAACTATGCAACGCAGTAGGCACCAATGAAACCAGCTTCAAACGAGGCTTCAAATTATTGTTCAACAATACCTTCTCCAAAATTCTTCAACAAATACGCATGGAAGTAGCGGCAAAGGAACTGGAGTCCACAGAGCATCCAATCATTGACATTGTCTTCAACGTTGGATATTCCAGCCCGTCGCATTTCACTAAACTGTTTAAACAGCACTTTGGACAACCCCCTTTTCAATACCGAAAAAATCGCCATCTCTCTTAGTTAGGCTCGCGGCTGAGTGATGCATTGCTGGTAGCAGCATTCATATTTCACATGGCAGTGTGTCCCTGCCATGATAAAATCTGCGCAGCCCAATCACATTTATTTAACTAAAAAAGATAAGGAAAAAACCAGGTGTCCCTATTCCAGCTAAGGTTCACTTATTTACCAACCTAGCCGTTTTCACTTAGGTAATGATAGACTCAAACAAACTCAAATGGTAATGTTTCTCATTACCATTAATGACTGCAAATGAAAATATGCCTTACTATACACTGCCCTTTAATTTGGACTTAATGGAAGAGTCCATTCAAACCAACGGAAATATGGTATTCAAGCATACCCATTGCGAATTCTCTTTACGGTGCCATAGGCTTAACAAAGAAGTCACCCTTAGCCTATTTAAAGGGAACTTTTACGCACCGACGCAACTGGATACCCTAGACAAGACCGAGTACGACGCTATTACCATCATGCTCAATTTGGGCAACGCTGTTTATTACCAGATTGACAGCTTGAACTCGCCCAAAATTTTCCCGAGCCATTCTATCGCGCTATGTTATTCAGATACTCGGACTGGACTGTGCAGATATCAACCTCAAGCAAGTCATCTTTTTGCTTTGCAGATCCCAAGAAGTCTGTTGCTAGAATACATCGACATTATGCAGATTGGAGAAAAAACCAAGCGATTACTGGAATGCCGAGAACCCTTTATTTTAATGAAGCCCGCCAATGCACAATTCTGTCGTATCGCCTCAAAGCTGTCAGAGCCAATGAGCCAGTCTAACGCTTCAATACATCAACACCTTGCTTATTCCTTCATCAGCGATGTTACACGCTATTTGATTGAAAACAATAGCAGAAGTCACCGTATTGACAAAAGTGAAGGTCTAGAAAAAGCGATCGCGATCTTAGACGAAGAGTTTATGTTACCGCCCACAATAACCCAATTATCACGTCGGGTAGGCACCAACGAAACCTCTTTAAAACAATGGTTCAGAAAAGAGTTCAATACCACGATTCATCAGTACGTTATCCAACAAAGAATGACCAAAGCGGTCGAGCTTATATCGATAGGAGCATTCCCTATCTGTCATGTGGCTCAGGAAGTCGGTTACTCAAACCCTGGTCATTTTGCTGCCGCATTCAAAAAAGAATTAGGATGCAAACCTTCTTGTTTTCTATCTTCAAACCAAAAACCAGCACGCCCTACCTTTACATGTTACTGATAACGTCAACACTAACTTGACTGGCGTGTAGCGCTTAATGATTCTCAGACAATCAGTAAAAACGGTTAAGTCATACCTTGGACACACCAATATAAACATAAACCCACCTTTTAAAGCCTCACCAATTATTAACCATTACGATCTATAAGGTCATACAGTTAGAGCGGAAAAACGTCGGTTCTCGCTTTTTTTTCACCTTATTGAGTTAGCGAATACTCTCCCAAATTTGCACTATATGCTCAGCGTTATTAAATGAAAGGATATACTTGAGATGTACAGGAAATACTTCAACCCCATCGCCTTTGGAATGACTTTGGCAACAATAAGTTACTGTACGCTTGCAGAAGATAACTATCATGAAGTGATTATAATTAAGTCCACCAAGCAAGATGTTCCATTAAGGCACGTGGACAATTCTGTTAGCGTTAAAACAGGCGAAGAACTTGAAAAATCCGGGATCTTTGAGGTTAAAGATCTCGAGAAAGTATTCCCAGGTTTAGTGATCCAAACTCGTGGTAACAGAACCTACGCCAACACCACTATTCGTGGCATAAGTTCACCAGACTACTATTCTCCTACGGTTAGCATCTATGTAGATGGCATTTTGCAAGACAGTGCTTTTCTCACACAACAACTACAAAACGTTGAGCATGTTGAATTACTCAAAGGCCCACAGGGAACCTTGTACGGCGGTAATGCACAAGGTGGTATCATTAATATCATCACTAAAAAAGCAACCGACCAAGCCAAAGCGTCGGCAGGCGTGACTTACAGCAACCAGAGTCATCAGCTTAATGGCTCGACAGCAATTGAGCTCAGCGACTCCACTTATGCAGATTTGGTTATCCGCTCTTTAACCGATGAAGGCAACATCACCCATGTTCCAACCAACACAGAAAAAGCAAACGAAACCAAAGAGCTCAGTGGCGTTGCTCGCCTTCACTTCATACCGGAAGATTCTCCTCTGAGCATGACTCTTTCTGTTTCGGCTGATTACTTGGACAGTAATGAAGAATGGTACCTCACTCAGACTGAATTCGATAACAAAAAAACTAGCCAGAATATTCCTGAGTTAGAACGCCAAGTAAACACCTATTCAATTAACATTGGCTATGACCTCGGCAACGTGACACTCACCAGTATTACGGCATACCAAAACCGAGATGTCGATCGTCAATTTATTGGGGGGAGTTGGGAAGAAGATCAAAACACATTGAGTCAAGAGCTACTGGTAAACACCCGCTTTAATGAATCACTGTCAGCATTATTCGGCGGCTACTTTGAAAGCCGTCGGTTAGATGTAGGTACAGGAGTTGGAGCCAAAAACACGATCAAGAGCGATACTTACGCGATGTTCGGTCAAACCACTTATGGGGTAACTGACACTCTGGATTTGACCTTTGGCCTGCGCGCTTCTCATTTGTCTACCAGCTCTGACTTTGATGGTAATCCAGTATGGATGATTGCTGGCTACAATGAAGAGAAATCTGAAAGTATGCTTTCTCCAAAAGTCGCCATTGGTTGGCAAGTGAATGAAGACTCCAGAATATTCGCTTCTTTAACCAGTGGTTACCGCCCAGGAGGATTTAGCCCCGTCCCTCGAAGTTATGGTGATAAAGACGGCTATGATGCTGAAAAATCACTGAATGGAGAGCTAGGTTGGCGTACTTATTTGGTCGAAAACACTCTAGTTGTGAGCGGCGCACTTTATTGGATCGAAACCAAAGATATGCAACTTTATACCGGTGTACCAGGCAGTCAAATACTTAAAAACTTGGGTGAGGCCAAGAGCCATGGGCTAGAGCTTGAGCTGGCTTTCTACCCAACCACAGACCTGACGCTGACACTGGGGGGCACACAAGGAAAGTCGACATTTGAGTCAGGTAATGCAGGTCTTCAAGGCAACACACTGCCATATGCGCCTGATACGACAGCAATCGCTGGTATTGAGTACTTCTTGCCACAATCACTGCTTGATGGCGAAGTGTCGCTGATAACCAACGCACGTTACACTTCAAGCTTGTTCTTCGACGAGCGAAACACCTTGTCCCAGTCAGGCTACACCTTGGTAGACTTCGCCGTTAATTACGCGTTCAACGACAAGCTCTCCTTCCGTTTGTTCAGCAATAATCTAACGGATGTAGAATACAAAACCTACTCCTTCTCTATGGGTGGACCTGCGTTAAGCAACTATGGCACCAGCAGAGAAGTGGGTCTGAACGTGAAGATGGAGTGGTAACCTGATGGAGTCCACTATCCGTAATGTTCCGGGCTTAGGACTCACATCACTGCTGAGCGTAATGGCAGGGGTTTATACCATCCAAAGCTTGATCGGTATGTTCACACTGCAAGGCCTCCCTGCAGTACTGCGATCAGAAGGTGTTTCTACCTCCCAAATCGGTCTTTTCTATATCGCCATGCTGCCGTGGGCATTGAAGTTTCTTTGGTCACCCTATATAGAGTCACTGAGGAAGCAAGGTCGCACACTCAAAAATCACGGTTACCTCATCCTGTTTGCTCAAGTGATGATGCTTGTCGTACTTGGGATCTTGGCACTCACTTCTGCGCTGCACCAGCTCACGCTAATTTTTGCCTGCGTGCTAGTGCTAGCCCTGCTATCGACCTTTGCTGACATCAGCACCGATGGACTGGCAGTAGATCAGTTGCTCAAGTCACAAAGAAGAGTCGGTAACGTCATGCAAGTGGGAGGCGCCTATTTGGGTGCCATTTTTGGAGGGGGGATGTTCATCTACCTAACAGGAACCATGAATTGGCAAATCGCCATATTTGTTCTAATTGGACTCGTGGTGATCATGTCATTGCCTACTTTTAAGTTGTTTAGCAAAAACACGACACAATCTGGCGTAAGTGATGGCCACATACCCTCTCTTAAAAGTGCTTTTTTAAACCCCAAAATAAGACAAGGTTTACTACTGATAGCCCTGTGCCAATTGGGTACGCGCGGCGTGTTATCTATGATGATGCCTTTCCTGTACGACAGAGGCATTAATCTGGAAAACCTGGGGTTACTCACTGCTGGCGGTGGCGCCATCACTGGGTTTATCGGGATAGCCTTCAGCGGATGGATAATTAAACATATCAGCGCGATCAAGATGGTGACTTACTGCTTATTAGCAGAAATGATTGTTTATACTGGATTCTTTTTTTACTCCAGCGAGTTAATCCACTTACCGTATGGACTGGAGGTCCTTTTTGTCATTAATGCCTTCATCTTTGCGGCCAAGTTCGTTGCCTTGTATACGCTGATGATGGAATGGTCGTACGGCAAACAAGCAGGTGTTGATTTCTCCTTTTTCCAGTCCATGGACATGATAGTAGCAATCGTAATGGCCATATTGTGCGGCTGGATTATTGCCAACTTTGGATACAAGGTCCATTACACCATGGCCATCATAGCCACTTTTTTAGCTGCGTTTACATTACATCAATCCACTCGTACCCACGATCAAAGATCTTTTAATATAAGCATTTTCAGTGCCCAAGAAAAAAATAAGTAAATTCTAAAGCCCACATTTCATGGGCTGTCCAGTTAATTACCCAGTCTAAGCTGTTGCACACGTCAACGGCTGGGTTTCTTTTACCTAAAATTTGCCAAGATAAGATGCCGATATGTCAGATTCGAAAAAAATAGTATCAAAATTTAGGGAGGCGATTTACCACTCATTTGCCATCTCCAGCAATGCACTCAGTGACACCGACAACCTGTTTGAAATTGGACTCGATTCGATGTTTCTCATGCGCATGGTTAACCAATTTCGTCGGGCTGGATGCAACATCACATTAAAAGAGATGTACGAGCACCCGACTCTCGCGGAGATCCAAACTCTGGTAGAGTTAAAGCTAAGATCAAGCCCCAAAGCCAATAACGTCAAGCCGGAAAAGACACCTTATCCCATCATGACCGATGGTAGCCCCTTCCCGATGACACCAGTACAGCTTGCGTATTACATTGGCCGCGACGAAAGCCAACCTTTAGGAGGGAACAGCTGCCACCTGTATCAAGAGTTTAACGCCAATTATCTTAACCCCGCACAGCTTGAAACCTCGGTTAATACACTGATTAACCGCCACCCAATGCTCAGTGTCGCATTCCAAGATAACGGGATGCAACGCTGGAAAGCGCCTATTGGCAAGTATCAGGTAACGCGACACGATTTCACCGCCTTGTCTGAAAGTGACGCTGAGTATGAAATGAAGTCCATCCGTGATCGACTAAGTCACCGAGTACTGGATGTGCAAAACGGCCAAACCATCGACATTCATATTTCGCTGCTGCATGAGCACAAGTCCCGCGTGCATGTCAGCATTGATCTTTTGGTGATGGACGCATCAAGCTTTAGCCTATTCTTCAACGAGCTATCAGCTTTACTTAAAGGTGAACCGCTGCAAAACCGATCGCCAGATTACGATTTTCGCAGCTACCTGCACCAAGAATCCACCGAATTTGCAACACAAAAAAAACGAGCAGCCAGCTTTTGGCAATCACAATGGGAAACCTTACCTGCCGCCCCAAATTTGCCTCTGGCTAAAGAGCCTACACAAGTAAACAAACCACAATTTAGTCGCCGCAGACACCCATTAAGTCATATTCAATGGCGACAGCTTCAAGCACTGGCGTCATGCAATCTGGTAACACCAACCATGGTGCTCGCCACGCTTTACTCTGCAGTAATGTCTCGTTGGAGCGGGCAGAGCAAGCTATTGCTGAACTTAACACTGTTTGATTGCCACCCATTCAATGATCACGTCAATACCATGCTGGCAGACTTCACCAATATTTTGCTATTAGATAGCGAAATTAATGGCGCCAATGTTATCGACCTCATCAAAGCTCACCAAAACCGGTTTGCGGAACTTTATGAGCACCGCATGATATCCGGGGTCGAGGTGCTTCGCGATCTGAAGAAGAACGGCACTCATCCCCATGGTGCGCCCATTGTATTTACCAGCAACCTCAATAAGTCCCTATTTGGTGACGACACCGATGGACCTCTCGGTGAGCCGGGATGGGGCATATCCCAAACGCCTCAGGTATGGCTGGACTTTGTTGCATTTAAACAAGGTGATGGGATCATTCTGCAATGGGATGGCATTGATGAGTTGTTCCCTGACGGTCTTATGGAGACCATGTTTCATGCTTTCGTTCAACTGATAGAACACCTACTGGAGGGGAATCAACATTGGCATGTTCCGCTCCCTGATTTACAGCCTAAAACACAAAGAAGCATACGCAGTAAACTGAATCAGCCTCAGGGTGAATTACCACCTGGGCTACTTCACGACCGCATATTTGAGCAAGCAAACTTACACCCGGACCGCATTGCGATCATCAGCTCTGACGAGCAACTGAGTTATGATGCGCTCACCATAAAAGCCAGAAAGTTGGCCCATTTACTGGTAGAGGCCAACATGCAAAGTGGCGATCATGTCGCTGTCAGTATGGAAAAAGGCACAGGACAAATCGTCGCAGTACTCGCCATTCTTTACGCCGGTGGTGTGTATGTTCCTATTGCCCCAAATCAACCCATCAGCCGCAGGCAAACCATTGTCGCCAATGCCAACATCCGCATTGTCTTACGCTGTAAAACCGCGATAATTCAATTTGAGTGGACTGACTCAATCCACATCAATTGGCAGGATGCAAAAGGGCCCACTCTGCCATTGCCAGCCCCCCTACGCAGGCCAGAAGATACGGCATATATAATCTATACGTCAGGCTCAACTGGCACACCCAAGGGGGTGATGATCTCCCACCAGTCGGCACTCAATACATGTGTGGACATCAATGACCACCACAAGGTCTCCCCAAACGACCGGGTTCTCGCGCTTTCTGCTTTGCATTTTGACCTATCTGTCTACGACATTTTTGGTGTGCTGGCAGCTGGTGGCGCATTGGTCTTGCCACAAGAAAACCAACTTCGCGATCCAATGGCATGGGATAACCTAGTGTCGGAACACCAGATCACGTTATGGAACACAGTCCCAGCCCTTTTCAATATGTTTCTCACATTCTGCGAAGGAATGAAGTTCAACTCCCCGTCTCTGCTTAGAACTGTGATGTTATCTGGCGATTGGATAGATCTATCACTACCTGAACGGTACCGTCATTTTCAACCTGAAGGCACCTTCAGCGCCATGGGTGGGGCAACCGAAGCCGCCATATGGTCGAATGAATACCTTGTCGATGAAACCGATCCCCACTGGCGCTCAGTGCCTTATGGCTACCCGCTAAAAAATCAGGCATTTAGAGTGGTCGATGATGCGGGTCGGGACTGTCCAGACTGGGTTCAAGGAGAGTTATGGATTGGCGGAGCCGGAGTGGCTCAAGGCTACTGGAACGACAACCAACGAACGTCACAACAGTTCATCGAACGGGTTTGCTCTGAGACAGGCGCGACCCAGCGTTGGTATCGCACCGGAGATACAGGCTGTTACTGGCCAGACGGGACGTTAGAGTTTTTAGGGCGTAAAGACAACCAGGTAAAAGTTGGCGGTTACCGCATAGAACTTGGCGAAATAGATGCCGCACTCAACCGTCTCGACGGTATTAACCAAGGTATTACGCTTGCACTTAGCCTGGCAGCCAGCAAAGATAAACAACTGGAAGGCTTCGTGGTAACGGAAGGAGTAGAGTTACTTTCAATTGTTGAGCCCCACCCGTCTCTACCCAATAACTACCAAACGCTATTCCGACAAGGTGTGGATACAAAAACCGCTGAGCAAGACGCCGATGTTGGAGGCTTCTTGCACCAGCATTTGTCTACTTGTATGGCCGACAGTCTCTCGCCGAAATCGCTAAAGGAATGGCTCCAGAGTTACGGCCCCATTGAACGTTACACTGAGTTATTCGAGCAATGGTTAGCACTTCTTTGCCAACATAATCTGGCAGAAAAACACGTAAATGGTCGTTATCCGACCTATCAGTTAGCCCCAGAAGTACCCAAAAGCTCTTGGTTACTAAACCATTCACCGGCTAACTTAGTTAAATTAAACCAGCTTCTTAGGCAGATAATCACGGGCAATACCCCAGCGTATGCGCTGCTCGACAGTCCCCTATCACCAGAATCATTACTCATGAGCTCCCCCTCTCTGAAAGTGCTGTTCACTAAGGCCATCGGCGCGGTTTCCAGGCTGTCTGCCAAACTGGGTAAACCGATCACTGTGGTTGAAACCGAATCACGCAGCGGCTTACTGGCAAGTCAATTCGCCACCCTGTTAGGACCCGATAAAATTCAATATCACGCTGTGGATCCATCCTTGTCGATGACCCACCAAGCCAGCTCACGCCTTCAGCAATTGACACATGCTAAAGCCCGGCATCATGATTCTGCCTTAACAGCAATAATGGCTAACAAAGCAGACGTACTACTGCTGAACAATGTACTGCACCGCCAACAAGATCCTATCGACTATCTCAATGACGTTAAAACCTTGCTTGCTCCCGGCGGCATGATGCTGGTGTTTGAAGTGACAGAGTTCGGTGAAGGCGCTTTGATAAGCGCACAAGTACTGGAGGCAGTGCAACCACAGCGACTGTCAGGTGCCATACTTGAAGCTTCATTTGAACAAGCGGGATTTAGCCTCGAGCATCAGGATATTGTCGGCAATCACGCTTTATACGTATTAAAGAACAACAATGCAGTGATGAAGCCCGATACCAGCAAGTTAATGGCTAGACTCAGTGAACTCTTGCCCGCATATATGATCCCCAAACGCTTTACTTTCATGGAGGCGTTACCGCTAACCCCCAATGGAAAAGTCGATCGAAAATGCCTCAGCGAACACAATACAGGCTCTTCAATCAACCCACCCGAAGCTAAGCCACTGTTATCCGAAAAAGAGACCGTATTAGGGCAAGTATGGCAGTCATTATTCAATCAAGCCGCGCTGGACAAAAACAGTGATTTCTTCCTATTAGGAGGCGATAGTCTACTGGCAACACGCTGCATTGGCGAGCTACAAAAAATAGGATTTCAGGGCGACCTGACTGAGTTATTCACCAAGACAACTTTGGGCGAATTTGCCGCCACCCTAAAGCCTGCAGATCCTAGCCATCAGCTTGATAACAAGGCGCTCATTGCACGACCAGAAGATCGCTACCTGCCATTTCCAATGACCGAGGTTCAACAAGCCTATTGGATTGGGCGCCAGAAAGGTTTTGCTCTGGGTGAAACCAGCTCTCAATTTTTTATTGAGTTTCGCGTGCAAAGGCTCGACGTGCACCGTTTCAATCAAGCAATGGACAAGCTGATTGAACGTCATGACATGCTAAGAGCAGTGGTTCGTAACCATCAACAACAGATCCTGAGAGACGTGCCTTCATTCTCGCTTCGTTGTCATATGTTTGATGATCTCGATTGTGCAAAAGCCGATGACATTCGCAACGAACTCTCGCATCAGGTTAAAAACCCGGCTTACTGGCCGCTATTCAGTATCGAAGCCATTAAAGATACGGCCCATGAAGCCCGCTTGTTTGTCAGCTTGGACAATATGATGCTCGACGGACTCAGCATGCAAATTTTCTTGTCTGAGCTGGAAACCTTCTATCAAGATCCGCTGGCACAACTTCCTGAGTTGGACATCAGCTTCAGGGATTATATCAAGCACCAAAAAGACCATGAACACTCAAATAAACACGCACAAGAAGAGGGGCAAACATATTGGAAAAACCAGTTGAGCACGCTACCGCCAGCGCCCAATCTCCCCATCCAGTCGGACCCCACCGGATTGAGCAAGCCGAAATTCATCCGTTCGGCAGACACATTATCACCAACACAGTGGCGCGCGCTCAAAGAAATGGCTGCAAGGCATCAGATCACTCCGTCGGCTATATTGATGTGCGCGTATGCCTCCACGCTGTCAGCATGGAGTGACAATCAATCGCTAACCCTCAACCTCACCTTATTCGATAGACAAGAGTTACACCCGCAGATCAATCAGGTAATGGGGGATTTTACCACTTTGCTCCTGCTCGCTTGGCACCCGGAAAACAGCTGGTTATCTAGCCTTAAGCGTCTACAAGGGCAGCTGGCGCAAGACTTAAAACACCGTGACATCTCAGCGGTTTGGGTCATGCGCGAACTGGCGCGTCAACAGAACATAGCAAACACGTCAATGCCCGTGGTCTTCACCAGTGCGCTCGGTACTTCCGACGGCGATTTTATTGCCGATTCTGCTTGGCTTAAACCCGCTTGGGGCATTTCGCAAACGCCACAGGTTTGGTTAGACCATCAAGTCTACGAGTCATCTGGCTATCTCTGCTTGAACTGGGATGCCGTTGAAACACTGCTACCGAAACCACTATTGGACCAGATGTTCGGACAATATATCCAGCTACTAAAAATGCTGGCAGCCAATCCAGAATGCTGGCAAATGCCAATGGAACAACTGATTGTGGCAGACAAGAGCCTAACCCGTTTTACCCCAGAGCCGACTCAGCCAACATTCAGTCCAATGTGGGCGGGAGGAACTCATTGCGACCCAGCAACCGTCAACCAAATACGCGAAACATTTAGCCAAATCCTAAGCACCCCCATTGGAGAAAAAGAAAACTTCTTCGATGCTGGGGCCAGCTCATTACAGCTTATTCAGTTACATGGGGCACTGCATAAAAAAGGGATGAATATTTCAGTCACGGATTTATTCGCCTATCCCTCGCCGGAGTCCCTTGCTGCAGCAGTGTCTGGAGCGGCCAAAACGTCACAACCTGATCACGCGTTACAGGCAAGGCAGCAACGACAAGCCAATCGAAAAATAAGCCGTCGTCAACGAGTGAAGTAATTACAGACAGCATAAGCCGAGGGAGTTGTTATTCATCGGCGCAGAGTTCCAGAGGATTCAAAATGGAAGATTTAGCAAACATGTACGGCCACAGTGACCCAATTGCCGTAATTGGACTGGCGTGTCGATTTCCAAAAGCACCCAATGTGGAAACGTTCTGGCACAATCTGATGAATGGCATCACAGGTCAGTCATACTTTTCAGAGCAAGAGCTCAATGCCTCGGGCATCTCACCGAATGTTTATCAGCGCAAAAATTTTGTGCCAAGCGGTGCTGTGATAGAGAAACCTGAGTACTTTGATGCAGGATTGTTCGGTTATTCGCCTAAAGAAGCGCGTTCTATCGACCCACAGCAAAGGCTGTTTTTACAAAATGTTTGGCACGCGCTGGAACATTCTGGCCATGCACCCACAGGGATCAAGGTCAAAACGGGCATATTTGGTTCAATCCGTACCAGTACCTACCCATCATTTAACGACTTCGATGTCACGCAAGTTGGTCAGGTTAAAGGCTTGCAGGCGCTGATAGGTAACGACAAAGATTATCTTGCCACTCGGGTCGCGCATAAATTCAACCTGACAGGCCCCGCATTCACCGTTCAGACTGCGTGCTCTAGCTCTCTGGTTGCCGTTCACTTAGCGTGCGAAAGCTTACGTTCCGGCGAATGCAACATGGCCATCGCTGGCGGCGTTGCGGTGTCATTCCCGCAAATATCAGGGTACGAGTATCAACCGGGAATGATCTTTTCATCCGATGGTTTATGCCGCCCATTCGATGCTAATGCCGATGGCACATTCGGCGGACACGGTGTCGGCAGTGTGGTGTTGAAGCGATTGGAAGACGCTTTGCAAGATGGCGACAACGTCCTTGCCGTGCTGCGTGGCAGTGCCATCAACAACGATGGTCAAGACAAAGTAGGATTCACGGCACCATCTGTAAGTGGTCAGACGCGAGTACTCTTAGAGGCCATCCATCTCGCTGATATTCAAGCAGACGATGTGGAAATGATCGAGGCACATGGCACAGGCACTAAGCTTGGCGATCCAATAGAGGTCACGGCAATCAAACAGGCTTACCAGCGTAATGCTCAGGTAAAAACCTGCTATTTGGGCTCAGTTAAAAGTAGCTTGGGTCATCTGGACACCGCGGCTGGCATCGCCTCTCTAATCAAAACCGTGCTCGCTGTATCTCGGGGGAAAATTCCTGCATCTCTCAATATCACCCAAACAAACCCCGCCTTGCAGCTCGATGACTCTGGTTTCAAGCTGGCCAAGGAGACGATCGATTGGCATAGCGAAACACGAACCGCCGCAGTCTCTTCATTCGGGATCGGCGGGACAAACTGCCACATGCTGGTGCAATCTGTCCCCAAGCGAGCGCAACCTGTGATCAACGGGACGACCTCGGCCTCAGATTTGAGTTTATTTATATCAGCAAATAGTGAAGCCTCATTACGAGATATAGCTAAGGGTTACAGCAGCCTGTTGAAAAACAATGCGCACTTTGATGATGTTGCCTATTCAGCGTTAACCTCGCGGTCCACGGATTTGCCTTATCGACTGGCCGTAAACAACAGCGCATCAGCAGCAGAAGCACTGATCCGGTTTGCCAAATCAGGACAAACATCGCCCAATTTGGACTGGAGTCAGAAGCAAAAGTCGACCAAAGTCACCTGGTGTTTCACCGGCCAAGGGAGTCAATTCCCAGGGATGGGGCATGAACTCTACCTTGCTTGCCCAGCATTCAAAGCCAGCATAGAGACCAGCCAGACTTATTGCCAACACGTTAGGGAGGCACCGCTAACAGAGGTCATGTTTGGTGAACAAACGCACCTTCTTACCCGTACCGATCATGCTCAGCTGGCTATCGTGGCATTCGAAATCGCTATGGCCGCTCATTGGCAAGCCAAAGGGTTCGAGCCCGATATAGTCATGGGGCATTCCGTCGGTGAATTCGCGGCATGTGTCGTAGGCGGTTATCTCAGTCACCAGCAAGCCATTGAATTAGTCGCCGAGCGCGGGCGATTAATGCATGAATGTGCCCAACAAGAAAAAGGCGTCATGCTGGCGGTCTTCACCAGCGAAATAGAAACCCAATCCATCTCTGCCTTGGATGAACTTGATCTCGCCGCCCACAATGGCAGCCAACATTGGGTGTTTTCTGGCAGCGCTGCTGCAGTAGAACGCGCAGCAACAGCACTTGACGCCAGCGGCATCAATTTCAGAACACTTGATGTGCCATGCGCGGCTCATTCCAGATTGTTGGATGATATGCTGAGCCCCTTTTCAGACTTTGCTGCAGGCATCTCGGCTTCGGCAGGCGCTATCCCGCTGATCTCATCACTGACTGGAGAACTGCTTGCATCAGAAAACGCACTAACCAGCCATTACTGGGCACAACATGTTCGCCAACCCGTACAATTTAGACGCACGGTAGAGTCGGCGATTTCCCAAGGCTGTACCGTATTCCTAGAAATGGGCCCCACTCCCCACCTCACAGCCATCAGCCAACGAGAACACTGGCAACAGGACATTCGTTGGCAAGGCACGCACCAACACAAGATGACCGCAGAGAAATCAAAGGCTGCCGTGCTCAGTACATTGTACGTCGCAGGGATGGATACCGACTGGCCATCACAGTTCAACACGATTGGCCATCAGTGCGATCTGCCACTCTACGCCTTTGACGAACAAAAATATTGGTACCAAGCCGAGACAATCAATCCCGTTAACCACAACAAAGACAGCGAACTCACTCGAATGAATGAGCCGGAGTCTGCCGCAGCTGGATACGAATTAATGCGCTGCTGCGCGATTGAAAATTTTGTTAAATCTTGTATTTCAAGCCATCGTTTTACGCTCAAAGCGGTAATTCTAGGGGGGAGACTCCTGCCTCGTTATCGTCAAATAGTACTCGCGTTGCTAGATGTGCTTATCGACAACGGCTACTACAGCAGCAATGGTAAGCGGTTTGTGCGCACCAAGAAGCCACTTCCCCCAACAGACACCGCAGCCGAATGGTTAAGAGAACAGATACTGAAAACACCGAATAAAATCCCTATTTCAATGGCTGAAATCCAATGCCTCATTCAAGCCTCAACCACATTAAAAGATAAATTAAGCGGTCTTGAACATATCCCTGCTCATGGTCACAACCGCGTCGAAGAAGTCAATATCCTGCTGCGCAATCGCCTGGGGGTAGCCGAAACGCAAGGTCGAAAACATGGACCTCAGCACACTGTAAATGGTGGCCTTACCTATCAAGACTGGTCATCTCTGTCCCACCAGCAAGACTTGTTCACTCTAATATCCCAGCAGATCCCAGCCTTTACGCAAGAAAACAACGCCGAGTGGGAAATATCGGTTTCGAGTACGTTTTCACCCAATAAAGTCACCCAAGTCGCAGTCAGCCGAACCTCTGGCATGTGGGGACAGGCAAAATATGACCTACGAGCCAAATCAGCAAAAGGGGTCTGGCAATGGCTGGGCGACGCCTATACTAAAGGTTTTAATTCATCTGATGCCCTTAAGTTGTTGCCTTCTCCGCACAATCACTATGAGTGGCAGTGGCAACGAATCGCCCCTTACACAGACAGCCAATCACTGACGATAAGCCCACTTGATATTGAACAAGCGCTGTTAACCACAGGCGAAGTGCACCGTCTGAATTCACATCAAAGCTTGGTCACCTTGCCACAGGGCAACTTAAGCCATGTCACGGCGCAAATGGCCAAAGTACTGAGTCGTGACTTTGACACGCTTTATGTACTCACCTCAAACACCATGCCTGTTAATTCAGGCGATCATATTCAACCAGAAAAATTTGCCTTGATGTCACTATTGAGAGTTGCACGGGCCGAATACCCCACAAAGACAATCTACTTGCTAGACGTCGATAACCACCATCCCGAGCATATCTCACGCGCCATTAAGCAAGCTCCTTTTAGCCTTTGTACTGAGCTTGCGTGTAGAGAAGACCGCTATTTCGGCCCCAAGATTCTGCCAGTACAGGCATCAGACAGCATTATCCCTCAGCAATGGTTTACCACCCAAGGGTGGCACTTAGTCACAGGTGGAATGGGCGGGATAGGACGCTTGGTCGTCAAATGGCTAGCAAGTTCAGGGGCCAAAAATATCGCCGTTTTGGGACGAAGTGAGCACCCAGATTGGCCAGAGTTTTGCCAACAAATGGCGACATTGGGCTGCACTGTCGACACCTTGGTATGTGACATGTCGAAACAAGGCCAACTCGAACTGACACTAAGCCGTTGGCAGACCGAACTGCCGATCATCGGTGCTATTCATGCCGCTGGCACATCGGCACACGGTTTATTGGCGACATGGGATCAGTCTGCAACAGAGGCATTGCTTCAAACCAAAGCCATGTCATTCACGGCATTACATCAATGGTTAGAGGCACAAGATGCTCAGTACCTTATTGGGTTTTCTTCAGCCGCCTCTTTAGGCGCACTGGGACAAGGTACCTATGCGGTTGCCAATGCTTATCTTGAGGGTTATACCCTCAGTCAGAAAGCAACAAGCCGCAGCCGTCTCATGAGCATTAGCTGGGGTGCCTGGGACAACATTGGCATGACAAGCAGCCAGAGACTGCTCGACAAGCTGAGTAAAGACGGCATGCACACCATAAGCGCGCAAGAAGGGTTATGGCACCTGAGTCAATGCTTCTTAAATGGCCAGTCAAATTCGCTAGCGATGAACATAGAAAACCAGCATCCAAATTTCTGCCGCTACTTCGCTGACAGTATAGCTCCCGCAATCCAAGTCACGACATCGATAGTCCCCTCTACTGGTGCTGAAAAAAACAATAACACGGCAAAATCAGAGGTATCAGACCTACCGCTTTGGCTGACTGATAGAGTGCGCTACCAACTCGGTATTGCTGAATCGACCGCAGTCAGCGACGCGCAGGATCTGCTGCAATTAGGCATGGACTCGTTACAATTTATTGAGCTGAGCACAGCAATTCAGAAGCAATTTGGCATTAAGATCAATGCTGATGAAGCTTACCAAGACCTATCCGTTGCTGGCTTGGTTTCACTCATCAATGAAAGGGTGCGAAACGGCGCTGGATCTGTACCTGTTTTACCGTTCAAGATAGAAAAGCAAGATAAGCATCTGCCATTCCCGCTGACGCCAATACAGCATGCCTATTGGATTGGTAGAGAGTCCTGGATTAAATACGGCGGCATCGCCTGCCACGTAGTATTTGAGTGGGACAAAAATCTTAACCAATTCGATCCCGAGAAGTTTGAGAATGCGTGGAATGCGCTGATTGAACGCCACGATATGCTAAGAATGACGATAACACCCAACGGTGAACAAATCGTCCAGGCTAACGTGCCGCATTTCACCATCCCCGAAACCAGTGTCAGTTCGCTACCGGAAAATGAACAGCGCAATGCACTCGATGCGATCCGACATTCAATGAGCCACGACGTTCGCCCCGCAGATGTATGGCCATTGTTTGACTTACGATTCACCCGTATGTCAGACACCAAAATCAGACTTCATATGAATCTTGACCTGCTGCAGTTTGATGTTCAGAGTTTCAAAATCATGATGGATGATCTAACGACCGCATATCAAGGCCTTGCTTTACCTGAGATGCCACTCACTTTTCGTGATTACGTGATGCACGAACAAAAGCTAAGGCAACAAGCAGACTGGCAAGCCTCATGGGATTATTGGCAACAGACTATTCCAAACCTGCCAACAGCCCCAAGGTTGCCGTTGAACTCCAATTATGATAGCGAAAGCCCCCAATTCATCACACTTGGAGGCAAGCTGGATTCGGCTCAGTGGCAAGGGCTCAAGTCCCAGTGGCAGCAGTGGGGAGTGACCCCGTCTGCCGGTCTGCTGACCCTCTTTGCACACACACTCGCTAAATGGACCTCGTCATCAGATTTTACCTTAAACATGACCTTCTTCAACCGTCAGCCATTCCATGAAGATGTTGAGGGCATCATAGGTGATTTTACCTCCGTGCTGCTGATGGACTTTATGCTGTCAGCGCCGTCCAGCTTGAAGCAATATATGTCTGAAACACAGGAGAAGCTTTGGAAAAGGCTGGGACACAGCCAGGTCAATGGCGTAGAAGTGATCCGCGAACTGGCTAAACACCTTAAGGCCTCAGGCAAAATAAGCGAACAAGAAGCGACTTTGCCGCTGACCCCAGTGGTATTCACCAGCATGCTTGGCATGTCTATGGATGGGATGGACATAAAACAAGCCATGACCAGTCTGCTTGGCGATCCCGTTTACGTACTGAGCCAGACGCCACAAGTCTGGCTCGATCACCAAATAATGGAGGTCGACGGCGCTCTCGTCTTCAATTGGTACTGCATGGAAGACGTGTTGGAACATGATGTCTTGCGTACCATGTTCGCCGACTATAACCAACAACTGACAGACGTGGCTGCAAATCCGTTATCGATGGAAAAAATCGTTTTAGCCCCACAAACTAGAACGACTCTAAGCCCCTCGCCCCTGCTTTTGCCCTCGCCCCTTTTACAGGCAATAACCCTACCGGAGATCACCGAAGAAACAGCCAAGGAGGTCGCCGACGCGTGGATGAATATCGAACATCAAGCGCTTGTTGGGATCTGGAACACACTGCAAAACCATCAGCTATTTACAGTAGAAGGCAAACACTACTCACTCCAACACATCTATGCACAGTTAAATGTTGCGACTAAACACCACAAACTGATTGTTCTTTGGCTTGATCAACTCAGCCGCGAAGGCATGCTAACCCAAGATAGTCACGGCTACCTATTTGGCGGCCAATTCCCCACGCCACCGACAACATCTCTTCCAACGGCTAACTGGTGTCAGCGTTTGTCGCAGTATTTAAGCGAAAGCATACAGGCTCACCCCGCATTGCTTGATGACAGTAAATCAGCATTAGAGATTTTGTTCAAAGACAACGAAGTCACCGATTGCCTATATCGCTCCAACCCTTCGCTGCACATTCTGAACTTAAGTGCAGCCGAGGCCATTAAGGCGATTGGCGGCGAATACCGACAAGGAATAAATGTACTGGAAGTGGGGGCTGGTACCGCCTCGACATCACAAGAGGTACTGAGAATAGCTTCAAATACCATCAAACACTACCAGTTCACCGATATATCATTAGTGTTCCTACAAGAAGCTAAACAGACATTATCTGCCTATTCTCAAGTCCACTATGAGTTGTTCGACATCAACCTACCCGCCAGTGCAAGTGTGAAAGTAGAAACAGGCTATCAGGTTATTATTGCTGTCAATGTGCTTCACGATGCCACAGATTTGCCTAAAGCGCTTAGGCAACTGCGTGGGTTACTGGCTCACGGGGGGCATTTGATCTTTATTGAAGCCACGGAGCAATTTAGCCCAATGCAGTTGGCAACGGTGGGCTTTATTGAAGGGATTAATGCCTTCAGTGATTTTAGGCAGCAGCAGAAAAGCGCGATGCTCGACTTGCCAGCTTGGTTAACATTATTGTCTGAAAACGGATTCGTCCCCCAACTGGTCTACCCCAACACTGAGCATTCAGTGCTACGCCAACACTTGGTCGTAGCCAACAACACCTCGGTGATCCAGCCTGAGTTTACCGCCACAGCTGATATCCTTGAACATGACATTCAAAGCCCAACTCTGGCGCTAAAAACCAATTCAGGCACGGCAGTAACAGTCGCGCAAGTGTGGTCTAAGATGCTCGACCGTGAGGTTGGGCAACAATGTGATTTTTTCCAGATTGGCGGTGATAGCTTGATGGCCACTAAGATGATTGTCGAGCTGAATCAGCAAGGTTTCATCCACGCAAGTTTGCAGCTGATATTCGAACATCCTGTGTTGGCTGATTTCTGTCTTGCTATCGACCCGACCACAGCAGAATCAGTCTCTATTGAGCCAGAGCAAGGCGGCTCTACGGCTGACACAGAGCCACACGATGGAAGCACTCATCAAGATAATGAATATGCATTAACCCCACTACAACATGCTTACTGGCTTGGAGAGAGTGATCTGTTTTCACTTGGAAACGGCATTGCTCATTTTTACGCGGAACTGGAGGTCAAACACCTTGATCGTGAGCGATTGACTCTGGCGTGGAATCAGCTGATCCGATGCCACGATCAGTTACGTGGTGTCATTGATAACGGGAAATACTGCATCAGCAAAGACGTGCCTTACTATCAGCCGCAATATGTCGATCTCACCGCCATGGATAAAGCCAGAAAAGATCGCTTTATCGGCGAAGCGAGAGACCAGATCGCGGCTCAAGGTGTCCCTACCGACCAATGGCCGCTGTTCGATATCAACATATTGCAAACCGACATTGACACCTCACTGGTGCATTTGGTTGTGGATCTGGTGGTGGCAGACGGCAAAAGCTTAGGCATCTTATTCCAACAATTACAGTCTCTGTATGAAGACCCATCTTCAGCTTTACCTGTCCCTCACATGACCGCCGCCGCGTATCTCCGTGAATTGGAAAACACCAAAGCCTCTGAGGGCTATCAACGCGCGCAGCATTATTGGTCACAAAGGATCCCGACCTTGCCCGAAGCCCCCACGCTTCCGCTTGCTGACAGCCGAGATGAAGACTTATCTCAATGCGTGCTTACTCATCGCATTAGTCAACAAGAATGGGCTCAGATCCAAAGTACTGCGTTGGCCAATAATGTCCTGCCCTCCATGGCCATGCTCACGGTATTCTGTCTGGTGTTGAAAACATGGAGTGAGACTAAACACTTCTCGATCAACATTCTTCACAGCAATCGTCAGCCTATGCAGTCAGAGACGGTAATAGGTAACCTGTCAACCACCTCAATGTTGGAAGTCGATGCCACGGGAGGTATGGACTTAAGCACTTTCGCTCATCAGCTCCAACAGCGTATGACAGAAGACTTAGCCCACGCCAGTTTTGATGGTCAGCAGGTGCTAACAGAAAAAAACCGCCAAAATCGAAACTTCAGCGCAGGCATGCCAATAGTGTTTAACGACACGGTATCAATAGGTCAGAACAAGCCACTGACTATCGGTAAATTAAGGAGTTTTGGCGCACAGACACCACACGTTTATCTGGACTGCATGCTGATCGCCTCAGTGTGCGGTGGTATCGACATCAAATGGACGATTCAGGAGCATCACCTGAAACCCGGTGTATTCGATGCCATGTTTGAGGTTTACGTACAAACAGTACGTTCATTGCCATCAGCTAACTGGGGTAGTCCCCTATCCCCACCCATGTCAACATCGCAAGTTACATCACGCCAGTTTGCGAATGCAACCAAAGCAGCACTGACTTTGAAGACCTACAATGGCAGAGATAAACCCGTCCAGACACTGTGCGACATGATCCAAAATGGGGTGACAGATTACCCTGATGATGTCGCCATCCAACAAGGTGATGTCGCACTGACTTACGCGCAAGTTTGGCGTTCATCCAACGCGTTGGCAGCGCAGATCTTAGCCAGCGAAGACGACCGCCCTTTGATCGCCATCGTGATGCATAAGGGCTGGGAACAAATTATCTCTGCCATTGCCATTTTGCTGGCAGGTAAAGCCTATATGCCTGTGGATGCGTCGTATCCAAGCAAGCGAATTGCGGAATTATTGGCACTGAGTGATGTCTGCACTGTGATCACCCAACACCATGTTCCCACGCCCTCCGCTTGCTACCAAACTCTGGTACCCAGTCTGGATGCAAAAGCCCCCAGTGGCTTTACTGCTCCAACGATAGATCCAAGTGATATAGCTTACGTCATCTTTACCTCAGGATCGACGGGCAGGCCTAAAGGGGTCGTCATGGATCATCAAGCCGTCGTCAACTCTTTGCTGGATATCAACGCTCGAATTGGTCTCAATAACCACGACAAGGTCCTGGCTATCTCTGCGCTTAATTTCGATTTATCGGTCTTCGATATCTTCTCGACACTGAGCCAAGGGGCAAGGTTGGTCATACCTGAAATATCACCGGCGCAAGATCCAGAAGCCCTGGTTAGATTGGCAGCAAGCGCAGGGATCACCGTTTGGAACAGTGTCCCAGCCTTTGTGCAGTTGCTTGCTGATTGCCTGGAGCGCAACCAATCCAAGCTGCCACAGCTACGCTACATCATGATGAGCGGAGACTGGATCCCCGTCAATTTACCCGATCGTTTATTCAAGGTGACCCCAAACGCACAACAGCTCAGCCTTGGTGGTGCGACAGAAGCAGCAATCTGGTCCATCAGCTACCCAATCAATAAAAGCTATGCCAACTGCACGAGCATTCCCTATGGCAAACCCTTATCCAACCAAAGATTTTATATTCTGGATAAGTCATTTTCCTCCTGCCCAGACTGGGTTGCCGGCGAGCTTTACATCGGCGGTGATGGGCTGGCAACAGGCTACTGGCAAGATACTGACAAAACAGATGCTGCCTTCATCACACATCCACATAGCGGTATTCGTTTGTACAAAACCGGGGATTGGGGCCGTTACCAACCCGATGGCAACATTGAGTTTCTCGGCAGAAATGATCAACAGGTCAAGGTAAATGGGTATCGTATTGAGCTCGGAGAGGTCGAAACGGTGTTGCGTCAGTGTCCAGCCGAAAACCTGGGAACTCGCGTGCAGGATGCTATGGTCAAATCGATGGCTCACCCCAGTGGTGGCATCAGGTTGATTGCGTATGTGGTGTATGGGAACAATGCCGCGGATAATAACCAGTATCTGCTTGATTATGTGCGAGGTGTCTTACCGCAATACATGTGCCCTTCGCAGATAGTCACACTAGATAGCCTACCGCTGACGGCCAACGGTAAAGTTGACCGTAACGCCCTACCATCCCCACACTTTACCCCAAAGACCCATTTATTGCGTCAGCCTTCCTCGAACACCGAGCTTAGGCTGGCACAGATATGGGCTGAATGCCTGAACGTAGAGAGTATTCCGGCCAATCAAAGCTTCTTCGATCTCGGCGGCAACTCCCTGATCGCGGTGCATCTCATCAATCAGATCAACACCCAACTCAATGTCTCACTCACCGCAGGACAACTGCAAGCAAACGACACCATTGAGCGCCTCGCCACATTGACCGAATCTCAAGATTCGACGGCAGAGCAAGTGCCCATCCTCCTCACTCCACACTGCAGCGATAAACACCACAACACCTTGTTCATTATTCACCCTATCGGGGGACACTTACTGAGCTATCAGCGCCTCGCAAGCCAACTTAACAATGTCACGCTATATGGGCTTCAATATCCTGAACACAAGCTAACGAATCACGAGCCTGATATTCAGACGTTGGCGCACGACTATTTACGTATGATCCAAACGATTCAGCCACAAGGTCCATATCAACTTGCTGGTTGGTCATTTGGTGGTGTGGTGGCCTATGAACTGGCGCATCAGATGAGCGCGCAGGGCCATGAGGTAACCAACTGCCTACTCATTGACAGCTACAAGCCGAGCATGAATGAAGCCTCACCATTAAACGATTCAGCGATTCGTCAGCACTTTTATGCCGATTGTGTCGGCAGATTTCCAGAGCTGGCCGAAGCTGAAGTGCCAGATTTCAGCCAAGATGCCGTTTTCTTCTCCTCAATGGCTACCGCATTCGACACGACAACATCTTCTGGCCTGCTAGATATTGCCACCATTGCCAGTTTGTTGAATGTTTACCGCCGAAACCTGCGTGCCATGCTCAGCTATTCCCCCCCGGTGATGAACCAGTTATCCGTGACGCTCTTTGCCGCAGAACAACCCAGCCATTTGGACTTCATGAGCTATCAACACCCAGAGATAGCCAATCGAGCTTGTCATGGCTGGCAGGACTGCTGCGCGCCGCGGGTGCACTTTATACCGGGAGACCACTACACCATGCTGCAAGATCCAAATGTAGCGTCACTTGCCCAAGAAATCTCTCAGTTGCTGACGGGCCCTCAACAACAGACTGACTCAATTCAGAATAGATCCAAGGAAGTGTTTGAAAATGAATAAACCTAAAAAAGTCGTCATCGCCGGCACTAAATTTGGCGAGCTTTATCTCAATGCTTTTATCGAGCCTCACCCAGATTTGGCGCTGGCGGGTATCATTTCCCAAGGTAGCCAACGCTCACAGACATTGGCAAACGCCTTTGGCGTCCCTTTGTTTCAGGATGTCAGCGAATTGCCTCTGGATATCGATATTGCTTGCGTCGTCATCAGAGCCTCGAGTATCGGCGGAGCTGGCAACCTATTAGTCGAAGACCTTTTACAACGTAAGATCCACGTCATTCAGGAACATCCCGTCTCTGTCAATGAGCTGAACCGTCATCAATCCCTTGCTCAGCAGCACGGTGTTCATTATCGAATAAACAGTTTTTATGCCTCATCTGCAGCAGGAAAAACCCTGATCGCGGGCGCACAACACCTCAGTAGCCAAACACGAAAGGATGCGAGTTACGGCAACCTCACCACCAGTCGTCAACTCCTGTATTCCACATTGGATCTGTTACTGCAATCTCTGGGAGAAAGTACCAAATTACAGCCCACCTTGCTGGGTAAACAGAAACAATTCGACATCATTAACCTACACTCAGCTCAAGGTGATTATCTATTGCAATTGCAAAACTATCTCGACCCTCGAGATCCAGATATGCACAGCTTAGCCATGCACCGCATCATGCTGGGTTGGAACAATGGCTATCTGGCACTCGCAGACAGTTATGGTCCTGTGACTTGGACGCCGGTTCTGCATGCTGATAATCACCAAAGCGACAGCCACAGCTTGTACCAAATCGTTTCGAAGCCTGAAGGTCATTACCTTAACCAACGCACAACTCAAACTCTATGTGACAACCAAAGTCAGGTAAAAGATACCTTTGAGAGCCTAGGCCCGGACGGTGTGCTGTTTACCCTTGAGCAATTTTCTCGGGTGATAGATGGCCAAGCGTGTGAGGCTGGATTCACGCTCGCGCACCAATTAAACGTCGCGCAACTTTGGGAACACATTCTGGCACTTTCAGGACAACCACAAGAGCAAGCCATATCACCCGCTATCCGCATCAAGATGCCATTGGCTGAGCCAATAAGAGGACAAGTATAATGGAGCAAGTATTCAAAACCTTACATAAAAGTAGCAATCGGCCAGACCATATTTGGGTGATTTTCCCCTTTGCCGGAGGCAGCCTGAGCGCATTCAAAAGTTGGACATCTCTGGGAGATGACCTACTGCCAAACAATACGCTTATTTTACTCGCAACCTACCCAGGTCGCGATAACCGCATGCGCGAGCGGCCACATCAACACATTTCGGATTTAGCCAACAATCTGTTTGACGCGTTAATTAACCTGATTTCCCATAGCGACTTACCCGCCAATGCCACTCTCCGCCTGTGTGGTCATAGCATGGGCGCCCAGGTCGCCTTTGAAGTTTGCAAGCAATTGGAGGAGCACTATGGTTCTGCCACCCCAATCACCCAATTGGTGTTATCAGGGTGCCACGCCCCACATCTAGAAAGTCGAAGAACACTCAGCCACTTACACAATGGCGACTTCATCGATCAATTAATTGAAATCGGCAGCGGAAGCGCTGTCCTCAAACAACACCCCGAACTTTTACCGGTGTTTCTTCCCATGTTAAGAGCCGATTTCCTTGCCACCGAAAGCTATTACAGTGCACTTGAAAACGCCCCTGAACTGCGATACACCCCATGCACGTTAGTGTTTGGAGAAAGCGATCCAGAAGCTTGGAGTTCAGAGGTACAAGAGTGGCGTGAATGGCTTGACCCTGCTTTACGCACACATGCCCGGGTAGTCGGAATTCCCGGCGACCATTTTTATATCACCACATCCCCCGCGACGTTTATTCGACATGTTATCGAACAGACGGAAAGTACCACCTTAGTTCGCTCCACCCCAAAGCAAACAAACAGCGCAAACCCTGTCAGATCCGGAGAGCAACATGGCTAATCACCACGAACAAACCTACAAAACATTCACACTAGCACACCAATGCCAACCCATATTACTGGCAACTGAGCTGACTAGCTTAGCATTTTGCAAGGATTACCTCGTCTATGAACACCACGATGAATGGGCCATAGGCATCAACAAACTAACCCAACTGACCGTCAGTAGCAGCGGTGAAATTACTGATTTTAATGGCTACAAGCGTAGGGTCAAGCCCACAAAAATTTGCCAGACGATTCATCAAGCAACCCAAACGTTAAACATAAAAGATTGGCGGTTGTTTGGGCGCGCAGATTTCGAGTTCTGCCGCTTTGCTCACAACCTACAACAGCAAGAAACCAGCCGCGAACTGCTGGAATTGTTTGTGCCGGAAACGGATATACGGATCACAAAAAAGCGCATTGTCATTCGCACAATGGACGATACGGTACTGCCACAGATCCAAAGTATTATTGCTGACTGTACCAATAACACGACCGCCACAGAGCACTGCCACACCGCTCTGACCCAAGACGATATTCTTCATGCTCAGGCAGTCAAACAGCACTTTCAGGAAAGCGTGCGCTCAGCTGTCGAGGAGATAAAGGAACACAAATACAACAAGGTTATTTTGTCCCGTGTCGCAATACTTCCAGCTAATGTTGACTCGAAAAAAAGCTTCATCGAAGGGCGTAGGAAAAATACACCTGCTCGTTCATTTATGTTGAAACTCGGTGAAATTGAAGCCTTTGGTTTTTCTCCTGAAACAGTATTAGAAGTCGATGAACACGGCAATCTCAGCACCCAGCCCCTTGCGGGCACTCGCGCATTGCCTGATGATCCGCAAGCCGCCATTCTACTTAGAAACGAATTGCTGACAGATCCGAAAGAGATTGCCGAACATGCGGCCTCAGTCAAACTCGCGGTCGAGGAGTTAACGCAGATTTGTCCCTCTTCGACAGTGAACGTAGCAGAGTTTATGCAAGTATCAGAACGAGGCAGCGTTCAGCACCTTGCTTCTCGTGTCACTGGCAACTTGTCAGAGGGGAAATCCGCCTGGGATGCCTTCAATGTACTGTTTCCCTCAATTACTGCATCGGGGATCCCAAAGCGAGAAGCCATTGATGCGATTGCCAGGTTCGAACTTTTACCCCGGGGCTTATACAGCGGCAGCGTTCTTGTGACCGATCACAATGGTTACTTCGACGCAGCACTCGTACTGAGGACGGCCTATAAGCACCAGTCAGTTTCTTTATTACAAGCTGGCGCTGGTATTATAGGTTTATCAACCCCCGAAAGAGAATGGGAAGAAACCGGTGAAAAGATGGCCTGTGTACTCGATCATTTAGTATTTGAAAAAGGACAAGAAAAGCACCACCTTGCCACCGATACCGTGCCCGCTGATAGCATCCTTTGCGAGGAAAAGTCATGAACTCAATGTCTGATACCTTAAGTGCAGTGGATGATTTACTTCAAGGATTTGAGCCTTACCCCCCATCTCTGGCACGCTGCTACACCGAAGCCCAGATTTGGGACAACGCCCCCCTTTGGACAATATTAAGCCAAGGGGCACAACATCATGCTGACAAAGTGGCGATTAAAGATACAGTACGTGAGCTGACCTACCGTCAGTTACTCGAGCAAGCCGATGGGATCGCCAAGCGCTTCCAAGAAGATGGATTGATCATGGGCGATCGCGTGGTCATTCAACTGAGCAACACCTGTTACTTTGCCATCGCCTTTTTTGCCGCTCAGCGAGCAGGACTGGTCCCCGTGATGGCACTGCCCGCTCATGGGCTCGCAGAAATAAGCCATTTTGTCG
Source organism: Shewanella sp. YLB-07 (assembly GCF_009377275.1). Classification (NCBI taxonomy): domain Bacteria; kingdom Pseudomonadati; phylum Pseudomonadota; class Gammaproteobacteria; order Alteromonadales; family Shewanellaceae; genus Shewanella; species Shewanella sp. YLB-07. The sequence goes on along the minus strand of NZ_VOQB01000001.1, from coordinate 704,776 downwards.
CAGTATCTCAGGCCAAAGGATACATCTGTGAACGTATCCCAGGGTCGCCTGAGTCTTTGGCAATTGCGGACGCACTGAGCATGAGCGACAATTCGTTGACCCATATTTATGCCATCAAGCATCACGGTAAATATCTCGACTTTCACCCCTCATCTCAACCCGGCTTCACTCCGCCAAAGGTAATCCCCGAACATCCGGCATTATTTTTGGTATCCGGTGGAACCACAGGGCTCCCCAAACTTATCCCACGCACGCACAACGATTATCTGTTCAACATTCAAAGTTGCGTCGAAGTTAGCGATATCACGGCAAGCGACATCTACCTCGCGGTTTTACCCGCCGCACACAACTTTACACTGGGTTGCCCTGGCCTATTAGGCGCATTATCAAAAGGGGGACGAGTGATCTTTTCGACCCAGGCGGGGCCAGATCATTGTTTCGATTTAATTGAAAACCACTCGATCACAGCGACAGCGCTCGTGCCTGCATTGGCTCAGTTATGGACAGAAGCGAGCGAATGGGAGACGGCAAACCTGTCCAGTCTCAGATTGATGCAAGTCGGTGGTTCAAAGCTGGCTTATAGCGACGCATTAGCGATTCAAACCGCCTTTCCTAAGGTATTGCAGCAAGTTTTCGGCATGGCAGAAGGCTTAATCGCTTGCACCCGATTAGGCGACGCACCGGCAATCATCGCGGCCAAACAAGGTCGCCCGGTCAGCAAGTGGGATGAAATTCGAATCGTCGATAACGCAGGAAATCCAGTCGCCATCGGCGAAGAAGGCGAACTGCTTACCCGTGGCCCTTATACACTTCGCGGCTATTATCGAGCACCGAAACACAATCAAGTTGCATTCACCGATGACGGTTTTTATCGAAGTGGAGACAAAGTGAGAATGAATGAAGATCGATATATCACGGTCACTGGCCGAATCAAAGATGTAATTAACCGTGCGGGGGAAAGCATTGCCACCGATGAAATTGAAGCACATCTACTCAGCCACCCAGAGATCGCTCAGGTTGCCGTCGTTCCTGTTGCCGATACTCATTTAGGCGAACGTATCGGCGTAGCTTTAGTCTGTAAAGGCGAGCCTTTGACGCTGCAGAACATTCGCCATTTTCTGAAATCTAAAAATCTCGCTGCATTTAAAATGCCAGACGAATTGCACCTTGTGCACTCCCTTCCTAAAACCGCGGTCGGGAAAATAGACAAAAAAAGCGTACCGGGCCCTAATGGAAAACCTTGGATGCTCAACACGTATCGTTAATCTATAGCCCTAGGTAATAAAAAGAGCCTAGCTTGCAAGCTAGGCTCTTTTTATTGATATATACAGCAAGCTAAATGCTTTAAGTTTGATATAACCACATATCCAGTCCTGTTATGCCACCTGACCCGCTTGCCATAATTGACGGTAACCAGAATGGGTTATCACCAATTCATGGTGATAACCCATTCCAATGATCTGCCCACTCTCCATAAAGTAAATCCTATCTGTATCTCGAATGGTATCTAACCGATGCGCCACAGAGATCACCGTTTTACCTTTAGATAGCTTTTCAATCGAATCCAACACTTGTGCTTGTGTACGATAATCCAGTGCTGAAGTAATTTCATCCAATAACAACACTGGTGCATCATGAAGTAAGGCGCGGGCAATAGACAACCTTTGACGCTCTCCACCAGATAGTTGATTGCCGTTCTCCCCAATCAATGTGTCTATACCCTCTGGCAATTTGGCAATAAGAGGGCTTAATCCGGCCGCCTCAATAGCCTCAAAAAGCGTTTTTTCCACAGCTTCTGGCTTGGCTAATAGTAAGTTATCGCGCAGGCTGCCGCCAAGCAACTGAACATCTTGAGTCACGTAAGAGATATGGCGATACCACTGCCGAGTCCCTATTTCATCGAAGGATTTCTTGCCCAACGACAGCCTGCCTTCACTGGGTATATGAAAGGCGGCGATTAAATCCAACAAGGTTGACTTTCCAGATCCACTTTTACCGACCAGTGTAATATGCTCACCCTGCGCAATATCAAGATTGATGCCCTTCAGCACCATCGTATTATCTATGGTTAGGTCAACATTGGTCAAAGAGAGGTTAAATGTACAAGGCTTAGTGCCTTCCTCCTGCTGTTGAGGCATTTGAGCAAGCTGCTGTAAACGGCTAGCGGCTTTGAGCATATACCTGAGTAATGCCGCGTAAACGGTCATTCGTGCCAATGGCCGAATACAAGCAACTGTCGCAATGATCACGATGAGAAATTGGGGAAGACTTAACAAACCTTCATTGATAAACCAGAGACAGAGCGCCAGATTAAGCACTAACGCAAGCTCTAGGATTAGCGTCGCCATGAGTACCCCCATCCCGCCGGCCCACTCTAAACCCAGCCCTTCATGCCTTTGTTGCTCAATTTTATCGCATAATGGCTTAGCCAATTGGTGGCTTTGAGCAAACCCACGCAACATAGGCAAGCAATCAATATACTCAAGCAGCTGGTTGGCACTCTCCATATTAGAATGATGATAATGATCCGCTTGGTGGCTAAATTTTTTCTCCGCCATAATTAAGGCACCAATCGCCAGGAGAAAGACACCTAGCATCGCCAGCGCTATCTGAGGTTGAACCCAGAACAACATCGTCATCATGGAGATAGGAATAACCCAAGCCGCGACAAAATCAGCCAGTATGTGACTAAAAATGTCTTCAAATTGCTTCAGATCTGATGTGAGCAACTTCATCTTCTCCCCCAAGCCTTTGCCTTTTAAACAGGCAAGTGGTTGACGACGGATATCGGTTAACAGTTGGCTGCGCAGATGATGAGTGATCTCATACGCGCCCAAAAAGCTTTGCTTAGCACTTTGACCTAAGCCCCACTGCAGGACAATAACTGAGGAAGCCAAGAGAAGCATATGACTAACAGACAAGGTATAGAGGGAAAGTATGAAAGCAAATAGCATCAACCAAATCGCGAGAGGCATAATTTCAGTGGCTACTTTTCCTGATAAGCCAAACCAAAATTGGCGAGTTTGCGCGCCACTATGAACAAATAACTGTCTCATTTTATCCAAGGGACACCTCCTCAACATTGCCTCCTATAATATTCAAACGCACATCAACCTGCTTAACTTGCCGAGGGCGATGACTAATAATCAACTGGATCTGATTAGGGGAATATTGGCGCAGCCCGGCTAGTACCGTTTGTTCCGATAATTGATCTAAGTGTGCAGTCGCTTCATCTAAGATCAGAATGGGCGTTTTGGCCAACGCTGCTCTCAAGATAGCCAAACGTTGCATTTCGCCGCCACTGAAGCATCGACTCGCTTCTCCAACATCACAACTCAGCTGTTCCGGAAGATCAGCAACCAAGTCCTTAAGACCCAATAAATCCAATAAAGACCATATTTCATCATCTTTAATCACCCGTTTAGCAAGTGCCAAATTATCACGCAACGTCCCTGAGAAAAATGTGACCTCTTGATCCACCACTGCAATATAACGGCTTCGGCTTTCGTCATCTAAATCCGTGACGAAACCTTTATTGATTTTCCAACCGCCATGTTCTGGAGTTAGCGAGCCGGAAAGTGTCGATAAAAGTGTACTTTTCCCGGCACCTGAGTCCCCCTCAATAAGCACTCTTTGCCCTGGAAAAAAGGAGAGGTTCACGTTTTCAAATACTCGTGACGGGCCGCGAGTGACCGTCAAATTTTCGCAAGATAGTTGTTGTAAAGCTTGGTCATAAACCACTTCACTCTGCTCTTTGGCATGGCAAAAAGGTAATATGCGATCGATAGAGACAATTGATTGCTGAATTTGTGAAAACACCTGAGTCAGGTCCAGCCAAGGCTTAAGAATACCTGCGCTTATACAAACCACCATCATGAGGTCAACCAGCGTCAGTTGCCCCATATTATTCAGCGCAATGGCAACCGGTACCACCAAGATCAAGGATATTTGAGCCAGTGTCACAAAAGTTACCCATGCCCCCACCATTTTCTTGGTATAGCTCGATACCATCGTATTGTGTGACTGGATTGTGCGACTGAGCTCGAGATAAGAGTTCGCATCAACGGCAAACAATTTCATGACGCCAATACTACGAAGAAACTCTAATTGGGCTTGGTGCATATTCGACACAATTTGGGTATATTTCTCTTGGCGTGTTGCGAAGCCACGCATCATCAAAAACTGAGCACTCAACGCCAAAGGCAATGGTGCCAGCGCAATAAGGGCTATCCGCCAATCAATATAAAAAAGGAACACTGTCATAAAGAGTGGCATCAAGACCCCGTTGATAATATCGGTGCCATGATGGGCAATGAGCGGCTCTAAACTCTGACAATCATCTGAAATGCGTTTTTCAATATCGCCCCTTTTCAGACTTCGCAGCTTGTCTATCTTCATATTCGCCAAAGCAAGCACCATGTGTTGCCTTATTTTTTGAATAATGTGATAGGCAGCCAAATGGGCATACCACACAGCCAACGTATACAAAGCATAACGGGTCATCAAGGCCCCTACCATGACAACTAGATACTCATAGGGGGATTGTTGGTCATAGATAGCCTGAACAAAAAAGTATAGGCATAACCAAGGCACCATTTCGACCATACTGCACAGGACTGCACACCCGATTGAGATCCGTACTCTTCGCTGCTCGCATGACAGCATAGCCTTGAATGCTGTCATGCGACTCATATCATTTGAAAGCAACATAAATACTCCACAAAATAGGAATCATTTTCGCTTTCTTGGTGACGGGTAACTAACGAGATCAGGCATTAATGTAACGCTATCGGGCATTATTTACCGAACTCGTTTATTGAGCTCAGGTTACAAAGATAGGCTTTCAGCTAAGTGCCACCAGATTTTAGATCTACAATCTGGTGGCACTCGTTAAATACCAGCCCTTTTCCTATGGCATTATCCTTTGTGTGCAGACTTGGTATGCAGAGGGAGGAGCCGCTATCGAGCTGCGTAAAAGGATGTTCAAGGAACCTCAGATAAACCTTTCCCCGGTATCGCCAGTCGACTATACCGATTAAAACTACGCTCATATATACAGCATAAAAAACCTAAATTAATATCCTAAACTTAGGATGACTCATAAACTGTTATGGTTAATTGTTTAACACAATCATTATAAAAATAATTAAAAATACAATAAAACAATAGACCAAAAATAGCATTAATAATCTGCCGTACATTATAAAACATATAAAAATCTTGCCTGAAATAATTTTGTCGTAGAACCATAATAAGTAAACCGCCAACAGATGGATTGACAGAACAAATCAACCACTTTAAGTGACACATATAAATACAAACGCAATAACTAATTTAATAAAGAAGACGCACCACTGAACTAAGTTGAGTTTCGCCCATCGATTGATAAGTTGTTACATACCAAAAAATAAACTCACAACAATGTCAATCCGGGTGAGTTCGTCATTTAAAATAATAATATTACACATCTGATAACCTGCCCAACTGTACAGTTGATATATAGGGACCCCTATAAAATAGTTAAGCTGAAGCTAAATTAGGTTAAAATAATATTATTGGGAGCACTGTTATATAAATTTTGTTAGTATCACGACTGCGTATATAAAAACAAATTCAGATCACATACCAACATTAATTAAAGGTTAAATTATGAAGGCGTACGTATTCGACGGTAAAGAAAGTTCCAAACTAGAAGAAAGACCAAAACCAACAATTATAAAGCAGACTGATGTTATCGTAAGGGTCGAAAAGACAACTATTTGTGGCACTGACTTACATATTTTGAGAAATAATGTCGCGACATTTAACCCAGGTACAATTATGGGTCATGAAGGCGTCGGAATTATAGAGTCATGTGGAGAATTGGTTAGCAGATTCAAGCCTGGTGATCGCGTAATAATTTCATGCATTACATCTTGCGGTAGGTGCAAAATGTGCCAAGTTTCAAAATTCGGTCAGTGCTTACAGGGCGGCTGGTTATTAGGAAATGAAATTGATGGCTGCCAAGCTGAATATGTTCGAGTACCTTTTGGTGATACCAGTCTGCACCTTGTACCTCTTGATATTGATACTGATTCCCTTGTGTTATTAAGTGATATTTTCCCAACAGGGTATGAAGTTGGTGTTCTAGATGGTCAAGTGAAACCAGGGTGCTCTGTTGCCATTATTGGTTGTGGTCCTGTTGGACTTTCAGCATTAATGACATCAAAATTCTTTTCTCCAAGTGAAATTTACGCCATCGATACAAACAACCACAGACTCCAAGTTGCGACAGAGTTAGGCGCTACACATGCAATCGATAACTCAGATGGCACTGCAGTTCAACAAATTTTAGACGTCACAGATGGGATCGGGGTTGATGTGGTTATTGAAGCCATTGGAATACCAGTTGCCTGGGATATGTCTCAGAAACTTGTATGCCCTGGCGGAAATATAGCTGTATTAGGTGTGCATGGAAAATCAGCAATTATTAACCTTGAAGATATGTGGAAACGTAACTTTACTATGACTGCGGGCATGGTTCATACCAATACTATCCCCATGCTAATCAAGCAAATTAGGGTCGGTCACTTGAAACCTAAGAAGCTAATTAGTCATCAATTTAACTTATCTGAATGCGAACAAGCATACAGTACTTTTATACATGCTTCTGATCATAAAGCACTCAAAGTTATTATAAGTAACGAGTTCTAATAGCCTTTACAACTAATAAAAATGATTAATAAACCACTTAAAATCCTATTGATTGGTCTTCTGATTAATTTATCAATAGGTATTCTATATGTATGGGGTGTTTTTAGTGAGCCTCTGGCTGAAGTATTAAATGTAGCCCCTGAAAATATTGACGGTCCATACCAAACCTCTGTTTTCACATTTGCTGTTTGTTTACTTGTTGCTGGTGTATGGCAAGATAAGGTGGGCCCTAAGAAAGTGACAATGCTTGGCATCTCTCTTGTTGGTCTAGGTCTTATTGCTTCTGGCTACGCTACTACTTTAGCTGAACTTCAGTTCACTTTTGGTTGTATGGTCGGTGCTGGTATGGGATTCGCTTACGCATGTATTGGTCCGAGCACTATGAAGTGGTGGCCAAAAAATAAAAAAGGTTTAGTTAGTGGCTTAACTGCAGGTGGTTTCGCAATGGCCGCAGTATATTTAGCACCATTATCTACTAGCCTTATTGAACATTATGGTATCTTAGACACCTTTAAGATATTAGGGGTTGGTCTACTATTTATGGTCCCCATCGCATCAATGCTTGTGGACCCACCTATTGATTACGTTACAGATAAACCAGAAGATAATGCACTTAAATTAGGAAGTGACATTAATATTAGTTGGCATAAAATGTTAAAAACACCACAATTTTATCAATTATGGTTAATGTTTATGGTTTCATCTTCTGCAGGAATCATGCTTATTGGTTCTGTCGGTAGAATAAGTAAGTCAATCGGTTTAACATCTGAACAAATTGCATTTAGTATCATTTTACTCGCTATCTTTAATACTTCTGGCCGTGTTATTGGCGGATTAATCTTTGATAGGATTGGGCGTGTTCATACGCTGGCATTAATATTCATGTTGCAAGCAGCTAATATGGTATTTTTCACCACTATTACAACGCCAATTCCATTAATGGTTGGGATCTCAATCGGTGCGATGTCTTACGGTGCATTATTCGGTGTATTCCCCCCAATTACTGCTGATGATTACGGTTTAAAAACATACGGAACTAATTTTGGTATTCTTTATTCTGCATGGGGAGTATCAGGTTTCTTTGGAGGTATCTTAGCCAGTATTTCGGGGTCTGCGAACAATTCGTACTTTGCCTTTGCTGTACTTTTAACTACGATGACTGCAATGGGGTACTTCACTAAGCCTGTAAATAAACTGAAACTAGCTGAAGCTTAATTAAAATTCTGTCGAAAATAGAGATCTCGCCGCTATAAATTAAGGAACGGACTTCCTCAGATACAGCTATGCTGCTAAAGAATAAACAGGGGCATAGCTAAACTTTCCCCTTCTTTATTGGCTTAAATTAGGAGCTTGCTATACCCTGCCCAAGAAGCGCTCAAATGAGTATTGAGCTGCAGCAGGCCCTAGACACACCTAGATAACAGGGGTTGATGGCCACTTGTAGTAAATCCTATGAAGATAGACGTAGTTGGAGTAATAGAGAGCTTGACGAGCATTGACATTGACAGTTTAAAGGCCCTATATCAGATTCAGTGTAACAACCTAATTTATATATAGTCTGCTATTCGATCTTCAAACTAGACGGTCATACGATAACCAAGACATCCATTCTTATTCTAAAGAAGATGGCCAGTGCTTGCTGCATGTCACTGAAGTGTTTGCACTTTAAGGTCGTTCATTCACATCCATGTGATCACGACATTCGCATATCCTTACGCAGCACTCACGGTAATTGATGGATTAGATAGAAGTCACACCATTCAAAAAGCCAATTAAATAACAATAAAGCCCAATGAAACCACAATAGATACTTTTCCCAGCCTGTTACCCCACAAGTTACAACCCATTGTGGTACTGCAATACCGTCGATTTAGGCACCATATTACCTAGGCTTGTAACCACATTAGATTGGCCACTGAGGAGTCTCTCAAACTGTTGGATTAGCTGCACCTTGTCAGGAGATGGCTTATTTCCGGCACCAATATTGGTTAAATCAATCATAAAGCCATCAAAGAGGTGTGCTAGATCCTCAATGATCTCAGTATTTAAGAATTGGTCTTGATTATAAATACTTGGATAGCCTGCTTTTTGCTTATCGATAGCAAACTCATCACCTTTAAGGTTGGTGATGCTGGTAGATTTATCGCAAGACAACATACAGCCATTGTCGATACGTGGCTTTTCACAACCTACACTTTGCTGGAAGAAGCACTGTCTGCTCGCCATAAGCAAAATAGGATGATAGATGCTGTATAGCATTTTGAAGTTTGCAGGCCGTGCAATATGTTTAATTTGATTCTGATTGATTTCGTTAGAAATAAAGGCGCCGTGACAATCAAACTGCTCTTGTATGGCCAATAATGCATAAGAGTTAGTTGTGTTTAAAAACGGACCCGCGATCCATTTAATTCCAAGCTCAAAGGCGCGATTGGCGATACCGGTATTATTGGTGACAATAAGCGCTGGTTGAACCTGCTCTAAAATATTCAGCGCCGCATCAAAATCTTTACCTATTAGCACTGATGAGAACCAAGGGATAAGACGCGGGTTTTGTTTGAAGAAATCTACATATTTAGTACAGCCGCGCTTATAGGCATCGGGTAACTTAAAGTAAATGTCGGCATCGGTGGCATCGGCAAGGGCGATATCAGCCTCATCACAGATCAAGATAGACAATTTAGGTCTTTGTGTTTCAGGCTTTAGATACTTCGCCAGTTTAGGTAACTCAACGGCTGGTAACACGGGAATTTCATGGTTAAGTTGCAACAGCACTTGTTTCTTTAAGCTTGTCAGCTCCTTAAAGGGAATGCTAAGGCCAGCGGCTAAATCATCAGTGACGAACTGCTGCAAGTCGAACTCTGCATTATGTAAACTCTTAAATCGCTTCTCAATTGCACTGGCATCAATGCTGGCATCATCACTAATCGTCAGCAGACTAGGAGACTGCACAGTAAAGGTTTTATCCTCTAACTGGGTTTGGCCAATAATAAAGTCTTGAGTGCTCACGGTAATTGATAACCGCTGTCCCAATTGCCCTGAAAAAGACAATGTCAGTGGCAGTTTTTCTATGCTGAGATGTTTAATTTTATCGTCGACAGATGTTTGAATTTGGCTCTTTTCTACCTGTAACTCTTGCTCTGCATCATGAATTTGTACTACCGAAATAGACTTCAAACCATTGTGAGTGAGCTTATCTTTAAGGTGGTTTTTCGAGTTATCACGGGGGTTATCGATAAACATCGACTGATTTAAGTCCCCCTTTAGAAAAGAGTTGGTCAGATCGCGGTTAAATACCTTATAAAGGCGCTCACCGTCTTCAAGCAGCTCTCCAGTAGCTAGGAAGCCATCTATCTGCTTACGAAAGCTGTCTATGACTGTATGGACGTAACTTGCGCCCTTTATACGACCTTCCACCTTAAACGAGTGAACACCTGCTTCTATCAATGCTGGTAGGTCGAAAAACGCCGAATTATCTTTAATATTGAGCGGAAAATTATGACCAGTCTCAGTGGTTTCATACTCTTCACGGCAAGCTTGGCTACAGCGGCCGCGGTTACCTGAGTTACCCACACTGGCTGATGTGGAATAGCATAACCCTGAGAACGCTATACATAAGGATCCATGCACAAACACTTCAGTGGTGATATCGTTTTCAAGACCCGTAGCGGTTAATACAGCGATCTCACGTAAATTAAGCTCTCTCGACAAATTAACCCGTGAGGCGCCTAATTTCTTTAAAAAAGAGATTTGACCAACATTATGGGTTGTTAGCTGAGTTGATGCGTGAATGTCTAATGTCGGAAAATGCTTTTTAAGTAAATAGAACATGCCGATATCTTGCACAATAACACCATCTAATGTGGTGTTAACCAACTTACTTAGCAGCTTGGCCAGTGACTTAAACTCATTCTCTAAAATAACAATATTCAATGTAAGAAATATCTGACATTGATACTGGTGTGCTAGACGAATGATCCCAACAAGTTCCTCAAAGGAAATATTAGCAGCACGGTTACGAGCGTTGAAGGTATCTAAGCCACAATAAACGGCGTCGGCTCCAGCAATAATCGCCGCTTTAATCGCATCAACATCTCCGCCTGGTGCTAATAATTCAATCTTTGGATCCATGATTACAACTTGTTGTTAGAAATTTAATGGAGGGGATGTTACCCATATATTTTGCTAATGAATATCGTTAAAGTAAATTATTCGCAATTGTTAGCGATAACATAGGCATATGAGGACGCTCCCGCTGGGTCAAGATACAAAGTCAATTTATAGCTATCCATGCAAAATTGACATAACTATCGCTACGAGAATGCCAGACACAAAAAAGGGAGCCTAAGCTCCCTTCGCGGTGTTTGGTACTTTAGCGATAAAGTAGCTCACACTTTACGTAACGTTCAGATTGAAGGTTACTTATACTTTCTCATGACCAAGGTCGCATTAGTGCCACCGAAACCGAAGCTGTTACTCATCACAGTGTTGAGTTCTGCTTCACGATATTCAGTCACGACTGGCATACCTTCGGCTTTCTCGTCTAGGTTATCAATATTGATACTCGGCGCAATGAAACCATGTTCCATCATGATCAGGCTATAGATAGCTTCGTGAGCACCAGCAGCGCCGAGTGCATGACCCGTCAGTGACTTGGTCGATGCGATCGGTGGCAAGCTATCACCGAAGGTTTCACGCAGAGCTTCAAGCTCACGCATGTCACCGACTGGCGTAGATGTACCATGGGTGTTGATGTAATCAATAGGCGTATCCACATCGGCAAGCGCCATCTGCATACAACGTACTGCACCTTCTCCTGACGGAGCAACCATGTCATAGCCATCTGATGAAGCGCCATAACCGACGATTTCGGCGTAGATTTTCGCGCCACGTGCTAACGCATGCTCAAGCTCTTCGACAACCACGATTCCGCCGCCACCTGAGATAACGAAACCATCACGGTCAGCATCATAGGTACGAGACGCTTTTTCAGGCGTGTCATTATATTTAGTAGACAGTGCGCCCATGGCATCGAAGCCCATAGTCAAAGTCCAATCAACTTCTTCAGAGCCACCGGCAAAGACCATATCTTGCTTACCCATCTGGATAAGTTCAGCGGCATGGCCAATACAGTGAGCACTGGTTGCACAAGCAGAACTGATTGAATAGTTCATGCCTTTAATCTTAAATGGGGTGGCTAGGCACGCACTCGCAGTACTAGACATGATACGCGGCACGATATACGGGCCTACACGCTTAACGCCCTTCTCACGTAATATATCCGCGGCTTGTACCTGATTAGCTGATGAAGCTCCACCAGTACCGGCTATGATACCCACACGAGGATCTGAATACTGCTCTTCAGTTAGACCGGCATCTTTAATGGCTTCAGCCATGGCAACATAGGCATAGGCTGCGGCTTTACCCATAAAGCGAAGTGCTTTACGGTCGATATGTTCTTTCGGATCTAACGTGATATCGCCCCAAACACGGCTGCGAAGTTTCATTTCTTCAAACTGAGCTGAGTGGGTAATACCACTGCGGCCAGCTTTCAGTGACTCAGTGACTTCTTGCTTATTGTTACCAATACTTGAAACTACGCCAAGTCCGGTGATCACGACTCTTTTCATTATTTCTTTCCATTTAGTACATTTAGTACTTTCAGTACTAAATTTGCTGCGGCAATAATATCGCTTTTAGTGCAATTAAGTGGTCAGCTTTCCATAAACACGGGTAAAATAATGCCTAAAGTAAGACACAGAGTAAATTCCTTGAGCCAAGAACGTGAAGAAAAGATGGTAAATAGCCGTAATTGTAGTCATTTCGACTCATTTCATGAGCAAATAGTTGAAATGTATCCAGACAAAAAAAAATTATCATTAGGCCAAATAGGACTTTGTGATGCTCAGCAACTGCTATCTGTCATCTTATTGCAACAAAAGTCCATACCGGATACTCGATTTTATGTGAAAATTTTCGAATCTGATTGCTCAGCCGTTGAGCGCATAAATCTGCAACTCGTCGCACTTCAAACTCAGAACCAAGAGTGTCAAGAATCGGCCCATACCGATTTAGGCTCTCGCTCTGGCTTCGACTCTAATTTAGAGTCTGGCTCATGTGTAGATAAGCAAGCTGCAATTAAACAAATTATCGATGCCAAACTAGTGGCGATACCTGGCTGCCAGAGACTTATTTTGAATCAAGGGCGTTGCCTCATCGACCTATATATCGGTGATATACTCTCAAGTTTAAGCGACACCTTAGCGCCTGCAGATCCAGCCTCTTATATCCATGCTTGGCTTCACACCTCAGATCAACACTCACTGGATGAGCGAACAATATGGCAGATGGCAAAACTCAGCCGTAATACCGCCTTGCTATCAAGCTCGAACATGAGCCAGCAACAGACTAACTTGGCGAAAATAGCGGGCTTTCTGTTAGCAAACTCTTTTTTAAATGACTCAACACCAGAAAAGAGCGCTCTCCCCCGGGCATCGGCCCAGTTAAGTGACGAGATATCCCAACAAGAGAGACGGGCATTAAGGCAAGCTCAGGCCAATGGGTTTCAGCACTATCCTCAGTTACCGGCAAAAGAGGGCACAATTGCTGTTATAGGGGGGGGGATTGCCAGTACTCATCTTGCGCTATCCCTTGCGGAGCGAAATAAAAGCGTACGGATTTTTTGTCAGGATGAGGCTTTTAGCCAACAAGCTTCAGGCAACAAGCAAGGCGCAATTTATCCCCTGCTCACTCCGGATAATGGCACCTTGAGTCAATATTTCCAGCAAGGTTTACTGTTTACCCGAAGAAGATTAACCACCCTGGTCGATGAAGGCTTTAACATAGCCAACGAACTGTGTGGTGTATTACATACTGGCCACGATGAACGCAGCCGCGGCAGAATCAACCGAATCATCTCGGCTCAAGCTTGGCCAAAAGAGATAGCCCACAGGGTATCCGCACAAGAAGCCACCAATCTCGCCGACATAGATATAGACCAGGAAGGTGTGTTTTATCCATTAGGTGGCTGGATAAGTCCGCCAGACTTTACCCAAGCCGCTTTCGATAAGGCTAGCCAAATTGCCGATATCAGAGCCTTATTTAACTGTAACATCACCCGTATCGAGCAAAGCCAAGGTCAGTGGTACCTGTATCAGGGCTCTGGCTCAGGGAATGACTCTAATTCAGGAAATGAGACAGGCTCTGAAAATAGCAAAGAAGAAGGTAAAGATAATAAAGTTAAGCATGGTCCCTTCAGCACCTTAGTACTCGCTAATGGCCATGGGTTAACTCAGTTTGAACAGAGTAAACTCCTGCCAGCAACCGGATTCAGAGGTCAAGTCAGTCATATTCCTGCCCGCAATGAGTTGGCAAAGCTCACTACGGTTCTGTGCTCCCACGGCTACCTGACACCGAGCAATGACCAGCTTCATTGCACAGGTGCCAGTTATGTTAAAGACCCAGAGCACCTTGATTACTGTCCTCACGAGCAGTTGGATAATCTTAAAAAGATGCAGCACAGCTTTGAAAACAAGGCGTGGGTCGACGATATAGATATCACAGGACACAGTGCCAGAGTCGGCGTGCGTATGGTCACTCGGGATCATGCGCCCATGCTGGGCTGCGCCCCCGATACCCATGTAATGCTAGAAAATTACCAGCTACATCAACATACTAAGGCTAGTATCAAGTTCTGGAAGGATAATCCAGCCCCAATTCATGATGGCCTGTTTATTTTGGGTGGATTAGGTTCGAGGGGAATAACCACAGGACCACTCGCTGCCGAGGCTCTAGCTTCTCAACTTTGCGGAGAGATGATACCACTGGATATGGCGACACTAGCCCTGCTTAACCCCAATCGAATGTGGATGCGTAAACTGATTAAAGGTAAGGCACTTTAGTCTAGTTTCCATAAACAAAGCCAGAGGCGTTAAGGCCTCTGGCTTTGTTTATATTTAGCGAATGTATTATGCAATTCTTGCTATTTCTGCGTTTCGGCTCCAGCCTGTATTAGGGCATTTTTAAGAGAGTTAGCCCAACTGCGGTACACGGTTCTGACATCCCCCCAGTTAAACACCGAAGTATTTTGTCGCCACTGATCGAAGCCCTGGCCTCTATCTGCAGCCTTTGCCAACACTTCACCGGTTTTACCGTCTTTTATACTCGCCAATAGCACCATAGAACCTGAGTTTTGACTATAGGTTTTACCCATTGAACTGTAACTTCTACGCGTGTCTTCACGAGGGGCACTGAGCCTGATGTCGGTAACCGCAGCCTCTACCACGAGCGTTCCCTCCCCAGGCATATCGACCAGCGTATAAGGCTGTTCCTTATTAAATACTTTCTGAATCATTAGATGAAATTCATCGGCCATCTTCTGCAGATCTTGCTCTCGCAGCTCATAGCTCGCATTCATCCCATCGCTAATCCGATCGATTCTGGGAGGTTTATAGTCAGGGGCGTGGTCGTTTGTGACTTTGACTGGTTCAAAATAGAGCTTAGTGTATTGTGACCAGTTGACGTTTGGCCTGACGAAGGACATATCGAGCTTTGAGTTTTCGACTTTAACCAGGCCATCATCTCTGAAATCTGCACTATCGGTACTGAGTTTGAGTGGCTGAGTACTGCATGCGACTGTAGCCAATATAAGAAAAAACATGGGGGAAATTAAACGTTTCATAATACAATCCATTGCTAATGCGGGTCTCAGCAACATAATCCATAGCTAATGGATTGTATATCATGAATAAGTTTACATTGGTCGATGTTATTTTTGTCTGACTCTAACCCGATTATTGTTATCACGGCTTTGCCTGATAAGCGCATCATCGGCGATCTGCATATTGGTCTTGGCTAAACGGTCATAGAGTAAGACATTGACCGACGACGCCAGATTCATGCAGCCTATGGTAGGAACATAAACCACGGCATCGGCTTCATCGATGAGGGCTTGATCTATGGTGCCGTCTTCCGGGCCAAACACATAGATGGCTTTATCGGGGTGAACAAATTCAGGCAAGGGAATTGCGCCTTCGACTAAATCGACGCACACCAGCTTTACACCGTCTGTACGGGCCGATAAAAGATCGTCAGTTGCAGTCAGGGGAATATGTTGCCCCGCCCTCTTAGTATCGGTATTGTACTGCTCGCCTCTGTGTTTAGCGGCGAGCGCATAACGTTTACCCGTGTATAAGATCTCATTGGCCTGATAACAACCTGCGGCTCTCATCACACCACCCACGTTGGTCGGGCTTTTGGGATTCACTAAACCAATTTTAACCAGGCTGGTTCTGTCTACGCTGTCAACACTTGAGGTCACGCGCTAAGTTTATCATTCAGTTGCTGCCATGCAGAGGCAACCAAAGCAAAATCTGTATCATCCAGCTCTTTCTTAGCCAGCTCCAGACACACATCCATTTTTTCACCGAGAGCCGCGATGCCTTGCACAGTTTCTACTTCTAACTGAGAGATAGCCACCGCAAAGTGCCCCTGAAGGTAACCACTGGCAAACAAGGCATCTTCATCCCCTTTCGCTACGATATCGTCTATCCACTCATATAATGATGTTTCATACTGCTCTAACATGGTAACTCCGCTCTTTCTTTATCAATACATGCCGCTCACTGGCAGCAAAGCTTAATCTTTATGTGTTGACTAGCTCAATTCAGGTCGGGATTAGCAACCTGATACATGACGTAATCATGGTAACCTGTGATGACTCGATAATAGCCACACAGGTCTTTGTCTAATTCAGGGTCGCCACTATCCACAATTAAGGGGCGTCCTTCAAGTGCTTTTAACTTAGTTTTTGTCGCTAGTATGATGATATTGTCCTTGCCAACACGTTTAATCAGCTCACTGGACAACTGTTGGTTACCTCGACCCAGAATATGCCCTTGCCCGCCTATCAGGGTGATCACTAACTTAACTGGCTGATCTTTAGTCATATCCAATAACTGTCTGGCGCCTAAGTCTGCACCGATAACTTGACTGTCCTGCACCAAATCGACACCCAGCAAGGTATTTTCAAGCTGCAACTCAGACATCACGGCGGCGACAGTACTACCAGAGCCCATGATATAAAGCTCATCTTCCATGTTCTCTATGACTTCGGCGGCGATATCACTAAGCACCAACTCATCGATTTCTATTCCGCCCATCTTTACCGCTTGAATATACCTTGGCTCGGCGGGTACCAGCATTTCACCATAGCGCTTGGCTCTGACAGTGCCTTCTCTGAAAGCCACCTCATCGATATCCATCACATCGGCGCTCATCAGGCTAACTAGCTCACCATCGAGTAACATCTTAACCACCATGCCTGATGCATGGGGCGTGATACCGTATACGCCGGAGTGGATCTTGACCCCAGCTGGTACACCGAGAACCGGCATGTTTTCATCGGCCACTGAATACACGTCCCGCGCAGTGCCATCTCCACCGGCAAACAGCAGCAAATCTAACTCTTCATCTAACAGGTGTTTAACCACAGCCTGAGTATCTCTAGCTTCACTCTTGCCGGAAACTTGATGCACGACACGGACATCAAAACCCATCTCTTTAGCCAAGGCTTCACCCATGTCGCCGGAGGCGGTGATCACTTCAATCTTATCTTGGTAGGGTAAGATCACCTCGAGTGCCTGTTGCATACGCAAATGCGCCTTAGGTTTAGCCCCGCGCGCCAACGCCTCTTCAGCCACACCATCACTACCCTTGAGTGCAACGCTGCCCCCAAGACCTGCGAAAGGGTTGATGATTAACCCCAGACGAAATCGAATTGCCATTTACTGTCCTTTATTCTGTCTGATAAACATGCACTCTATAAATGGTCACATATAAGAGTGAAATAACTCAAATTAGACCTTAAAGCTCACCTTCGACTCTTTTAGAGCGACCCTATTTTAAGCTGTGTGCTGATTGCTATTGATCTGCTTAGGTATAAAATAAGCAGTCAACATCGCGAGAAAAGCACAAATCGCCGCGGCAAGCCAGGCTAAATAAGCCCCCGTGCCGTCTCCCCAGATCATGCCGCACAGCCAAGTACCCAGTGCGCCGCCGACGCCGAAGCTGAGACTGGCATATAAGGCTTGGCCTTTACTTCTGTGACTCGCATCGAAGCGGCGATGAACGAATTGTATCGAGGCTGCATGGACTAAGCCAAAAGTAAAGGCATGCAGCAGTTGGCTCAGGCCAAGCCAGATAACACTATCAACCAAGTATGCCATTAACAACCAACGGATCCCGGTAAAACCTAAACTGACCACTAACAGAGGTTTGACTCCAAAGCGCCCCAATAGCTTTGGCGCTATCATAAACATCAATATTTCGGCCAGCACACCCAGTGCCACATAAATCCCCGCGACCGCTTCTGTGTATCCAGCTTGCTTAAGATAGAGCACGAAGAATCCATAAAATGGCCCCGCACTCATCTGCAGTAATATTGCCGAGATTAAAAACCAGATAATCCCTTTATCTAAGGTGAGCTTAGGCGTATCGCTTTTCTTCTTCACCACGGCTCGGTCCGAGGGTAGAGGCAGCGCACAGAGCAGTAACCCGATAAATAACACCATGCCAACATAGGGCAAGATCTCAGTGCCCCAGAGGGAAAT
Organism: Shewanella sp. YLB-07; assembly: GCF_009377275.1. Lineage (NCBI taxonomy): Bacteria > Pseudomonadati > Pseudomonadota > Gammaproteobacteria > Alteromonadales > Shewanellaceae > Shewanella > Shewanella sp. YLB-07. The sequence goes on along the minus strand of NZ_VOQB01000001.1, from coordinate 686,477 downwards.
ACCAAAGCCCACCCCCACGACAAAAACCAAATAACCCAGACTGCCAAAGCTGCGAATGGCGCCGTAACGGGAGGTATTCTCGCCTAAGGTTTCTAAGGTAATCACCTCGAGCTGTGCCAAGATAGCATTCCAGAAGAAGGTATAGACACACAGACTGATGGCAAGATAGGTAAAACTGCCATCATAGAAGAAGGTCAGATAGCTTACCGATGCGGCGGCGGCTCCCCACTTGACGAGCTGGGCACGCATGCCAGTTCTATCGGCCACCATGGCCCAAATATTGGGTGCTATGATGCGGGTGGCCATTAAAATGGCCAGAAGAAAGCCTATCTCCTGAGGATTAAAGCCCCGGTTTTCGAAGAAGACCCCGAGATATGGCACCATCACGCCTAAGATGGCAAAGAAGAAGAAATAACAGGCGCTGATCCAACGTAGTTGTGTACTGACTTGAGATGTTTGATCCATGATGTCGCTTCTTATATAAAGCAGCTATCGATTTTAAGCTGCTAACAACAAAATAAGTAGTTATGAGAAAACAAAAGGGGCGCCTCCGAATACAACAGAGGCGCCCCCGAATTCATTTAGCACACATCAATGTTAATTAACGCATACCTATCTGGGGTGTGCTGCTGTGCACATCCATATTTTGCGCCCTGTGCCTAAGCAGGTGATCCATCAATACGATGGCAAGCATAGCCTCGGCAATTGGAACGGCGCGAATGCCTACACAAGGATCATGGCGGCCTTTAGTCACAACTTCAGCCTTCTCACCTTGAGCATTGATGCTCTCACCCGGAATGCTGATGCTCGACGTCGGCTTCATGGCAATATGAGCGATAATCGGTTGACCCGATGAAATTCCACCTAGAATGCCGCCTGCATGGTTTGAAGCAAAGCCTTCGGGGGACATCAAATCTCTGTGCTCCGAGCCTTTCTGATTTACCACCTCGAAACCATCGCCAATCTCGACACCTTTAACCGCGTTAATCCCCATTAATGCATGGGCAATCTCGGCATCGAGTCTATCGAATACTGGCTCACCTAAACCAACGGGTACACCTGTAGCAACCACAGATACCTTGGCACCGATAGAATCGCCACTCTTCTTCAGGTCTCGCATGTATTCATCGAGCGCGTCGAGTTTTGACGCATCGGGGAAGAAGAAGGCATTTTGCTCAATCTGACTAAAATCTATTGTTTCGGCCTTGATGGGGCCAAGCTGAGACAAGTAACCATTGATCTCGATACCATGAACTTGTTTCAGATATTTTTTAGCCACGGCACCTGCAGCCACACGCATGGCAGTTTCCCGTGCTGATGCACGTCCACCGCCGCGATAATCACGTAAACCGTACTTCTGCTGGTAGGTATAATCGGCATGTCCCGGACGGAACAAGTCTTTAATATTGGAGTAGTCTTTACTACGCTGGTCAGTATTTTCAATCATAAGACCGATCGAGGTGCCTGTGGTTTTACCCTCGAATACACCAGATAAGATACGCACCTCATCGGCTTCACGTCTTGCAGTAGTATAACGAGAAGTCCCTGGACGACGTCGGTCAAGGTCATGTTGCATATCTGCTTCATTGAGCTCGAGTCCCGGGGGGACGCCATCGATAATGCAACCTAATGCGACACCATGGCTCTCACCAAATGTTGTCACGACAAAATTTTGTCCAATACTATTTCCCGACATCCGCTCTATTAACCTCTGACTAGTTTAAAAATACTCTGAATTTGTACACAAGCCGAGATTAGCTTAAATGAGCAACAAGTGACAAGCTTAAATAAAACTTATGCGTCATTAGCCTTTTTTATCACCAGCGCCCATTGAGACTTGTCGAGCCGCGATTATTACTTGTCTTTGAAAATGGCAAACAATGATTCATTTTCGACTAGCTGCTCACGGGTCAAAACAAACACACCGTCACCGCCATTTTCGAATGTCACCCAAGTGAACGGCACATCGGGGAACTGCTCCATCAGGTGAACCATAGAGTTACCCACTTCGACAACCAGTAAACCATCTGTCGTCATGTAGTCTGCTGCATTTGCCAGAATACGTTTAGTCAGATCGAGTCCGTCACGTCCCGATGCCAGGCCGATCTCAGGCTCGTGCTGATATTCATCGGGCATATCACCGATATCTTCGGCGTCCACATAAGGCGGGTTAGACACGATAAGATCGTAATGTGGACCTTTAGGTATCGCAGAGAATATATCTGATTCGATAGGGAAAACCCTATCCATCACGCCTAGACTCTCTATATTGATTTGGGCGACATCGAGTGCATCGGCACTGATATCGAGTGCATCCACTTCTGCCTCGTCAAATTCATAGGCACATGCGATAGCAATACAAGCGCTGCCTGTACATAGGTCAAGTACGCGATTAACTTGCTTATTATAGAGCCAAGGGCTGAAACGGTTAGCAATCATCTCGGCAATAGGAGAGCGCGGCACCAGCACACGTTCATCGACAAAAAACTCAAGCCCGGCAAACATAGCCTTGTTAGTCAAATAAGGAACCGGTAGGCGTTCTCTTACGCGACGAATAATGAGCTCGACGATTTTATGCTTTTCACTGCTGGTGAGATTAGAGTGGATAACTTGCTGACCTAGCTCTTCAGGCAGGTGAAGGGCATGAAAAACTAAGGCTATGGCTTCATCCCAGGCATTATCGGTTCCGTGACCATAATAAATATTGGCATCATTAAAACGGCTCACGCCCCAACGCAACATATCACCTATGGTACGTAGCTCAGTTACGGCTTCATCTACAAAAATCTTATCCAAAACTCACTCCAGCATAATTATTCCGTTTCATTGTAACTGAACTCTATTCATAAGGCATCGGATTCAATAAAATAGCAGTATGAATAACGCCGATCATCTCTATGATTTAGCTTTTGTACTGGTTTATTAGTATCTACAGCGGCTTCAAACGATTTTAAGGTTTACAAAATAGACACATGAAGAATAAAGACACCTCTGATGAGCAAGATCTATTTTCATCTATGACTAAAGGGATCAAACCTTTTAAGCAAGATAAGCGTCACTTCAGATCTGAGCAGAAAGATAAGAAAGTGATCGAGGAGAAAACCCAACAGCTCCATGCCGACAGCTATTTCTCTGATACCTATCAACCTCACCTGCCCAGTGAGGGCCCAATGCGTTGGTCACGGGATGATATTGATAGCTTCGAGCTGAAACGACTTCGCCGGGGAGATTATCAACCTGACCTACTCTTGGATCTGCATGGTATGCGTCAGTCGGAAGCAAAACTTGAGCTTGCGGCATTAATTCAAGCCTGTATTAAGCAACAGTCTCATTGCTGCTGTGTCATGCACGGCCACGGCACCGGTATCCTCAAACAGAATATACCCATGTGGCTAGCCCAGCATCCACATGTGAAGGCTTTCCATAAGGCGCCCAAAGAATGGGGAGGTGATGCAGCCTTACTCGTGCTTATTGATATTGGCGATGAGCCCTATAGAAGGTAAAAGGTGCGAGGTGCGAGGTGCGAGGTGCGAGGTGCGAGGTGCGAGCAGTATGATATTCAAACAAAGAAAACAGTCAAGCGAACCACTGTTTTCTTACAAGATAGACCTAATGTTTTTAAATATAGCTAATTAATAGCATGTAACAAAGAGTATTTAACTGATGGTGTGGGGCGCATGTTGCCATACCAGAGTTGCACACTCGCTATGCTTATCTATCAAGGCTACCCCTGAAGTAGCAAAAAGAGGCGGCTCGATACCGGCAACCAGTTCACTCACCATGTAACCCAACAAAGGCATGTGAGCAATCACTAACACTTTGTCGGCTTTATATTGCTCGGCATACGCTAAGGTGAGCTCCGCAGCAGTGCTAGGGGTTCCCGATGGAACCAATTCATCGAGCACTAACCACTTTCTGGGCTCGGGGAAATGTTTACTGACTTCTTGCCAACTTTGCTGTGCTCTCAAATAGGGGCTGACAAGGACCAGATCAAACTCAAGTACAGTTTTGGCCAACCAGTTACTCATCACAGAGGTGTGATATCGCCCCGTATCGGTTAGGGTTCGTTCTCTATCTGAGTGAGCTTGATAACTCGCTTCACCATGACGCATTAAAAATAGCTGCATACCACTCTCGCTACTCATTTTTCTCGTTATATGCCAATTGTAGCCGCAAAAGTCATCGGCACAAACCCTATTTAAGTTATTAATTAGTCGAATAGACTTAGGATCTCTCTATCTTTCAAATTCGAGACTAAAAATGGATAATATTTAGCCCCTATAGAGACTTGCTAAAGCAGGTTAAGGGGACCAATATGTATTACTCGCTTTTTATTTCCGATAAATAGCTAGTATTTTTTTAATGATACCTCATAGTTAACTTGTGTATATGAGCCTATTGGTATATCAGACGGAGCCTTCTACTTGTCAGAATCCTTGCAAATAATCAAAAGTCCCAATGATCTCCGTCGATATCAACATTTAGTACTCGACAATGGTCTCTCCGTGCTCTTGGTTGAAGATATGGAAGCGAGCCAAGCCGCAGCCTCTATGGTAGTCAATGTGGGTCACTTCGATGATCCCGTTGAGCGGGCCGGCATGGCACATTTTCTCGAGCATATGCTTTTCTTGGGCACAGAAAAATTCCCTGACTCAGGCGAGTATCACGCATTTATTAATCAGCATGGCGGTAACAATAACGCATGGACAGGCACTGAACACACCAATTTTTTCTTCAGTATTAATGCCGATGTTTTTGAGGAATCGTTAGATAGATTCAGCCAATTTTTTATCGCGCCCTTATTTAATGAAGAGCTCGTCGATCGTGAGCGACATGCCATAGAGTCTGAATTTAGTTTAAAGCTTAAGGATGACATTCGTCGAACCTATCAAGTACAGAAAGAGACGGTCAACCCTGAGCATCCTTTCTCAAAGTTTTCAGTGGGAAATTTGAAAACACTCTGCGGCGAAGAATCAATTCTGAGAGAGGAGCTCGTCGAGTTTTATCGCAGCCATTACAGTGCGAATATAATGACTCTGTGCCTGGTTGGTCCCAGACCGCTAGATGAACTTAAATTACTGGCAGAGCAATATTTCAGCAAAGTAAATAATCACCAACTCGAGAAGCACTATCCTGCGGTACCTATTTATCAGAAAGAACAACTTACAACCCAACTGCATATCATCCCGCTCAAGGAACAGAAGCGAGTGGCGATCACGTTCAACTTGCCAGCGATAGATCCTTTCTATAAACACAAGCCACTGACCTTTATCAGCCATTTACTGGGTTATGAAGGTAATGGCAGCCTACTGTCTTACCTGAAAGAACAAGGTTTTGCTATCAATCTATCTGCCGGTGGTGGAGTCAATGGCTATAACTTTAAAGATTACAACATCAGTATTCAGCTTACGGAGAAAGGACTCGCTCACCTGGATACGGTCATTCGCTGCGCTTTTGAATATATCGAGCTCATTAAAACCCAAGGTCTAGAAGACTGGCGCTATCAAGAGCGGGCGAATCTGCTCAATTTGGCATTTAGGTATCAAGAGCAGATTCGAACATTAGATCTGGCCAGCCACCTCAGCATCAATATGCACCATTATGATGTGGAAGATTTGGTTTATGGTGACTATAAGATGGACAGTCTTAACGTTAGCGAAACGTTAGACTTACTGCAACAGATGACACCATCGAATATGCGCATCCAGATCATAGCACCCGAGTTAGATACGGAGCAGCAAGCTGCCTGGTACCACACGCCGTATCAGATAAAGCCCATTGCAGATGAGAGGCTCAAGTCCTGGAGTCATATTCAGATCAGACCCGAACTCAAGCTACCGACCGCGAATCCATTTATCATATCTGACTCAATTCCTCGCCCCGAAAAGAGTCAGAATAAGACCCCTATTATCGTTTCTCAAGAGGAAGGTTATCGGATCTGGCACCGCAAGGATGATGAGTTTAATGTCCCTAAGGGCCATATGTATCTATCTCTTGATTCTGAACATGCCGCATCGTCTCCCAGAAATGCCGCACTAACCAGGCTCTATGTTGAGATGTTGCTCGACTATCTGGTTGAATATACCTATCAAGCCGAAGTGGCAGGCTTAAGTTACAACATCTATCCTCACCAAGGCGGTATCACCTTACACCTGACAGGTTTTACCGGTAAACAAGAAGCCCTGTTATCGCTATTGATCAATAAAGCCAGAGAACGCAATTTTACTCAGAATCGATTTAATTCAATCAAACGTCAGATTTTGAGAAATTGGTATAACCAAACCAGAGCTAAGCCAATCTCACAGATCTTCACCAGTTTAACGGTGACACTTCAAAAGCGCAGTTATGAGCCATCACGCATGGCTGAAGAGTTAGAAGAGATAACTTTAGAAGATCTACATGAACACGTCAGAAAATTCTATGAAAAAATCCACCTCGAAGGATTAGTCTACGGCGATTGGTTGGTCGAAGAAGTTAAGGCACTAGGCAAGCGATTAGATCATATCCTCTCCCTAGTCTCATCACCCAGTGGGGAATCAGACCGTGAGTTGGTTAACCTTTCGGGTAAGGGAACGGTTCTACGTGAAATTACCGCGTCTCACCAAGACAGCAGCATCATCATCTACTATCAAGCTTCTCAATCGAATCCTGAAACCATGGCCCTGTTCAGTTTATTGAACCACACCATGTCTTCGACTTTCTTTCACGAACTCAGAACCAAGAGACAGCTGGGCTATATGGTAGGTACTGGCTACTTACCACTTAATCGCTATCCAGGTATCATATTTTATATCCAGTCACCAACATCTAGCCCTTTGCAGCTCCTAGAAGCTATTGACGAGTTTATTGCCGACTTTAACTACGCGGTTATGCAGATCACTAATCAGCAGTGGGAGCTAACTAAACAAGGACTTGTCAACCAAGTGATGGAACACGATGCTAACCTTAAGACCCGAGGCCAGCGCTATTGGTCTAGCATTGGCAATAAGGATTATGACTTTAATCAACGAGAGCTAGTCGTGAAGGAGATTGAAAAGCTGACTCGCGCCGATGTGATCAAGTTTATGATGCAAAAAATGCGTAACAAACTCTGTGATCGGTTAGTGCTGTTCACCACAGGCGACAATCACAGACATGAGGAGCGCATAAGCTCGGACAACATGATCACAGATCTGCGTAGTTTTAAGTTTCAAGCAAATAAATTCAGCTACTAATCTCTTAAAATTAGTCACTTAAATTTAGCCGGTTGAGCATTATGAGCTCAAATTTAAGCTAAACTTATAGCATAATAGTAATTCGACTCAGCTTTGACTTGTGATAGAAATTGATCTTTCACATTCAGAGCCGTAAGAGATTCCCGCCTCTCCCACAAACGATGCTGGATTATTCAACAAATTAGAGAAGTCATAAAAACACTCCTATTTTAGTCAAATCACCTAAACTTGAAGGAAACTCTAGATGTTATGGTTAAACTAAGAAGGTTATTAGGCATAAAACAACAGCCAAGCATTAATCAATAATGATTATCACTAAACAATTTTCCTTCAAATTTTGACAAAGTCTTCACTTTCTGAAAAAGTGAGGTTAAATCCCTGTTGCCTAAGCATTACTGGCTAATAATCAAACTAAAAATGATGCCAAACGCGATTATGAAAACAATCACCATCCTCCTACTGGCCCTCTGTCTTTTCGGCCAGGCGCAAGCTATTGATCAACCATCTGAATCAAGCAATGAAATCCCTCTAGAACTGAAGCAAGCTTCAATACTCCTAAATGCAGACACTTACAGTGTTCCTGAAGGTTTATCACAAAGTACTGTGACATCACTAGTAGAAGATAAAGATGGATATGTCTGGATAGGGACACTTAACGGTCTAAACCGTTTTGATGGCAAAGATTTCAAACATTATTTTGCAGATGATAGCTATTCTGGTCTTCCCAGCTCATTTATTAGAAGCTTACTTATTGATAATAAAGGTAACCTTTTGGTGGGGACGGACAAAGGTTTAGTGATGTTAGATAGAACTATTGACAAATTTGTACCTATATCAAAAGAGTTAATATCAAAAAAACTTCCAATATGGTCATTAATGATTATTGGAAATAATATAGTTGTAGGTACAAATAAGAAAATTATAAATATAAACAAAGATAATTTCTCTATAAACTCGATTATTGAAAGCGACTTATTCGATGGGATAAAAACAATAATAAAAAACAATAACGCATATTTGGTTAGAAACTACAATGGAGATATTATAGATGAAATCGAAAACAAAATAATAGTGAAAAACTCCAAAAACATTTTAAAGTACAATGAAACAATCATCGTGAATGGCGAATTCGGATTATCTACAGTCCAAGGAAATAAAATAATCCAAGTTAACCCAATGCAATTTGATACGATTTTCATTCTAAAAAAGACTCTTCACGGAATGATCGGGAACAAACTTTACTCTATCGATTATAACTTCACTCCGTCACTCTCAGGAATAATTACAAATTTAGATTACACTCTTGACAAACCACTAGTTTTCCCCGAAACAAATAGTTTGTTTGTATCAACTCAAAATATGGGTTTCATACAAATAAGAGAAAAGTTAAATATAATAAAAAAAAGCTCAGAGAATACAAATAACATATGGTCAATAAATAAAGAAAAAAATATAAAACTGACTATAGCAACTGATTCAAATATTGTTTCTGTTTATGACAGCTCGAACAATATAAAAAAGTACGATAGTAGTATAACTGGCGCAAAAACTGCCATAACTTACAGAAGAAAACTTTATGTAGGCAGTACAAGTGGATTATTTTCAATAGATTTACTGAGCAATGAAAGAGAGATTTTAACAAACCATCCTGTTTCAGCTTTAAAGTTCAATGAATTTAACAACACGATACTTGCAGGAACAACCGACGGGTTACTACTAGTTGTTCAACCATTAACCAACACTATTATTAATAGATTGCCTGTAGACATAGGGAATCCTATATTTGATATATCTTCATATAACGATTCAGTTTTCGTCTCAAGCCAAGGTGGACTTTTTGAGATTAACAAAGATAATTCAAAACCAGTTTATACTGATGACATAGTGTTCAGCGTTAAAAATACATCTAACAAAGTTTTTTTTGGTACCACCAAATCCCTAATGGTATATAACAAGGAAAACAATCATCACGAAGTGATATACAGTAATAATCTTGCAGTATTCTCTATCTCGTCTGAAAATGATAAGTTAATCGCGACATCTATGGGCGAAGTAATTTATATTAATAAAGAAAGCCTTTATATCCTTGATGATACTATTGGAAGTCAAGATGAGTACAATACTCAATCATCATTATATTGGAAGAATAAATTTATTTTTGGAGGAATAAATGGTGTCAGTATTTTGATACCAAAAGATATTGATTCATATATATCAGAAACATCGACCCCGAAAGTAAAAATAGAAGACCTCCTAGTGTTCAATATAGTAAAAACTCCAGGTGATGGTATATTATCAAAACCAATTTCAATTTCTGAACAAGTTTCCTTGAAGTATTCAGATTACCCTTTCACTTTTAAATTTTGGTCACCAAGCAACCATCTTGGTGAAATAGATTTTTTATACCAGATGGAAGGATTATCAGATTCTTGGATTGAGTCAAAGGGGGTAAATTCAGCAACATACACTAACCTTTCTCCAGGTGAATATACTTTTAACATTTATGCTGTTGACCGATTTTTAAGTAAAAAAGGCGACATTAAAAGGCTTAAAGTCATCATTACGCCTCCCTGGTGGCTATCAAAACAAGCTAAATTTGTCTACTTTATGCTTTCATTGATTACCTCAGCAATAATAGTCAAAGCCATACTCAGGCGTCGTGAAGTTCAAAATCAAATAGCTAAATCTGAAGAACGATTAAAGCTCTCTTTATGGGGGAGCGGTGATGAGATGTGGGATTGGGATATTGAAACCGGACAGATATACCGCTCCAATATCTGGGGATCACTCGAATTTCCTCGGGATGGGCAGAGATCAGGTGAAACAGGCGAAGAGAGTAATATTCACCCCATGGATCAGGAGCGTGTCAGTACGGCGCTTAATGATCATTTCTATGGCAAGTCAGATCACTTCGAAGCAGCCTATCGTGTAAAAGGAAAATCCGATGACTGGGTTTGGATTTTAGATCGGGCTAAAATTGTCGAACGTGATGAGAAAGATAATCCGCTTCGAATGACGGGTACCATCAAGAACATCAACAACTTTAAACATGCCGAAGAACAGTTGAGGCTCTTTGAACGAGCTATCGCCAACATTTCAGAAGGCATGTTTATTCTAGACAGTGAATTTAGATTTGTAGAAGTAAATGAAGCCTGTTGTGAGCTGTGTTTAAAACCCAGAGATAAGTTTATTGGCGAGCAATTTAACTTCGACCTTTACCCCGATAGCTATTCTGAACAGATCCGTACTATATTGCATCAACAAGGTCGATGGAGTAACGATGTCGATTCCGCTAAGGGGGATGGTTCTAGTTTCTTGATGGAACTCACTGTCGATGCTATCTATGATGAACTGGGGCAACTATCTCATTACGTAGGCGTGTTCTCAGATATTTCTCGTCGTAAACAGCAAGAGGAAGAGCTTAGAAAGCTAACCAACAACGATCTACTGACTAATCTTCCCAACCGCTCAAGTTTGATGGTCACCTTAGGTAACCTGGTTAAACGCGACTCTCATCACACACTCATGGTGCTCGATCTTGATAACTTCAAAAAAATTAACGACTCTCTAGGACATCAGGTTGGTGATGAATTATTGATAAAAGTCGCTAGACGCATCGAAACTGCAGTCCCCTACCACACCAGTATCTATCGCCTCGGAGGTGATGAATTCGCCATCCTCGTCGACGATAATCCAGATATAGGCTCAAGTGCGGTTATTGCTAATAGTGTTATCGAAGCCTTCGTCACACCGTTCGAATTGACCTCAGACAAGGTCGTAGTTGGCATGAGTATTGGTATAGTCCTCTACCCTGAAGATGACCAAAATGAACAAGCCCTACTACGTAAAGCTGATATTGCCATGTACCACGCCAAATCAGCGGGTGGCAATCGCTATCAGTTCTACTCAGAATCACTGAACCGTAACGCAATTAGACAACTGGAAGTGGAAAACCTAATCAGACAAGGTATCAAGGAAGACCTGTTTGAAGTTTACTATCAACCTAAGATTGATCTTAAAAGTGGAAAAATGGCAGGTATGGAAGCGCTAGTCAGGCTCAATCACCCAGAGCAAGGACTGATCCCACCTAGTGAATTTATTCCATTAGCCGAAGAGAATGGCCTGATCGTAGAAATTGGCGACATAGTCATGAAAAAAGCCTGCTTCGCGGCACAAAAATGGCGGAGTCAAGGAATCTTCAATGGACGTGTGGCAGTCAATTTATCTTCATATCAGTTCGCTCTACCCGATCTGCAGCAGCGTATCGAGTCAATTTTACGTCTAACTCAGCTTCCGGCAGCGAATTTAGAGCTTGAAATCACCGAAGGGACTGTCATTAAAGAGCCAGAGAAAGCAATAAAGGTGATGCAACAGCTATCTAAGATGGGAGTAACCCTAGCATTAGACGATTTTGGTACGGGTTACTCTTCACTTTCCTACCTTAAACGTTTCCCTATTCATACGCTGAAGATAGATAAAGCCTTTGTGGACGATATCGATAAGTCCGATCGTGATCTTAAGATGGTTGACTCGATTATTACTATTGCCCACAACATGGGGCTCTCAGTTGTAGGAGAAGGTGTAGAAGACGCCTCACAGCTTAGTATTTTAAAAGCGCTTAACTGTGAGGAAATTCAAGGATTTATATTCAGCAAGCCTGTATCAGAAGCAGAATTTACCAAACTACTCCACAAGGAGTTCATCGAACCAGACTTAGTACAAAATGGCAAAAAAGCCATATAAACCCAACAAAACAATCGATTGCTTTTAAGGAAATGATAAAGATGGCATAACAACTGCAACTATTCTCTCAAGTGCCAAAAAATAATAATTGGCCTACCTACTGACCATGTACCTCACTAACTGATGTACAAAAACTTGAGAGAAGAAGACTATGATTAAAGTATTAGCAACGACTATCGCCCTTGTGTTATCAACTTCTACAATGGCATTTGAAACTCCTGCAATCGGCTCTAATCAACTCCTTCTTACAGGTGCTCCACACGTGAAGTTCAAGCCTATCGAGCTAGCCGGTGCTCCACACGTGAAATTCAAGCCTATCGAGCTAGCTGGTGCTCCACACGTAAAATTCAAGCCTATCGAACTCGCTGGTGCTCCACACGTGAAATTCAAGCCTATCGAGCTAGCTGGTGCTCCACACGTGAAATTCAAGCCTATCGAACTCGCTGGTGCTCCACACGTTAAGTTCAAGCCTA